>PEWQ01000089.1 GCA_002780065.1 Candidatus Hydrogenedentes bacterium CG07_land_8_20_14_0_80_42_17
TTCGGCGCGTCATATCCGATTCCTTCCCACCACACATCGTTATCTTCAGTTAAAGCCGTATTTGTAAAGATCGAATTTTTCGAGATAGACATCATTGCATTCGGATTGCTTCCCATAGATGTTCCCGGCGCGACTCCAAAAAATCCTGCTTCAGGATTTACTGCATAGAGCCTTCCGTCGGATCCAAATTTCATCCATGCAATGTCGTCGCCGACGCATTCCACTTTCCAGCCCGGAATCTTTGGAATCAGCATAGCAAGATTTGTCTTTCCGCATGCGGATGGAAATGCCGCAACAAAATATTTCTTTTTTCCTTCGGGATTAGTTATTCCTAAAATCAGCATGTGCTCTGCCATCCAGCCTTCGTCTCTTGCTTGAACCGATGCGATGCGCAAAGCAAAACACTTTTTTCCAAGCAAAGCATTTCCGCCATAGCCCGAGCCGTATGACCAAATCAATCTATCATCAGGAAAGTGGCTGATATATTTCTTCTCGATTGGAGCGCACGGCCACGTTGAATCCTTTTGTCCCTTTTCAAGCGGAGCTCCTACTGAATGAAGGCATTTAACAAATTCGCCGGCATCGCCAAGAGCCTCAAGCACTTTAGAACCTATCCTTGTCATCAATCTCATGTTAACAACTACATAGGGAGAGTCAGTTATTTCAATTCCTATCTTTGAAAGTGGCGAACCGATTGGTCCCATAGAAAATGGTATTACAAACATAGTTCTGCCGCGCATGCAGTTCCGATATAAATCTGACATAGTCTTTTTTAATTCGTCAGGCGCAATCCAATTATTCGTAGGGCCTGCTTCATCCTTATTCTTTGACGAAATAAAGGTTCTGTTTTCAACTCTGGCCACATCGGAAGAATCGCTTCTAAAGAGAAACGAGTTCGGACGTTTTGCCTGATTGAGTTTTACAGCCATTCCATCTTCAACCATTTTGTTCATTATGCGGCCGTATTCAGCTTCGCTTCCGTCGCACCAAACAACCTGTTCGGGTCCGCAAAGATTCTTAATCTCCTCAACCCAACTTAGAAGTTTTTTGTGAACCATCTCATTTACTCCACTTATTAATTATTTTGATTTCAAAAGATATTCTTTTTTTTTCTTTTCGCAAGGAAAAGATAAAATCATTATTGATATCCACTTTCTTAAGTCTATGTGCTAATATTTAAAATTACTTTTTATCGGAGCGAATTTATGTGCGGCATTTGCGGTTTGTTTGGAAAATTTGACAGAGAGAGAATTGGAGCTATGACCGATTCTCTTTCTCATCGCGGGCCGGACGACAAAGGAATTTTTCTTGAACCTTCTCACTCGATTGCTCTTGGCCACCGCAGGCTCTCTATCATCGATCTCGAAGGCGGAGCTCAGCCAATCTATAACGAAGACAATTCAGTCGTCGTCGTATTCAACGGCGAGATATACAACTATATCGAGCTCAGAGAAGAATTAAAACGTAAAGGCCACAAATTCTCGACCAATTCCGACACTGAAACAATTCTTCATCTTTACGAAGAAGAAAAAGAATCGTTCCCGGAAAAATTAAACGGCTGTTTTGCGATTGCTCTTTACGATTTAAATCTCAGAAAACTTTTTCTTGTCAGAGACCGTCTCGGAATAAGACCTCTATATTACCATTACAACGAAGACGGCCTGATATTTGCTTCAGAACCTAAAGCGCTCTTTGAAAGCGGATATGTGGAAAAAAAAATAAATAATAATTCTCTCGCTTCATTTTTGCGGTTCAGATATGTTCCAGGCCCTAATTCAATCTTCGATGGAATAAAAAAATTACTTCCCGGTCACATGATTTCGATCACTCAAGGTGATTTGAAACCAAAAATAGAAGCATATTGGAATATTGATAACATCTCTTCAATTCAGCTCAGCGACAATGAAAGTATCGACCGCTTTGAGGAACTTTTGCTCGATTCGGTTAAAATCAGAATGCGAAGCGATGTGCCTGTTTCCGCCTTTCTCTCCGGAGGTCTGGACTCGTCGCTCATCGTCAGGCTTATGTCAGAGTTCGGGCAGGTCTATCGAGCATATTCCATCGGATTTCACTTATCGATTGACGAAAACAAAACTGCCAAAGAATTTTCTGCAAGGCTTGGAATTCCTCATAGAGATATCTATGTCGAAAAGGATGCTTACAAAGACTTGCCTCGAGTTGTCGGAAGAATGGACGAGCCTGTCGGAGACGTAATCATTCTTCCAACGCATACGCTTGCGGAATCAGTCTCCCGCGAAGCTAAAGTTGTTATGACCGGCGAAGGCGCTGACGAGGTCTGGGGCGGTTATCTGCATCATTACGCTCTTCATTATCTGAATGAGTATTCACGGAGAAATCCAGGCTGGTTTATCAATGGAGCTAAAATCATCAGCCGCTTACCTGTGCGCGCACTATCATCGATCTTTCCGTATCCGGCAGAACTCGGAAAGAAAGGAAAAGAAAAACTGGAGCGGCTACTGCAATTGGCTCAACGTCCAAAAGACGCTTACCTGTTGTTCGCTTCATTCTGTCCTGACAAAGATCTTATGTCTCTTCTTGGAAGAACTTCCAATCAATATCCTCCTGTCTTCGGCAGATTGAATCAAGCTGAGCATTCTATTTTGAATAGAATACTTTCTGTCGAACGAAGGGCGTGGTTGCCGGATTACACACTTTGTAAGCAAGATACACTCACAATGGCAAATTCGCTTGAAGGAAGAGTTCCGTATTTGGATCATAGAATTGTAGAATTTGCGGCTGGGCTGGAAGACAAGCAAAAGATCAGACGCTTCAGATCAAAATATCTTTTGAGAAAGGTTGCCGAGCGATATATCGGCCGCGATATTGCTTGGCGCGCAAAGAAAGCCTTTTACATTCCAACCGAGCAATGCTTTGGAACCGACTACAGCTCGATGTCAGTTGAATACTTTGATCCTATTTTTGTAAAGAATCAGGGGGTATTCGATCCGGAATCTTTTTCCAAAATAATTTCGCAGGATGAAAAAGAGATACTCAACAATAAACTCAAAAATACGCTCCTCATCTTTCAAATGTGGTATAAGCACCAGTTCTGTGGATAAAAAATTATAGTTTAAACTTAATGAATTTAACGCTAAAATAGAAGTATGGAGGTCATATGTCAGACGGTTTTTTTGGAAAACTTTTAACTATTGATTTGAATACTCAAAAGATTGGGGAAAAATATTTTTCCGAAGAGGAAGCGAGAAAATATTATTTGGGTTCAGGGCTTTCTGCAAAAATTATGATGGAATGGCCTGACATCGAAAGGCTTGATCCTCTTTCTCCAGAAGCACCTTTGATCTTTATGACCGGTCTTTTCGTTTCAACAGCTTTGCCTGCATCAACTAAACTTTCTGTAGTCGCTAAGCAAGTTGCAACAGGAATCTGGAATGAAGCGACAGTTGGAGGTCATTGGCCTCAAGCGTTTCGTTCCACAGGCTACGACGGAATCGTATTTTCAGGCAGAGCGGAAAAACCTGTATATCTTGTGATAGACGACGGAGAAGTTTCTTTTCGAGACGCATCGAGTCTGTGGGGGCTCGATACGGAAAAGACCGCCGAGAAGCTCGATAAAGGAGTTGGAGAAGGATTTCTTTACGGAATTATAGGACAGGCCGGAGAAAAACTTTCAGCCATCGCGGCAATAGCATTCGATCCTCCAAATTATCGAATGGCGGCGCGAGGCGGCATCGGCGCAGTCATGGGCTCAAAGAATCTAAAAGCCATTGCCGTTCGCGGAACTAAAAAAGTTCCTATAGCTCGTAAAGATTTGATGTCGAAATTGCTGAAGGAACAAGCTGGACCGATACGCGAAAGCACTAAAGGACTTCATGACTTCGGAACATCCGGAGGAGTGGAAGCAGTTGAGATGTTCGGAGATCTTCCAATCAAGAACTGGCAGTTAGGAAGCTGGAAAGAAGGCGCAAAAAAAATCGCCGGGCAAACTATGCAGCCCGAACATCTTGATCACCATTACGCCTGTTACGCATGTCCTATTCGATGCGGTAAAATTTATAAGATTCCCGACCACAATGAAATCGGACATGGTCCCGAATATGAAAATATCGCAATGCTTGGCTCAAATTGCCTGAATGACGATCCTGAAGCTCTCATCGAAGCTAACCATCTCTGCAATATGTACGGATTAGATGCTATATCGACCGGACATGTAATCTCCTTCTCGATGGAAGCATTCGAACGCGGAATAATTTCGGAGAAAGATACAGGCGGAGTAAAAATCGAGTGGGGCGGCGCGGCAGTTATCAAGATGATTCATCTCATCGGAAACCGAGAGGGCTTCGGAGATATACTAGCTAACGGTGTCAGGAAGGCCGCTCAAATTATTGGAAGAAATTCGGAAGAGTTAGCTGTCGAAGTAAAAGGTCTCGAAATCCCAGCACATGATCCGCGCGGTCATGTCAGCATGTCATTGAATTACGCCACTGCAGTGCGTGGAGGCTGTCATCTCGAAGGCTTGACATATTTTCTGGATAGAGGTATTCCCGCACCCGACTTAGGATTCACTTCGCCTCCTGATCCTCATCGCTCCGATGATAAACCTCCAATCGTAGTCACCATGCAGAATTATTTTTCTGTCTTCAATCCGATGGGGCTTTGCAAATTTCTATTCGTCGGTCAAGTTGGTCCGACTATTATTTCAGAGTGGTGCCGAGCAGTTACCGGCTGGGATATTTCCCGCGAAGAAGTAATGAAGACCGGAGAGCGAATATTTAATCTGAAGCGACTATTTAATATTCGCCATGGCATAAGCAGAAAAGACGACATACTTCCTCCGCGAATGTATTCCGGAGCCAAGCCTGACGGAAAAGCGGCTGGAGTAGTTGCAAATCTCGGCTGGATGCTTCATGAATATTACAAATTACGCGGTTGGAGCGAGCTCGGAATTCCTGAGAATGAAAAGTTAATCGAACTCGAACTTGCAGAATTCAGAAAGTGAAAGTCAAAGTTTCTTTACTCGGTGGTTTGAGGCATTACTATAACGGTGAAGAGACAGTAGAATTAGAAGTTGATCCAACGTCAAAAGTTGAAGAGCTGACGGGGCGACTTGGAATTCCAAAAAGTGAAATCATGCAGGTGATGATTCACGGTTTGAGGCGTGAGTTGTTTGAAACAATCGGAGATGCGGAAACTATAGAAATTATTCCAACACTCGTCGGAGGATAGTAATTCGGAGGCTAGTAATGGTGAAACTGATGATTCGAAAACTAGGAGTCGTGTCACTTCTTTTTTTCCTTTTTGTCTCTTGCGGAAAGCAAAACGAAAAAACAAAAATAGTCGTATTTCATGCGGGTTCTCTTTCATATCCTCTAAAGATGATCGAAAAAGAGTTTGAAGCGAAGTATCCGCAAATTGATTTATTGCTCGAATCCGCGGGAAGCGTCGAGTCTGCGCGCAAAATCTCTGAGCTTGGCCGACGTTGCGATCTATTCTTATCTGCCGATATTGAAATCATTCAAAAAATTCTAATGCCTCTTCACGCTGAATGGGCTTTAGGTTTTGCCGGCAATGAAATGGTTCTGGCATTCGGAAAAAATTCAGCAAAATATAAAAATATAAACGAAAATAATTGGTATCACGCAATTCTTTCACATGAATTGCAAGTGGGCCGCGCTGACCCAAATCTTGATCCGTGCGGTTATAGAACACTTATGCTCTTTCAGCTTGCAGAACGTTATTATAAAATGCCAAATCTTTCTAAAAAAATGATCGAGAGTATAGGAGAGAAAAATATTCGTCCAAAAGTAGTCGATCTTCTCGCATTGCTAGATGCCGGCTCCATCGATTGCATCTTCATCTATCGAAGTGTCGCAGTTCAACACGATTTGAAATTTATTCAGCTTCCTGCAGAGATTAATCTCGGAGATCCTGCTGACTCGGAGATTTATTCTAAATCTGAAATTGAAATTTCAGGAAAAGCGCCGGGTGAATCAAATACTCTTCACGGTTCTCCTATTGTTTATGGAGTCACAATTCCAAAAAATGCGGCGAACAAAGATGGAGCCGAACTGCTTCTCAAATTTATATTCAGCGAAAGAGGAAAAAATATTTTTAAAGAATCAGGTCAAAACTTTATATCTCCGCCGATTGTTATTGGAGAAAAAAAGCCGTGACAAATGTAAACACTTTTTGGGCAACTCCGTAAGAGCGATAGCGTGAAATCTCCGCTCTTTGAATCTTTATCAGCTCTCTTGGGAGTTATTATACTCCTATTTTTAATTCTGCCTCTTGCGTCGATAACAATCGGAACTACTCCTTCAGAAATATTAAAAACTCTAACTGAAAAAGAAGTCATAGAGTCGATTGCAGTCACATTCTGGTCGGCACTGATCGCAACAGTCTTCGGAACCATCACGGGAATTCCTCTAGCATATTTGACAGCGAGAAAAAAAAATATTGCATTCGAGTTAATAGAGGCAGGAATGCAGGTCCCGATAATTATTCCACATTCCGCCGCAGGCATCGCATTGCTTTCAGTCTTCGGATCCCAAAAATTAGAGTCGATTACCGGAGTATCTTTCATGGGAAGCGTTGTCGGAATTTCCGCCGCTATGACATTCGTATCCGTCCCGTTTCTTTACAATTCAGCCGTAGAAGCATTTCGTTCCGTCGCCGCTCCCCTCGAGCAAATGGCGCGCGCATGCGGAGACGGCCCTTTTCGCTCATTCTTCAGAATAACCCTTCCGCTGGCAACTCGCGGCATAATTTCCGGAATGATAATGATGTGGGCGCGCGGCATAAGCGAATTCGGAGCAGTAATCATCATCGCCTACCATCCAATGATTGCTCCGGTTCTCATCTATGAGCGTTTCACTTCATTCGGACTCGATTATGCCCGACCCGTTGCGGTCATAATGCTCTTTATCTGCTCTCTAATATTTATGTCGCTCTTTTATTTTACGAGACGTCGAAAATGTTAGAACTTAAAAATATTAAATATCGAGCAGGAGCTTTTCAGTTGGGGATAATCGAGCTTATGATCGAAAGAGGAGAATATTTTGTTCTGCTTGGTCCTACAGGTTCCGGGAAGAGCTTGACTTTAAATCTCATAGCCGGATTCATAGAATTAGAGAGTGGTTCAATAAACATTCATGGCAATTGTGTGAATAAACAACCTCCTGAAAAGAGGAGAATCGCGTTGGTCACTCAAAATGTGGATCTGTTTCCGCACCTCAACGTAAAAGATAATATTTTGTATTCAGTTCGAGCGGAAAAAAATTTAGTCGATGAAATTGCGAAAAGGCTGAATATTTCTCAACTTTTTGAGAGAAAGCCTTCTACTCTTTCGGGCGGTGAGGCTCAGCGGGTTGCGATTGCTCGTGCTCTAATGTGTGAACCCGAAATTCTTCTTCTCGACGAGCCTTTAGGTTCTCTAGACCCTTCAACACGAAGAGAAATCAGAAATCTGCTTTCAGAAATCAACGAGATAAAGAGAACAACTTTTATTCATGTGACTCACGATTTCGAAGAAGCCGCGGCGCTCGCTGACAGAATCGGAATTCTTTTCAATGGAAAATTGAAGCAAGTTGGAAGAGTGGAAGAAATTTTTTCAGCGCCTGTCGATGCTGAAACCGCCATGTTTATCGGACACAGAAACGTATTGCACGGAAAAATGGTTAATATTGATGGCGAACAATTTTTTCAAGTTGAAAATGTTAAATTCGAAATTCCGCAGAATAAATATTGCGGAAACGCCGTCTATACAGTGAATCCTGACAGCATTATTGTTTCCGTTGAGAGAATGAATTCCAGCGCCAGAAACTCTTTGAAAGGGAGAATTATTAATATCGAAGAAGCTCCTTCTGCTGTATACGTTCAAATCGATGTCGGAGTAAAACTTACTTCAATGATAACAAAAAAATCCGCGGCAGAACTTAAGATTGAAGTAAACAAAGAATTATGGGTGACAATAAAGAGTACGGCACTGCACAGAATTTAAAGTATAATATTTTTTGAAAAGTAATTTATTGTAATTATGCCCACTATCGTTCTTGAAATAAAAGGTATGACGTGTGTGAAATGCGCAACGCGCGTCAAAGAAGCGCCAGCGCGCGCGTTGAAAGAAATAAAACTTTTGATTGAGATTTTTTCTGGCTTTCGTATTGTATATGTATGAAAGTTTCAAAATGCGAAGAAGTTATCGAAATTATTCTAAAAAACAAAAAAGAAATTCAAGAACTCGGAGTTGAACAATTACATATTTTCGGTTCAACAGCGCGAGGCAATTCAATGCCAGACAGCGATATAGATGTTCTTGTACGATTTTCTGAAACTGTGCAGAATGGCAATTATTTCGAGGCATATTTACAGCTAAACCGCTTATTGGAAAATATTTTGAAGAACCGTGTCGATGTTGTCACTGAGACCGGCATAAAACCTCGTATTCGTCCTTATATTGAAAAGGATATGATCCTTGTCCTTGCGTGATCCAATAGTTTTATTAGATGATATACGTGAGGCATGCAATTTGATTATCAAATACAAGGGTAACAGTTCATTCGATAATTTCACCGCTGATACTCGCACAGTTCATGCAATTCTATACAACTTCCAAGTCATCGGTGAAGCGGCAAATCGCTTATCTGAAGATATTCGAAAAAAATATCATAACATCAAATGGGCTGACATTATCGCTTTTCGTAATATTGTCGTTCATGAATATTTCGGTATTGACTTGCGAATTGTTTATCAAATAGCAACAATAAATGTTCCTGAATTGCTCGAAAAACTTAAAAATATTCGATAGATATTTTACTTCGCACCAAAACTTCCAGAAAATAAAAAGAAACTTCTTTTCAAAACTTTTGATTGAGATTTTTTCTGGCTTTCGTATTGTATAGGTATGAATTTGAAACGTTATGATAATTCTTCTCGGCCAAATTTTCTGATTCGATTTTTATTTTCATCAGCTATTATAATTCTTTTTACCTCATGCACGCCCGCTCGATTCTCGATTTATTCCAGACCCGGAGGTTCAGAGGTTTACTTAGACAATCAATTTGTCGCTCGAACCGTTAACGAAGTCACACCTGTAAAGATCGAGGTGCAAGGCGGCGAACATTCAATTCGTGTTTTACGAGAAGGTTTTAATCCTTGGGAACGAACTGTAAAAGCCATAATTAATCGAGATGTTCCTGTTATGGCTGATCTGGCTCCTATTCCCCCGCAGCCGCCATACATACCGATCGGCTCAATGGAAATTCACACTCGTCAGAATGGTGTCAGACTTTATCTCAACGAAAAAATAATTGGTTCCACAAAACAAGACGGAACACCGGTCGCTATCTCGGATATGTCTCCGGGCACATATTTTGTCAAAGCTGAAAAAGACGGATATGAAGCAATCGAAGAACGCTACAGCGTCTTCGCTAATCAAACAACTCGCGTAAATATTTCTTTAGTTCCGATGAAGCCTTATTATTGTTACCCTAACAATGACGATTTATTGAGGCAGACAACAATACGCACAGTTCGAGGCATAGCAAATCTTCCGGGAATGCGTTCCAACAAATCTATTGCAGTCGTAAATCTTTCCGGCGATGGAGACGATTCTCTGCGCGCTCTTGTCGAAGACGCAATCATTGCGGAACTTGCAAGCAAAGGTCGCGTTGTTGCTGAACGCGAAGATCATCTTCTAGTCAGAATTGCAAATGAAGCCGCGCGAGGCGATTCTATAACGCTCGATCTTCTCACCTCACACGGAGGTCGCGAACGCCCGTTTCTTTACGACGCTCGAATGAAAACTTTTTCAGACGCCGCAATGATGGTAACGGAAAATAAAGATGGAGTTACCAATCAAATGCTGATTCGTGATCTCTCTAATCCGCCTGAAGCTAAAATTCCTTCTGCGGACCAGATTCTAGGATACAAGATTGTAGAAAAAACTTTGCGCGTTGATCTCAGCGAACAGCCGCAAGACAATGAAAAGATGCTTCGGAGAGAATCCATCATGCGTCTGTATGTTCGTTTGATTGACGCAAGAACCGGTGTAGTTCAGTGGGCAGAGCGTTTCGAGGCGTCTCTTGTCGACAGAGTTCCGCAAAGAATTTATCGCTGGCTCGAAAATCCGCCGACAAGATATTACGCTTACGACTTGAACAAACAGACGCCTGATGACGATTCAAATCTGTCTTCCGACTCACTTGCAACTATTTCAATATTGGCGCCGGCCGATCTCGAACGCATGAAAGACCGCGACGCGCTCTTTTGGTACTACCGCAACATCGGAGAATCTTATCTCAGAGCAGGAAGGTTTGATGATGCGATTCGTCTGCTCGGAGAGGCAATTATTTTGAGACCCGATGATTACGAAGCAAAAATGTTTTATGCTGATGCGAAGTTAAAAAGCGGTGATTTAAACGGAGCCAACAAAGCGTATCTCGACGCATTCAGGACATTGACAAAATCACAATGAGGAGACGTGCTTGACTTCTTCCGGTATTGCCCGATGTTATGCCGCTGTCTTGAATGGAATAGAAGCGGTAAATATCGATGTCGAGGTGGATATAGGAAGAGGACTACCCGGAATAAAACTTGTTGGACTGCCTTCCCCAAGCGTAAAAGAATCGGAGGAGAGGGTTCGAGCCGCGATTCGGCGTTCAGGGTTCGACTGGTCGCGTCGACGAATAACAGTTAATCTTGCTCCTGCGGATATAAAAAAGGAAGGCTCTGCGCTCGATCTTCCGATAGCACTCGGAATTCTTGCAGCATCAGGAGAAGTCATTCCTGATTCTCTCAAAGGATGGCTGATACTTGGAGAACTATCTCTTGACGGCACAGTTAGGCCTATTCGCGGCGCGCTGAATTATTCTATCCTCGCCAGAGAACGAAAAATTTCAAAGATGATACTTCCGTTTGAAAACGCCAGAGAAGCCGCACTATGTCACGATGTGGATGTATTTGCAGCTAAAACTCTTTCTGAAGCAATTTCGATTTTAAAAGACGGCGGGAAACCGGTTGAACCGACCGAGTTCGTTGAAGAAGAAAAAAATGAATTTGATTTTTCAGAGGTGCGGGGACTTGAGTCTCAGCGGCGTGCAGTTCTTATTGCCGCCGCGGGCGGGCATAATATTTTGATGATAGGGCCGCCAGGATCAGGGAAGACAATGATCTCACGAAGAATTCCGAGTATCCTTCCGAACCTAACTTTCGATGAAGCAATCGAGATGCTTCGTGTTCATTCATCAGCTGGGCTTACCAAAGATGGAGTTATTTCCATGCGGCCTTCATTCCGCGCACCGCATCATTCCATCTCTTCAGTCGGACTTATCGGAGGAGGCAACCCGCTTCGTCCGGGCGAAATATCCATTGCACATCGTGGAATACTTTTTTTGGACGAATTTCCTGAATTCCGCAGAGAGCTTCTCGAAGCTCTTCGTCAGCCGCTGGAAGACGGATATGTGACCGTCACACGAGCAAGAGGAAGTTCAAAATTTCCGACAAGGTTTATGCTGGTAGCGGCAATGAATCCCTGTCCGTGCGGACACCTTGGGTCGCAACTGCCTTGCACATGCGCTCCGTCAGCCGTCATGAAATACCATCAGCGTATTTCGGGGCCGCTTCTGGATCGTATCGATATTCATCTCGAAGTTCCCCGCCGGCCGTTTGCAGAGACGAGCGCAAAAGAAGATGGAGAGTCCTCAGCTTCAATGAGAGAAACCGTAACTGCCGCGCGCAAAAGACAACTTATTCGTTATTCTAAATTGAAAGATAAAACCAACGCTTCAATTTCAGGAAAAGCCTTGAGAGCAGTCGCCAAACTTAAACCATCAGCGCGAACTCTTCTTGAGAATGCAGTGGACAAACTGGAATTGTCAACTCGCGCGGCCGAGAAAATAACTCGCATTGCACTCACTATCGCTGATCTCGATAATCGAGAAATAATTAATGATTTCGATATTGCCGAAGCAGTCGGATACAGGCTGCTTGATAGGCGCTATCTCTCTGCATAAATAATTATGGATACTTCGCTTCTCGAACTTCAGGCATTCACCGGATTGAATCTGTCGTCAAGAACAGAATTTATTGAGAAAGGAAAGATTTCGTCTCATAAACGCGGAACTGTTTTTTTATACGAAGGCAAACGCGCTGAAAATTTCTTTGTGCTTCTCTCCGGAACTCTCTCTATTCTTCGAAAGGGAAAAGTCGTTGGCAGAATTCAACGCGGAGGTTCGTTCGGAAGATTGAGTCTCATAACCGGTGCGCCTTCTCTAATATCTGTCACAGTTCGGCATGACTCAAAAATACTTGCTGTTCCCGGATTCATATTTCAGCGCGCCTTTATTTCTCAAACAGAATTTTCTTCTTTCATACTCAAAGATATTTCGAACCGTCTTAATGAAATAGCATCAGCGCCTGAAGTATTTCCAAAAACTGTCACATCGATCTATTCATACGCGGACGGCGCTGGAAAAACAATTCTTGCATTGAGCCTTGCGGAATCGCTCAAAAGAGAAACTAAAGATGAAATTCTGCTTATCAATGTTGCAGTCGAAAGAAAACGCTTTGATGAACAGCTAGGATTTTTGAAGCCTTTACCGCTAATAGATATGAAAGACGCCGAACTTCATCTTGATACTCTGCTAACTGCAATTCAAAGGCATGAATCAGGATTCTATGTTATGAGAATTTCTCACGACTCCGCGATTAAATCCGATGCAGACTCAATTGCGCCCCTTTTATCAGCTCTGTCTCAGAGATTTAAGAGAATCATCATCGATCTGCCTTCTCTAAATAATACTGTCGTCACAAAATTTCTTCAGAATTCAGATCTGTGCCTAATGCTGCTAAAACCGTTATCAAACGAGATAAAAGGAACTGCAAAAACACTGCGTGAAATTCCTATAGCATCAAAAATTATTATTACGCGGTGCGCATCAATGAACGCTGAAAAAATTTCTGAAATCGAATCGCAATTAGAAACATCTGCCGCTGAAGTTCTTGAAGAGTTTTCTGAAATACGTTCTGAAAGTTACAATAGAAGTGTTAGCCGCATTGCTAGATTGATTGCCGATAAATTGAAAGGTGTTGCATTATCGAGCGGCGCCGCGAGAGGGCTTGCTCACATCGGCGCTATCCGTTTTTTTGAAGAGATTGATTTCGTTCCGGACTATATTTCCGGAACTTCAATGGGCGCTTTGATAGCAACTCTATGGGCAATGGGAAGCTCTGCAAATCTCCTTTCAGAAATTGCAAAAGGATTGCGAAATTCAGAGCTGTTTCCTATTCGCGACATTTCGATTCCGCCCTCGCCTGGACTTGTCAGAGGAAAAAGAGCCGAAAAATATCTCAATGAGTTATTCGGCAATAAAACTTTCTTTGATCTTTTCATACCTATAAGAATAATTGCGGCGGATATAGATTCAGGTGCTATGAAAATATTCGATCGCGGAAAATTATTTGATGCAGTGCGAGCATCAATATCGATACCTGGGTTGTTCCCGCCGTATGTAATTGGAAAAAATCGATACATAGACGGAGCCGTTGTCGATCCAATACCTGTATCGGCATTAAGAAATCTTGGAGTATCAAAAATAGTTGCTGTAAACGCTGTACCTCCGTCAATATCTGATACGAATTTTAGTCCAACCGAAATTAACAATTCAAAAATTAGTTTCTGGAAAAAATTGATCGGTTATACGGATTTTTTTGTGCCCGAAATTCTTGATGTCGTCATTAATGCAATTCAGTTTATGGAATCCAGACTTGCTGAAGACTCAGCACGAGGAGCAGATGTTGTGATCCGTCCTTTTGTATCAGAATTAAAGTGGTCCGACTTTGATAAAGCCGAACGTTTTATTGAAGAGGGATATCGTGCCGCCAAAATAAGAAAAGATTTATTAAAAAACTAGTTCTGTGCTATAAAATGAAATACCTTATTAAATAGGTATATGAAATAAACATACCTAATTGATATTGGTCGCTCATTATGGAGGTATGCAAATTGAAGAAGATAAGGATGAAAATTGAGGGTGAAAGAGGTTATGACATTCTTGTTGGACATAATATTCTCCATAAGATTGGTCAGCACATAAAACCCCTTCATTTGGGCAATAGCGCATTCATAATCACAAGTCCTACGATAGGTAAACTCTACCTTAAGCCTTTGGTTCAAGGATTGAAAAGCGCAGGTTTCAAAAATATCCAAACAAATCTTGTTCCAGATGGAGAAAAATTTAAAAGTTTCTCTTCGTATCAACGTCTGATGGGGCAGATGTTGAAATTTAGCGGCAACGGTGAAAAGAAAATATTTATTATCAATATGGGCGGCGGCGTGATTGGAGATCTTGGAGGTTTTGTTGCGGCAACTTTTAAAAGAGGAACTGATTATATTCAAGTCCCTACTACATTGCTGGCATTTGTGGATTGCGGGATCGGCGGAAAAACAGGAATTGATTTTAATGGCGTAAAAAACATAGTCGGAGCATTTCACCAACCAAAATTAGTTTATGCTGACCTAAGCCTTCTCAAAACTCTCAACAAGAGAGAAATGAAATCCGGCTTTGCAGAAGTTGTTAAATATGGAGTCATTCACTCTCCAACATTCTTTGAATTTATCGAGAATAATATCGATAAAGTTTTTTCTTTGGATAAGAAAGTGATTGAGCAAATTGCAGTTCAATCCTATTCAATAAAGGCTGATATTGTCAGAAAGGATGAGTTTGATACCAAAGGTATAAGAATGCAGTTGAATTATGGGCACACTATCGGACATGCGGTAGAGTCTGCATCTAGATATGCGTACAGACATGGAGAAGCAATTTCACTCGGCATGGTATGCGCAAATGACATCGCAGTAAAATTGGGTATATTAGAAAAGGACACGAGCGCAAGAATAGAAAGCCTGCTAATCAAGATTGGTTTGCCGGTCAGAATAAAAAATCACAATATTGATGAAATAATGAATTTTTTCTGGCGTGATAAGAAATTTGTCAACGGAAAAAATCGTTTCGTAATGGCTACGAAAATTGGCAAGACAAAAATTATAGAGGATATTCAAGCTCGAATTATTACGGATGTTATCAGAAACCGATTCAGTTCAATTTAATATCACAATCAATCGTTATTTTTTCTCTTATTAACAAAAATTAAATGAGATAAACTAACTTTTATGTCGAATAAAATTCTCTCAACCGAATCTATTGTTGATTTGTCGCGGCAAAGCATGGCGTTCTGGCAGACGTATGTCGAACCTACTAAATTAACCGAGATGAGTTTTTTGGCATCTCTCTTTTTCGGAAAACCGAACTGGAAATTTTTTAAAACTCATTCCCGAATTGACGAAATAAAAGTTAAAGAAAACCTTGATAAGATTGTCAAAATAAAAAGCGAAAGCGATTGCGAATCTCTTTACGAATTGAGCGGATTGATGATTCCTGTTGAATACGGCGGTGCAGGTTTGAATAAAGCATCATCGTGTAAAATCGTTTCAAAAATTGCCGAAGAATTTCCAGCATTTACTCTCGCATTTTTGTCTCAAGCATTCGTCTGTCCTAGTATGATTGAATATGCCGGCACAACTCAGCAGATTAAGAAATTCCTGCCTGAAATAGCGTCCGGAAGAAAAAAAATATGCTATTGCATCAGCGAACCCGAAGCCGGTTCGGATGCCGCCTCGATCACTGCAAAAGTCATTAAGCATGGAGAGCATTTTATTTTAAACGGCAAAAAAAGTTTTATCGCCAATTGCATAGATTCGGATTATCTAATTATTTTTGTAAAAGGTCTTGGAAAAGATGAAGAAGAAAAGTCCCGGTTGACGGCTGTTATTCTTCCCGCTGGAAGAAAAGGAATAGAAATAAGTAAAGTCTCTCTGAATGAATCTTGGGAGAAATCCCGCATTGCAAACGTTAATTTCGATGCTGTTAAAATTTTGCCTGATGATATTCTTGGTAAACCGGGCAATGGTTACTCGGTACTTCAAGCCGGACTTACAATTCTACGGCTTACTGCCTCTGCATTTGTGGAAGGCGCTCTTCAAAATGTGATTTCCGAACTTCACTCATCGCTTTCGTCTAAAATTCAATTCAAGAAAAAATTAATTGAGTTTGAAATGGTGAGAGAACGCTTTTCAGAAATCGAACAGGCATTGTATGACATTAAATCTGCCGTCGATTTTACAGCTTCAATCGCGGATAGCGATAGTGACTTCTCTGTGGAGGCGACGGCGTGCAGGCTTCTTTGCTGTGAGCGTGCAAAAAATGCGCTCGATAATGCAATGCTTCTTAGCGGAGCAAGCGCTCTTCAAAAAGGCACAGCACTCGATACTGTCTCAGGTCTATTTCAGTCTGTAAGATTCATCAGCGGCTCGGATGATATATTGAGAATTTTTTTGTCTCTAATGGGAGGAAAAAATTCAGCAGAATTCATTATCAATAATCGCAAAGCTCGAAAGGGATTTAGTTTTATAGACTCGGTTGTGAAAAGTTATTGGCGGAGATTCAGGCTCGCTTACCTATTTCCAAAGGTTCCTACAGTCAAAAAAGATTTGAGGCAAGCTGCAAAAGTCGCGTCGGAAATAATTGGAATTCTTTCCGCTCGAATAAATCAAATATTTGAATTTTATGGAACAGAAGATTTTTATGGAGAAAACTCTAACAAACACGAATATGAACTGAAAAGATTGTCCGATATTGCCGTAGAGGCGTATTCTCTGCTTGCCGGAATAAGATTTGCAGAATTCAATACTAATAAAAATTGCGATCAAATATTTATTTTTTCGACTTTACTCACTGCAGAACGCGCATGGAGCAAAACTTCTAGATTATCCTCTGAAATTTTTATGTCAGCAGAATCAGTTTCAAATCTATTGGTGGATTCTTACGGTTCCGATCAATTGCCATGAAACTATTTTCTAAAAAAAAATTGCGGCGGGCTCTAAATTTATTTACTGCAGTAGCAATTATTCTTTTGATTGTTGGAGACATATTCGGAGATGTTTGGCTTTGCAATCTCGCAATTCATTTCAAATTTCAATTAATAATCCTACTTTCTTTCTTTGCGATTTGTTTCGTAATTCAAAAGCGAGCGCTTGGAGCCGGGATTTCACTCTTCTTCGCAATAATTTTTTCTTTTGATATCTTTTCAGTTTATGAAAACAGAAGTGTTGTATCAGCTAATGACTTAAAAAAAATAACCTTGTATTCACATAATGCCGACATGTTCAATACCAACTATATTCCAGCCGCATCTGCCGCCGCTCTTTCTAAAGCCGATGTAGTAATACTAATGGAAATAGTTCCGAACGGCATAATGCCCGTCACAACACGGCTTTCTGAGATCTACCCGTGGCACGCCTCGAACGGCAGAACAGATGCAAAATGCATTCATGTATGGTCTAAAATTCCGTTCGATACGGCCATTGTCTTGAATCTCTCTACCGATCCGATTCAAATTCCTCTGCTTCTTGTTCGATTCAAAGATTGGTCATTGCTTGCAGTTCACACGATGAGTCCTGTATCAGAACGCAGATTTAACGTAAGAAATGAGCAAGTAACTAAATTGGCTAAAATAACAAATATTGAATCGCTAACCGGAAAACCGGTCATAGTTGCCGGCGACTTCAATATGTCTCCTTACGACCCTTATTTCAAAACTCTTCTGAAAAATGCCGGGCTCTGGGATTCTCGGCGCGCCGTTGGAATTCAACCTTCATGGCCTTCTATCTTCTTCCCCTTTTTCATTCCAATCGATCACATTCTCGTTACTCCGGATGTAAACGTAATTGAGCGCAAAGTGCTCGGAGCATACGGTTCTGACCATTACGCCGTAGAATGCAAAATTGGATTAAAACCGCAAAACAACTCATTATACTTTTATGAAAAACATGCTACTGTAAATTTCTATGGATATAAATGATTATGAAAGGAAATAGTAAGATATGAATTTACGAATCGGATTGGCTCAAATTAATACAACTGTTGGCGATATAGAAGGAAATCTGAAAAAAATCCGAGCTTCGATTTATTCGGCAAAAGAGCAAAAAGTTTCTCTTCTTGTATTTCCAGAACTCACAATATCAGGCTATCCTCCTGAAGACCTGCTTTTAAAACCAAGTTTTATTTCATCGTGTTCTAATGCCGTATCATCGCTCGCAAATGAATCCGACAATATTTCATTACTTGTCGGGGCACCGATTTCTTCTGGCGGTAAGCTGTATAATTCCGCCGTATTTATTTCCGAAAATAAAATCAGAGAAATGTATTTTAAACGTGAACTGCCAAATTA
>PEWQ01000153.1 GCA_002780065.1 Candidatus Hydrogenedentes bacterium CG07_land_8_20_14_0_80_42_17
AAACAAGCTGATCCAGCTTTTCCTGTTTTTCTTTAAGGCTCTTCTTTAATTCTTCATTCTCTTTTTTTACGTCATCAAGCCGGTTCGTTGCGTCATTAATCTCTCTTTGTGAAGCAATAAGTTTTTCCTCGAATAAACGCATCTTCTCTAAATATGCTTTAGAAGCCGCTTCCTGAGCTTCAGTCGCAACCAGGCTCTTCTCTATTTCATGCCTGCCTCGTTCATTTTCGAGTTCTTGAGTTAAAGCATCAAGCCTGGACTTAATCTCTGCTTCACTCACTTTATATTCTCCAAACTCCTTTTCGACTTTCGATAGCTGAGTCTCAAGCACGGACTTTTCTTTGCGAAGCATGTCAATCATAGCTTCACTTTCTTTTCTGTATGATTCAAGCCGGACAGAAAGTTCTTCATTATTTTCTGATGCTTTCGAAAGTACTAATGCTTCCTTTTCTCTGAACCGGTCTGCTTCTTCTTTCCGAGCCTGCTCAGCTTCTTTCCGAGCCTGCTCAGCTTCTTTCCAAGCCTTTTCAGCTTCCTGCCGAGCTTGCTCAGCTTCCTTTCGAGCCTTTTCAGCGCGGTTAGCTCGTTCGTTCTCCTGAATCAAACTTTCTTCCAATTGTTTCGATAATTCTTCTTTCGAAGAAATCTCGCGTCTAAACTTTTCGATTGAACCTTCGAGATTATTTTTTTCTTCTACTAAAACTTCAGCTTTTGCTCGGTCATTCTCAAACTCTTGCAGTCGAGCAGTAAGTTCAGATATCTTCTGCTCAAGTTGAGTTCTCTTCAATGTCTCTTCGTCGCGCAACTTCAATTCATTCTTCAGTCTCTGAATCTCATCGGCACTTCTCTGTGCACTCTCATCTTTTACTGCTGATGCAAGCTTCGTCTCTTCGAGAGCGTTCTGCAGTTCTTGCTTCTCTTTCTGAGTCTTCCCGAATCTCTTCGCCATGTCTTCCATTCTTGTATCGTATTGCCCGATTCTACCTCTGCTTTGTTCTATCTCTCTGCGATGCTTTTCAGCTTCATTTGCTGAACTCGCTTGATCTCTTCTCAGTAATTCCGTATCTTCAACAAGCTGTTCTACTCTTCGATTCGATATTTCAAGTTTTGTTCTTGCATCTTCCAGCTCTCTTTGAAGTTTTTCTATCTCTCTGCGATGCTTTTCAGCTTCATTTGCTGAACTCGTTTGATCTCTTCTCAGTAATTCCGTCTCTTCAACAAGCTGTTCGACTCTTCGATTCGATATTTCAAGTTTTGTTCTTGCATCTTTCAACTCTCTTTGAAGTTTTTTCATCTCATCAAGCGCGCCTTTGGTATTCGAGCTTCCTGAATCTTCGCTCGGGCCCGATGAAAGCAACTCCTGCCTCAAATGTTCTATCTCTTCGCGCATCTCCATCAATAATTCAATATCGCCGGCAGGAATAAACTTTTCTTTTTCTTTCATCCAACGGCTGACCTCAGTCTTCAATATCTCGATGGATTTAAGTTCGAACTGCTTCTCTTTACGGAGTAAATCTCGGTCCTTCCGCAACTTCAAAACGTTCTCTTCTAATGCCTTCTTCTCTTTCTCGATCTCGTAGGTTCCTCGCGTTGTGTCTTCACTTAACTGCTTGATCTGCATCCTCGCCAGATCCAATTCTGCGGCAATTTTATTGAATCGCTCTACAGAATCTTTCTTCTCTGATTCCGCATTTCTAAGCGACTTTTCAAGTTCTTCTATTCGACTGTTGTCTCTCTTCTCCGATTCCAAACGGAATTCAGAAGAATGAGAAATTTCATTCTTTACTTCGATAAGCTTCTGCTCCGATTCTGTCAGTTCACGCCGAGCTGTTTCGCAATTCGTCTCCAGTGATGAGAGCTCTTTTATTAATGAATCACGTCTTTCTTCAAGCTCTGCAGTTTCGTTTCGGAGTTTCTCGAGCGCTTCAGATTTTTCGTTTAATTCGTTGCTTATAATTTGCTCTTTCTCTTTCAAATCTTTGAGCTTTTCTTCTTCGCTTTTTAATTTTTCAGAATAAGTTGTCTCACTTATTTTCTTCTCTTCTTCCGCCTTCGTGATCTCTTCTCGAATTTGTGAAAGTTCCGCTGCCCCGGCAGAAAGCTCTTCTTCTATTAGAAGTTTCCGAGCTTTCAGCTCTTCATGCTCTTGATTCATCGATTCGATGCTGGCGCGAGTCTTCTCCAATTCCTGATTCAATTTAGATAATTCCTCGCTTTTTCCGCGCAATGCATCTCTTTCAGAACTGAAAGTTTTCTTCTCTTCTTGCAGCCGCCCGCATTCTTCCTTCAAAGCTTCCATCTGAAATCGAGTTGCTTCGACTTCTCCTCTCAATCCGGCTTTTTCAAGATTCATTCGAGCCCTAAGCGCATCGAGATCAGATGCTACTCCGTTCTTTTCCGATTCAACCTTTTCCTTTTCTGTAAGCAATGACTGAAGTTCGGCTCTGCGAGCATTTATCTCCGCTCGAATCTCTTCTAAGTAATTTTTCTCTTCATCGGTTCTCTGATCAACAACAGCTTTTTTGCCGGACTCGATCTCATCCAGCTCATTCTTAATTCGTATTCTATCGTTCTCGAGGTTGGAACGTTCTTCTTCCATCGTAGTAAGCTCTTGCTTAATTCTTTCGTATTGAGTATTAACTTCGGCCAGTTCTTTTTTTGAATCTTCCAGATTTGTTTTCAATTCCGAAAGCTCGTCTCGCACAATAGCTCGGCTCTTTTCCAATTCATTCAGTTCAATTCCCGCAGAGTCGCGGCTCGATTCCAAAGATGACATTTCACTTCGAATAGCATTGCAGCTCTCTTCAAGTGAAGTCGTCTCTGCTTTCGCTTGAGAAAGTTTCTCTTCCTTATCTGATATCTCATTTGACAGAAGCCGGCTCCGCTCTTCCAACAAATTAATTTCGTTCCTGACTCGATTCAAATCTTCTTCAGCAGTTTTAAAACTTTCTCTCTTCTCTTCAGCACTATTCAATTCATTGTCAAGCCGAGCTAATTCCTCGGTCTTTGTCAAAAGTTCTTTTTCAAGATTCGACGCTTCTTCATTCAAACGCTCACGTTCTTCATTCCTCAATTCAATCTCTCTGCGTAATGATTCAAGCCCCTGATTTAGTTCGGATAAAGTTTCTCTCTTCTTCGTCTCTTCTTCTGTCAAAGAAGCATCAAGCAATGATCTTCTTAACTCGATCTCCTTCAGCTCATTCTCTATTTGCAGTTTATTCTTCTGCAGCAGCTCTATTTCATGAGCTAATCCCTCAAGTTCACGTTTGCGTTCCTCGGCAATTCCGCGCCCTTCACCTATCTTCGAATTCAGTTCCTGTTCTTCTGCATGAAGAGATTCGATGATTGATCTCTTCTCTTCTATCTCAGTCTGCAAATCATCAGAATATCGGTTTTCTTCCTCTGCAAGTCGTAATGCCTCTTCGGCTTTCAACAGCAATCCTTCCATCTCGAATTTTTTCATCTCGAGTTCTGAAATCTCGTTCTGCATAAAGTTGCGCCGCTCTTCTAATTTCAATAACTCAGCGGAATTATCAATCAGCTCGTCTTCCCTCTTCTTTAGCTCGGCGATGCGTTCAAGAAGTTCGCTCGCTTCCTTTTCGAGCGACATTTTTCGAGTATTTATTTCCTGCTCAGAAGTATCAAGTGTCTCCTGAATCGGTTCTTCAATTGGATTATCCTGTTTCACTTCGATAGGCTCTTCAATAGACTGAATATCGTCTTTCGATTTTGATTTTGTATAAGAGCAAAGCGGACACTTGTCAGAGTCAATAAGCATGTTCGCTCCGCATTGAGGACATTTTTCAAACTCGGGTTGATGGAAAAGAACTGTCTGTCGGTCGCTGAGAAGCATTCCGCAGATATAACACCTGTCGGCGCCAATCGCATTTTTTGTTTTGCAATGCGGGCAGATCATATGAGTCTCGTTCTCTTCTTTCTTCTCATCTTTTTCGTCATTCTCGTCCTGAGAAGCTATTCTGCCGCCCGACAGAGCCTTAATCAGTCTCTGTTTATGCAAAGCCTCGGCTGAATGTATTGCCTGTTCGAGAGTCGAAAAAAGTGTGAACTCATGCGACGCTCCATGAACGCCGATCTTTTCATCAATGAAACGGTCATTCCCCTCCACAACAAGAATTATTTGACCTTCGCGCCGCCTTGTTTTTCGCGATGCGCGAATTAAAATTTCTCCGCCGGACGGTAAAAGTTTTTCGAGTTCGAGTATGTCCACAACGATAAAAAAATCGTCCCGCGCAAGTATCCTGTCGATATTCACTGTCAATACAGGAATATCGATAGCATCCATCGAGCCTGATATTTTTATAACAGGAATCGAGCCGTTCTGTTCAGTCGTTATGGTCAGCATTATTTTTTATTACCTGCAAAAGGCAAGGTCGGCGCAATCGCGGATATTTCAATTAGAGCGTCCTTAGGCAAACCGGACACTTCCACCGTAACGCGTGCGGGAGGATTATCCGTATCAACTCGGCGCGCATAGCATTCATTCACAATCCCGAAATCCGAGAGTGACTTCAGATAAATGTTAACGATTACCGCGTTCTTCAGAGACGTTCCCGATTGAGTCAGAACAGCGGAAAGATTATCCAGCGCCTTTTCCGTCTGCTCAAGAATGCCTCCATCAACAATTCTGCCTGAATCTTTATCTATCGGAATTTGCCCTGAAGTAAATGCGAAGCCGTTCATCATTACCGCCTGCGAATAAGGGCCTATTACAGTCGGAGCATCTCCGCTCTTAACTATTCTGCGAACACCAGTCTTCATCATACATAAGAGATTAAATCAAATTTCAATCCACCGCAATAGTTTATAGTTTATGGGGTCAGGCTTGAACTTTTTTACTTTTTCATTTTTTTATTTCAAAAATTTGTGGTATTTGTAACTCTAATCAGATAGCATTTCTATTTATGTTTACCAAAAAGGAAAAAAGTTCAAGCCTGACCCCAAAAATACTATTAATAAATCCGCCTTATACATTGGAAGAAAGATATGGGAAGAACCTTAAGCATTTCGGAGGAAACGCAGAGCCGTTAGGATTGGCGTATATTGCGGCGGCTGCCTTACAAGACGGCCACGAAATCGAAATAATTGATGCGCCTGTTCAAAATTTTACATCTGAAATGATTCAGAAGAAAATAATAAATGAAAAGATCGAGTTAGTCGGTTTTACAATGCTGACACCGATGTACAATAATGTTAAAAGAATTGTCGGTGATATTAAACAAAATTGTCCTGAAACGATTATTGTGATCGGAGGAGCACATGCTTCAGCTCTTCCTGAAGAAACTATCAGCGATATAAAAAATGATATTGTCTGTATTGGCGAAGGCGAAAATACTTTTCGAGAAATCGCAAAAGCGATAGAAGAAAAAAAAGATTTAACTCAAATTAAAGGAATTTGTTTCAGACAAAATAATCAAATAATCAGAACAGCTCCTCGCCCTTTTGAAAAAAGCCTTGATGTCTTTCCGCCGCCTGCCAGGCATTTACTTCCGATGGATAAATATTTTTTGACGGCGACACGAGTTAAAAAGAGCGGCTATTGCGGAACGGTCATCGTCGCTAGAGGTTGTCCGTTCGGATGCTCATATTGTTCTCATCCTTTCGGAAGAACTTTCAGAGCTCATTCGCCGGAAAGAATTGTAAATGAAATAAATGAGTTGATAGAAAAATACGGTGCGGTGCAAATAAATCTTGAGGCGGACACTCTCACAATAAATAAAGATTTTATTATGTCCTTATGCGACAAGATGATCGAAAATAATATTCATAAAAAGATTAAATGGACCTGTGAAAGCAGGATAGACACTCTTTCCGAAGAGATGCTGGTAAAGATGAAAGAAGCCGGTTGCTGGCAGATTTCTATCGGAGTTGAAAGTGGAGTGGACAGATTATTAAAAATTATAAACAAAGGTGAAACTAAAAAAGAGATCGAAGAGAAGGTTAAGATAATTCATAAAGTAGGAATTTCAATACGCGCATTTTTTATGTTGGGATTGCCTTCCGAAACAAGAGAAGATTCTTTTGAAACAATTAAATTCGCCCAGAAATTAAATCCCGATTGGGCTCAATTCACAATCACGATTCCATATCCCGGAACGCCGTTATTCGATATTCTCAAAAAAAGCGAAGAAATAAATTCTTTCGATTGGAAGAATTACAAAACTTGGGGCGGCTGGACTGAAGATAATATTCCATACATTACTAAGGGAAGAACTTTGGAAGAATTAAAGAGCATGCAAAAATATGCTTTGAAAAAATTCTACCTTAGGCCGTCAATGTTTATTAAATTTTTCAAACGAATCGATTCATTTGCAACTCTAAAAAAATACATAATCGGTTTACTTATTTTGTTAAAGGTTAATAAGTCTCAAACTTCTGAATGAGAATCGCAGTTGTCGATAAAGAAGAGTTTCAGCGTCGAATTCTAATTCTTTTATTAGAGTCAATTGGCGAAGAAAAGGTCGAGTCTTACGCTTCACTTGAAGAGATAAGCAATCAGTTTCATAATGAAGATATTGTGATAATTGATCTCTATAATTTTGAAAAATTTCAAATTGTTCGCGATTCCAAGCCGTTTGTGATAGTTTCTGCTCAGGAACGCCATGACAAACTGCTTGCCGACTCTCTCTCAAATGGTGCCGACTCGTTTATTCTGAAACCATTTACCAAAGAGGGACTTGAACAAGCAATAAAAGATGCCAAACTTATGAAGGAGACAACGATATGAAATCCATGACAGGCTACGGTTTATCTAAAATTTCGGCAGACGGTTTAACCATCGAAGTTGAAATACGGTCGTGGAATCACAAAGGTTTGGATATACAATTTCGGCTTCCTGATTCTTGCAATTCAATGGAGCAAGAACTGCGGACTCTTATCGCCGATACTGCAATGCGCGGTAAGATTATCTGCTCGATACATCTGAAAGGAACCTTTCCCGGCAGAAAAATGCTTTTCAACGAAGACTTCATTCGAGAACTTATTACTCATTTCAAGAAAATAGCCGAGGAGAATAAAATTCAACCTGTCATTTCAATTTCGGATCTCAAAGAAATTCCTGGTGCGCTGGAAGTCGAAGAAGAGATCGATGAAACGCTTCTAAAAAAAATTACAGATGTTTTAAAAAACTCCTTTGAATCTTGGGACTCTGCTCGAATACAGGAAGGAAAGAAGATGGAGTCCGCAATTAATCTTCTTCTGGAAGAGCTAGAAAAGGCCGTTGATGCAGTTTCCAGCCGTAGAAAACCCGCTGTTGAGGAATTAAGAACCAGGCTTAGCAAAAGACTGTGTGAGCTTATTGAGGCTCATAAAACAAAATTCGAAGCTAACAGGCTTGAAGCTGAAGTCGCAATGCTGGCGGAAAAGATGGATATCGAGGAAGAGATAGTCAGATTGAAATCTCATATCTTGACAATGAAAAAGCTGATTGAATCCGACAAGAATAAATCTATCGGGCAAGAGATCGGATTCATACTTCAAGAGGCGCTTAGGGAAGTAAACACTATCGGCTCTAAATGCCAGGATTTGGAGATCACTCAGGCTGTAATACACTCAAAAACAGCGATCGACAGAATGCGGGAGCTTAATGCAAATGTCGTCTGAGAAATCACCGCGTCCTACAATTCTATTTGTCATCTCAGCTCCGTCCGGCGCAGGCAAATCGACGCTTGTTCAAAAGTTGCTCGAGTGCGATAAATCCCTTATCTTTTCCATCTCGACTACAACCAGACAAATTCGCTCCGGTGAACGCGACGGCACGGATTATTTTTTTACAGATAGAGCAACTTTTCTTCAAAAAGTCGAGAACGGAGAATTCATGGAGCATGCAGAGGTACACGGAAATCTTTACGGAACTGAATGGAAAAATTTACGCAGAGCCAAAGAGAATTCTTCTGACCTTTTGCTCGATATCGATGTGCAGGGTGGAGGGCAAATCAGAGTTCTCATTAAAGAAAAAAAAATCCCTAACGACTTGAAATTTGTAATTCCTGTTCTCATCTTCATTATGCCTCCTTCTCTTTCCGCTCTTGAATCAAGATTAAAAAATAGGCATACCGACTCGGACGAAATTATTGCTCGCCGTTTGAAGAATGCCGAAGCCGAAATCATTAAAGGAAAAAATTACGATCACATCGTCATCAACAATGAAATAGATGATGCTGTAAAAAAATTGCGTGAAATAGTCGAACTCGAGCGAGAGCGGGCGGCAGTCAGGATGGTTCTGCAGTAAATGTCGACGGATAGAATATGGAAAAAAATCATTATTGAGAATCTTGGTTATTCTATTGGCGAGCGGCTATTGATAATCTCGGACAAAGAGATCGAAATCCCTATTCCTGCCGAACTTCCAGTTTCCGCTGAAATATGCGTTGCTCCGTCTTCTGGCGGTCATGGAATGGAGCCGGCTCTGGAAGTTTGGGAAGCCGCATTCGGCGCTGCAAGCGCGGCGCTGGAATTTAATGGCGTATTCGAAAAAATAATTTCAAAGAAATTAGATAGTATCGGCGAATCCTTTCTCGATAACTGGATAAGTAAAGCCGCTCCTCTGGCGCCAAATGCAGTAATTGCGATCACACATTTTTCAACTTCTCATACTCTCTTCAGAAAATTGCTGAATAGAGCCGGAACAAGATATGCGTCTATTCCATTATTCGAACCGTATCTGCTTCGAGAAAACGGGCCGATAGATATTGATTATCTCCAGTTAGAAGATAGATGCCGCAAACTCTACAATAAAATTAATGGCGCAAAGAAGATTAAAATTACAGCGCCTAACGGAACTGACTTAGAACTTGAAGTCGAAGGAAGACAATTTCATATCGATGACGGAAATCTTACAAAAAAAGGTTCGTTCGGAAATTTGCCTGCCGGCGAAATTTACATTGCTCCGCTGGAAGGACGTTCGAATGGAACTTTGGTAATCGAAGATGGATCTGAAATTCATGTTGAAGACGGAGCTGTGGTAGAAATTTTTGGCGAGTCGAAACTGAGTAGAATCTTTTCAGAGCATTCGGACTGGCTAAAGATTGCTGAGCTTGGGATCGGAATGAATGACCGCGCCAATCGAACTGATAACGTTCTGGAGGCCGAAAAGATACTTAGCACGGTTCACATCGCGTTCGGAGACAATTCAGGTTTCGGAGGAACTCAGCGGATTCCATATCATGTTGACCATGTCGTTTTTAATCCAACGCTTATTGCCGACAGTATTTATTTATAGGGTCAGGCTTGAACTTTTTTACTTTTTCATTTTTTTATTTCAAAAATTTGTGGTATTTGTAACTCTAATCAGATAGTATTTCTATTTATGTTTACCAAAAAGGAAAAAAGTTCAAGCCTGACCCCAAATACCAAATACAAATATATGAAGATCGGAGTTATCCAAATAAATTCAATTAATGATCTTGAAGTCAATAAGGAAAAAATTAATTTTTTGATTCGCAGTGCCGTGCTTGATGGAGCCAAAGCTGTCTTTCTACCCGAAGTAGCTTTTTTTAGAGGCGCATC
>PEWQ01000157.1:0-4863 GCA_002780065.1 Candidatus Hydrogenedentes bacterium CG07_land_8_20_14_0_80_42_17
CCCATAACCCTGCGGATAAAAAGATATCATCCTGAGGATCCGCCTTAATAACCGGCCTAATATTTTTAGTCTTCACTGGAGTGATGAAAGGAAGTATTTCATGGTAAACCAAATGGTAAATTTCAAATTGTTCAAGTTTAAATTTAGAATACGCAAGGACTTTGATATATTCATCAACCATTTTTGGACTTACAATCATAACGAATAATTTATTTCGCCAGGCCAGATGCAGATTGTTAAGTCTCACATCAAATAATAATGACGAGATAGCAACATTAGTATCGATAACTGTTCGAAACTTCAAGACTTTCTTGCCCGATAAATGGCATTTTTAATATCATCCGGTCTAATACCAAGCGCTTTAATCTTTTTACGGATGTTTTTCAGGATCGAATCATCGGAGATCGATATAGGTTTAAGCACAATTGAGTCATCATCTCTGCTTATAGAAAAATATTCAACATCTTCGATTCCTTCAAGAACGGCTTTTGGAATGGTAATTTGATTCTTAAAAGTTTTCTTGGCAAGCATATTATCACCTCATAGCCAATATTAACTTCAACAATGCTTTTGTAAAGTAATATTTCATTACTTCATTACTTTAATAATCTTCTATACTCTTTAAAAGAAATTCATTGATTTTACTATAAGGATTATTAATTTCTATTCCCGCAGTGATAAGAAGATAATTAATTGTTTCAAATGTAAATTCCGAGAATTCTTCTTGAATCTTTTCAAGTGACACCCCTTTGAAACCATGACCGAGCGGAGACTTGTTTCGTAATGAAGAAAGAGAATTTAGTTTTGAGCATTGTTCGCGAATGATTTTGAGTCGCTCACATTTTTCTCCGTCTTTTTGATCTTTTATAATTTGAAATTCGAGTATTGCAAGAAAAGTTGGTATATTCGGTTTATCATAGTTTAGCTTTTCTCCATATACAGATTCTTTATCTAAATATTCTGTGAGTCCTTGAATGTTATTAATGCTTTCTTGATATTTAGAAAAGTTCTTTGAATCATTAACGGCCTTGGTGTGAATACTCATCTTCTCAACTTCATTTCGAAGCACTGCTTCTATAAAGCGAAAGACTCTTCCGATCATATCGAGATATGCTTTGCGTTCCCAGTATGCTTTCATATTTCCGTAGAGTTCATTTATAAGCGCATTGAAATCTTCATTTATGGCACGAGTTATCTCATTCTTCATTTCTAAAGCAAGAGAACGTGCTGATGTTAAATCTTTCGAAATAACTTCATCTAAAATTTTTATTGCCGTCTCAAAGTCAAAATTCATTCTATGCTCTGCCGAACGCGCAATTAGAGCGGCTATCGGTTTATTTTGCTCTTGGAAGAGAGTATCTGCAAGGGCGTAATCATACTGTTTTATTGCTTCCTCGAGGATTTTATTTCTTACCGCATATCCAATTTGTTTATTAATCTGGAGAGAAATAGCAGTAGTATCTGTCTCATTGGTAAAAACAGGAACGCACAAATCACCAAAATGGATTATCGCATTGAAGAGCAAAGCTATATTGCATGCCGGAATGCCTCCGGTTATCGAGAGATAAATAGTTTCGTATTTAGAAAATATCTTTTTTCTTCTATTAAATTGTTCATCATATAATTTATACATAGAATCAGAAAGATTAGGGTTGGATTGGATCGCATATTTGCAAACTTTATTGATTTTCGGTCTATTTCCACTTTCCATCCATAGCTTCTTAATAATATCAGCAATAAATATTGTATCAGATACCCTTTGGGGAACAACTTCAGGTTGATCAGTTAAAAAGAAGACTACATCGAGTTTAGTGTCAGGATAATTCTTGGCAATCATATTTAGGACTGGAGATAGAATTGGAGTAGTTAAGTGTGATGAGTAATTAGGATAGTTATCAAAGATTGCTTTAGATTTTTCGCGTAACGGTTTGATCGGTTCACCATCAAGCTTAAGGTCACTAGTGCCAAGATTGGCGATGAGGCATACTAAATCATTATTCATATTTCCTCCAACAAAACCCATCCAAAAGGATGTAATTCATCATTTGCATCGGGTGTATGTTTTTCCGATGCAAGCCAGATTGTTGTGGAGTGATCTTTATACACTGCAGGTTGATTTGGCCCTTGCTTAATCTTTATACTTCTATTTCCTTCAAGAGTCATACATTCAGCTCCGCAATGTTGTCCGATTCGAAGTAATGCTAAAGTGTGATGGCTATCTCTCTTTTCAGTAACGATTGAATTATAAAGTATTGGAGTTGATAGAGTGATGTTAAGTCTTTGCAATGTTTCACTTTCACGTTTGAATGCACGGAAAAAATATTTATTTATACTCTCAAAAAGTTCTTTGGCCTTAATTGGCTCTTGAATTCGTTTATCAAGCGGATTTGAAATCGTGATAGAACCAATAAACTCGGAGTTTGGTTGTATTGTTTCAAGTATTATAGGAATATCTGATGATGCTCGTGTGGAATTAGGTTCCTTTTTTTTGTTAATTTTATAAACTATCTTGCGAGCAGGTTTTCCTTCGGCATAAAAGTCAGAGACTTTTAAAAGTCGGAATGGATCAGTTTGAAATGAACAATTAAGCAGTTCATTTTCCTTCTTCTTTGCGTAATGGTCGCTTGAATTTTGTTTATCAGGTTGAGTCGTTATTTTTCTTTTTTCCGCAAGCCCACTTATCCATGACGTCCTTAAGGCTCCTTTTATTGATGAGCCGGGGATGTATGGTTCTTTAGTATTCGGGCAGAATGATGTGCGAGCAATATGAAATTGATTAAATATGTCAGATGTATTATTTTTTATAATCTGTTCTTTATAACGATCTTTAATTTCAGCGCTAACCGGAATAATTGAAGTACACCCTATCTTTTTGTAATTGTAATTCTGAGTATAGATCTTGTAAATAAGTTTGTGGATATAAAACAAATCTTTTTCAGAAAAATCTTTGCTTAAACTTCGACAAACCTCTGGGTTATTAATATTTTTCAAAAACTTCATAAAATCGAAATGCAATAATCGACCGTCATCTGTAATAACAAAATTAGTTGGCTCAAAGTCTTCACCACAACCAATATGAACAGGTGACAACAAAGTAAGTCTTACATTAAAAGTACCAAAATCATTCATAATAATGCCTCCAATCGAATTGGAATATATGGTGCATAACCTTGCGATACAGCAGACGGAATTGTTTTAGAAATACCGGTTACAGCAGTTCCAAGGTAAGAACGATTGAATTGATCTTTTGACTTTGGAATAAAGACAGCACCCTCGTCAGCCATTACAACAGGATTCTTGAAAGGATGTGCAGAAGATGCTTCCTTTCCACCATGACGACCATATCTAATAAATGGTTGATAGTACATCTTCTCATAGTAGTTTTTTTCAGGTACAGCTGGCGCTAAAGTCCAACATGCATTTGGTTCGTTATTACCAATAGAGGCGAGTTCAAATTCGAATAAGTCTTCTACTTTAAATCTGCCAAAACCGATTGAAGCATCACGGCCAAAACCGAAAGAACCTATCCGTTCCATAACAGATCTGATGTTTTTTGGATTAATGATTTTATCATCAGCAACTGCAAAGATAATAAGAGTAATATTATCTTTGTAAAAAGTATGAGTTAGAGCATACGGTAAAAATGGAGCAGTACCAGTTGTTCCTGTAATCCGATTTATTGTATTGTGATATTGAATATGCTCAACTTCAAATTCATCAGCGACAAGGCCATCAGATATTCTCCCAATTCGAGTTGCATCTGAAATAGCAATCCATCGCTTCTTTTTCCGCTCTTTTCGTTTAGCAATTGCGATTTCATCATTTTCATTCGGAAAAAGCATTTTTCCCGGCAGAGCAGGCTTAGGAAAATAATATATGCGAGAACCATTATTCTTTTTGACAGGAAAGGCAGAACTAAAGATGATCTGCGGATTTTTTGTATATTCCTCAATAATGCTATTTGGATTTATACCAAGGATTGATTCGTCTTCAAATACAGTAGAGATGAACTGTCCAAAGATTGTATCTCCTTTTAGTGGTGTACCAAATCCAGATAATGGTTTAATTTCTATTCCAAACGTCTTCATACAATAATTATCCTTTTTTTGAGAAAGGCTCGAGATTTTTGAACTTAGTAGAAATATCTTCGCCATCTTCTTTCAAATTTTCGAAATGAAATCGCCCGTAACCTCTACTGCTGTTTCCACCAATTGCATCAAGTTGAAGTAATTTTAAACCATAGAGAAGATAATTAATTAGATCATCTCCGTTATCCTCTTCAAAGTTTTTAATACTAACTTTGAAATTAAACTTAACACCCTCTGGCACTCTTTCAGTTTGACGAGGATTTGACGCTGTACCACTAATTCTATTGATAGTGTTTTCAGATTTGACATCGGTTAAGACATAATTCTTTTTGCGGGCTTCTGAAAGCCAATTGGAGTCGATATTGCAATCAGCAAATGAAACACGAGTTACCCCAAAATTTGTTTCATTAATATTACTTGCTCCAGTACCGAATAGTTTCAGTATCTTATCACATTTTTGTTTTTCATCTGGTGTTTTTATATTAGAGAAAATAGTAGCCGATACAGGTTCACCATTTGTATGGACCATCAAACCACTCTCAAGTTCGAGAAGTGACCTTACTTTTCCTTTAATAGAAGAACCCGGAATATATGGCTCACCAGTATTCGGGTGTTTGATGATTGGATTATCAGTTCCACCAATATGCATCTCATCAGAACCTGCACCAATGTGCAGACCACTATCCAATTCGATAATTCCTTCAATACTAGTTATTCCTATAAGTTTCATAGTTAATTCCTCCTTTCACCTTGCCTTTGATAACGAGCTTGTTGT
>PEWQ01000157.1:4886-9335 GCA_002780065.1 Candidatus Hydrogenedentes bacterium CG07_land_8_20_14_0_80_42_17
AAATTTATGGAATCCCATTACAGCTTCAAAAAACGTTGCAAAAACTTCGAATGATTCAACATCTTCTACCTGGCTAATCGAATCTTTTATAAAATCAACAAAAGATTCCGTAACATGATCTCTACCATTTGCATAATGTGCTTTAGCAATAAGCATTCGAATATATGGCAGGCGGATTTCAAACTCCTCAGGATTTTGTTTGAGCTGTTGCTTTAAGTTTATTACCTCATCATAGAATCGGCGTATTTGAGTGCGTTTATTCATTTTCCCATTACCATCTTTTATAAGACTGCTTGCCTGCTGTTTAGCAGTATGATAGAATAAGTCAGGTTCCACAATTCTTCTATCTTTATCCTTCCAAAAATTAATACTCACTTTCACTTTTTTCTTCCTCCTCTTCTTTCATATAAAATCCTCCATAAAGGTATTTTCATATCTTCTCCATATTGTTCAATCCATGAAACAAAAGATGCTGAAAGCTTTTCGACAGCATCATTATCTTTAATGTTTCTGGCAAATGAATAGTAGAGATATGACCTCCATTTGAGTGCCTCCAATTCATTTATTTTTACTCCTTGAGTCATAGATTTTTCTTTTGATGCCATAGCAGACAGTCTTATTAATCTTAAGAGCATTGCTGTATTCAAAATCTTTCTATCAATATACTCTTCAATTTTTTTATAGATATCATTAAGTTCTGCAAATCTTTCCCACGTTACAGTTTGACCAAAAAGAGTAATACTTTTTTTTTCTTTTTTCCCTTTTGATAGCTTAAGAGCTCTCTCTGTACTTGAAGAGAGATAAGGAATTGGTACTGAAGGCTTATGCAATGTTATACCACAGGATAAAGTAAGTTTTTCATTTTTTGCCACAAACTCTCTAAAATGATCATTTAATTCTGTTACAAAAGTTATTATAACATTCCACGGTCCAACCAAAAATAAATCATCTCCACCTGCAAACACAGTGTAGATATCATGATACATTTCATTCCGACTGAGAAAATCAGGTAACCAGAGTGAAAAGAAGAATTCGAGTTGACGCGATAGGGTAGCAGAACGAGACATATTCATTCGGCCTGTTTTCCCAGCCCTGAAAAAAAATTCCCCTAAATTATCCAGATCAGCCTTGAGAATACCAATAGCTTCAGTACCTATCTCATTCCCCTCTATATCTTTTGCCACTGAAGATTTAGCAATATCTTCAAATGTTTTGGGTTCACCATTGTCAAAACGAGGCAAATGTCCGCCGATAAAACGCATTGCTATTCCACTACCAGTTTCAGGCATCGTAAGTTGCCATCTACGCAAAGGCTTTGAAGTGACATTTCTACCATTGTTTTCATCAAGGAATACAATATAGTTGTCAAAAATAGGCTCAGAAATTTTATCTGCAGATCCAGAACCTGATAGATCAGTAATCACAATTTGTGGCAGATGAATTATTTTTTCTCCAAATAATTTATGATCGGCACAGATAGAGCAGGATGAATACTCGTCAAGTATCTGTGTGGCTGGCCGTTTTCCACAATAAGTACAAACACCAAGATTATTATTAAAATGATCCAAAAAATCTGTAACGGCTCCACCATATTTATTCAAATCAATCTTATTAAACTTACATTCACTTAATGCTTGCGCAAGACAACGTTGTAATGTTGAAAACCCTTTTTCTTTATCCATCTTAAAATCATTTGCTGTAGCCGAAATTGTTGCGAGTCCAAAAGTAGTCTCACCAAAAAAATGTTTAAATAGCCATTCGTTAATCCTATCTTTAACTTTTGCAATAGACTGAATAGCGGATGTTGTATTTTGCGCAATAATCATAAATTTTCCTGCAACATTTAATACAGTTGAAATGTGCGGAAGTCCGAGTTCCCGACAGAGCAAATCAGCTGCCAATGATGAAATTAAAGAAACAGCAAAAGAACGGCCTCGAAGCAGTTTAGAAGCATTTTTGTTAGTTGCACCACCTGATAAGGAAATGAAATCCTGGATTCCAAAAAAATCTCCGGCAATTAAAAGAAATTTTTCTTTACCGCAATCTTTTACTTCATTTATTTGAAGTGAATTGGTTTCTTTATGATAACGATACATAGCCGCAGCTATAGCAGAAGTTGCCCGAGAATGATCATAGAGTGAGGCATCTGGAATTATTCTTCCAACTGTTGCTGATGGAATATTTGCTGTGAATCGCAAGAATAGACTTTCAAAATGTTCAAACCATAGTTCAGCATTATCTTTGTCTGGCAAATCCTCTATAAGTGACTCGAAGGTTGCAAATAAATTATTATAGTCATATTTGCCATCATCAGGTTCTGCTTCTTCAGACGGAAATATTCCGGAAGGTGAGAGAGTTCGTAAGGGATATCTCCATTTGAGTGATTCAATATTATCAACCTGATCCAGCAAGATTTCTTCAAAAATTGAAACTAATCGTGTCTCCCTGAACCGTTTGATTGAAATACCTTGTCCATCTGCTTCATTGCTCTCTCGTTCAAAACCACTAGCTATTCGATCAGCTTCAGTAGCGATCCATTGAAGAGATGTATTAGGATTATGATGGCATCCTACAAGGTTTAGTAATGTGTCCTCGCCTGTTCCAATAATTTCTTTCGGAATAAACTCATTATATTTTTCAATAAAAGCGGCAGAATATAGCGCATGCTTATGAGTGTATCTATTAGATTTTTTATCAAATGGCAGATAAAGTCCGCTAACTCGATCTTTGTCACTATAAGTTTCAGGAAGTATCATCTCTCCACGTTCAGCGAATTTACCTATATCGTGTAGAAAACCTGCAATAGCAACTATAAGTGTAGTCTTATTTTCCACTCTCCTCCTCCTTCTTTCCATTCAAATAATTTGAGACTGCCTGAGGTGAAACTCCGAGCAGTCTTGCGGCTTTGCTTCGATTCCCTTCAGCCTCCTTCAAGGCTAATTCATAATACTCTTCACGAATTGCATTTAGATGTTCATCAAGTTTAAAACCATCATAAAGTTTCACTTTTGAATCAATCCTCTTTTGAAGAATAAATTTTCTAATCTCCTTCTCTCCTATTTCTTTTGAAGACGATAATATAACAGCATTGTCGATGACATTTCTCAAGTCTCTCACATTTCCTTCCCAGTCTTCTCTCTCCAGCATAAGCAATGCTTCAGGAGTTATGCGTTTTTGCTTCTTCTGAGATTTATTGGCTCGCTCGAGAAGTTCCACCGCTATAATGGGAATGTCTATGCGCCGCTCCCTTAATGGCGGCAATACAAGTTTGTGAGTAAATCTGAAATAAAAGTCTTTTCGAAAGGCATTCTCGATATTTTCTGAATCTGAAACTTTATTATTTGTTGCGGCAATTATTCTGACATCAACTTTATGAGGTTCATTTTCTCCTACAGGTTGGACTTCATTAGATTCCAGAGCGCGCAGAAGTTTCGCCTGAATCTCTTGAGGTAATTCTCCTATCTCATCGAGAAAGAGCGTTCCATTTTCAGCCTCATCAAAGCGTCCTTTCCGATTAGAATTTGCACCTGTAAAAGAACCTTTCTTATGCCCGAAAAGTTCGCTCTCAAATAACTGTTGAGAAATTCCGGCGCAATTCATAACAACAAACTTGCCTGGTCTTCTGCTTAACTGATGGATTAATTGAGCAAAAAGTTCTTTGCCGGTTCCGGTTTCACCTTCAATAATAAGAGGCAAAGACGAAGCAGCAAATCTTGACGCCTTATGGAGCAACTCTTTCATAACTGGATGCGTCCATGTGATTCCGATTCTTATTGCTGTTTCTTCAGCGTCTTCTCCGACCTCTTTATCTGATATCCATTCACCCTGTGCAGCTTTTATTCTCGGAATATTTGGATCGCTTAAATCAAATTCCACTACAGGAAGCATTTTTGTAGAGACAAATTTCGGAGGTCTTACATTGAGAATATGCGCAGGAAATTCTCCGCTTCCAGCCAGAAGAATCCATACAGCATGAATCTGCGGAGTGCCAGAAGTCACTGAGATATAAAATGAAGCATCTGGTAATTCATTTCTAATTTCAGATAAGATAGGTCTCAATGTGCAAATTATTTCTTGATAATCTATTGGATCCACAATTGACAACGGTTTGATTTCAGTTAGCGTATTTTCATTCTGCAAAACACGAGCAGTTTCTTTTGCTCGTTCTTCAAATCCGGGTGTTGAAAAAATAAATATCTTTTCAAACTTACGATTTCGAGCAAGTGCAATGACAGGGCCGGCAAGTTCCTGACCCGTAATCAGTCCATTCTGAAACGGATCATGACTGCCGACAAAAGTAAGAAGCACTGGTTTTCCCCTTTTACCCATATTTTGAATATTAATGTTATATGATAATTTGTCCAATTTTTTCTCCGCTACTTTTACATTGCACTCTGTATGCCAATATACAACTCTCGTAAAATCATTCGAGATAGATTTGAAATTTCA
>PEWQ01000157.1:9636-16314 GCA_002780065.1 Candidatus Hydrogenedentes bacterium CG07_land_8_20_14_0_80_42_17
CGAATTATCGGCTTGCCTTACGGCTATGACGCTGGTCGGCTCAACTCTTGATCTCAATGATGTCTTGAATCGAGCAATAAACTGCGCAAAGGAAGTCATGAACGCCGAAGCGGCGTCAGTCATGCTTATCGACCCTAGCACTGGCGGGCTCTTTTTCAAACAAGCATCAGGCGCCGCATGCGACAAGATCAAAGAGGTTCGAATTCCAAAAGGTCATGGCATAGCCGGATGGGTTGCGGAAAACGGAGAACCGGCTGTAGTCGAGGATGCCAGAAAAGATCCCAGATTTTTCCGAAACGCAGACGACAAAACAGGGTTCATTACCAAATCAATTCTTGCAGTGCCTCTTAAAGTCCGAGACAGAATCATCGGAGTTGCGGAAGTCATAAATAAACAGGACGGAAATTTTTCAGAATCCGATCTGCCTCTTTTTTCTGCTTACGCTTCGCTTGCCGCAGTCGCAATCGAGAACGCTAAAATGCATCATCAGCTTCTGGAACAGGAACTCTTATCGAGAGAGCTGGATATTTCCCGACAAATTCAAGATGCCCTCCAGGGGCCTGAATACGCCTCTCTAGGGCTCACTAGATTTAATGCAGTTTCTATTCCGGCTCGCAGTGTAGGCGGAGATTTTTACGATTGGGTCGAGCTCGGAGACGGCAGGGTTCTAATCACAATTGGAGATGTGAGCGGAAAAGGGATACCTGCCGCTTTGCTAATGTCCAATACAATTTCACGATTCAGAGCAGAAGCTGCGCGGCTCGTTGAACCTAATGAAATTCTTTCGATGCTCAATTCTGTCCTCGCTAAAGAATCGCGCAGAGGGCTCTTCGTTACGCTCTTTACAATGCTGTTGGAGCCTGACGGTCATCTGCATTATTCCAACGCAGGGCATCAGACACCTTTGTATCTATCAAAAAATGGCTATGTGGAACTTTCGAAAGCAGGTGGTCCTCCGCTCGGAATCGTTCCTGAATTCAAATACGAGCAGGCTTACACAACTCTTTCCGAAGGCGATACCGTAGTAGTTTACACCGATGGTGTGACTGAAGCAGTGAATCCTAAAGGAGAATTCTACGGATTCGAACGCCTCAAGGAAAAAATTTCCGCACTGCAGAAAGAGGCTGAAACAATTTCCCAAAGAATTCGTGAAGATGTGGAAAATTTTGAGAGCGGTCGAGAGCGCACCGACGACTTAACCGTTGTTGTCGTCCATCGAACTCATTCTGCTGAAACACTCGTAAAAAAATACGAACGGCTTTCACCCGATGATCTCGCCGAAAATCGAGCCACACTTGATGCATATCTTATCGGGCTCGATGTTGAAGAAAAAGTCAGATCCAGCATTGTCCTCGCTGTTGATGAAGCTCTCACAAATGTTATTAGGCATGCGTATAAAGGCAATGGTGGCCCTGCTGAGGTCAAATACAGCGCAACTCGAAATCAACTCTTGATCGAGATTCGTGATTCCGGATGTGGTGATGTGCCTCAAATACCAATTGAAGAGCGCACCGAAATCAAACCCGGAGGGCTAGGACTTGTCATACTGAAAAAAGTCATGGACGAGGTTTCTTTCAATTCAATTGAAAACGGCGGGTGTCTCCTCAAAATGAAGAAAACTCTTGAGCATAACCGTGAAACAAGTTAATCTCTTTTTCAATTATCAAAGTAAAGCATAAAATAAAAGATGGTGAGTGAATGAATATAGAAACTAAATCTGAAGGTTCAATACATATTTTTATAGTTTCGGGCGACGTTGATTTAAAATCTTCTCCTCAGCTCAGACAAAAATTGCAGGAAGCATTGAAATCAAAACCTTCGGGTTTATTGATCGATCTCAAGGCATGTCCATACATTGATTCATCCGGCATCGCCACTCTTGTTGAAGCTCTGCAGGCGCTCCGATCTACAAACGGTAAAATGGCAATAGCAAGCCCTTCTCAACGAGTTAAAGACATTTTCGAAATTGCACATTTGGACGGAATTTTTCCGATGTTTCCATCATACGAAACTGCGATTGCTTCATTGAAATGACAAATATCCGTCTGCCTTCTATTCTTGATCCGGTAGCAATCATAGGAAAAAAGTTTCTAGATATTATCAAACTTATCGGAGGCGTCGGACTACTTTTATCCGACACTTTTTTCTGGGGAATAATTGCTCCTCTGACAGGAAAATTTCCCGACCGTAAATCAATCGAAAAACAGCTTATCGATGAAGGAGTAAATTCAGTTCCAATAGTCGGTCTGCTCTCTTTCACTGTCGGGCTCATTCTTGCAATGCAAACATCCTTCAATCTTGAAAAGCTCGGAGCCGCAACTTATTTTCCCGCGCTTGTTGCCGTTGCTACTGTGCGCGAACTCGGTCCGCTTATCTCTTCGATAATTATTTCCGGAAGAGTCGGAGCTTCAATCGCGGCTGAACTCGGCACCATGGTTGTTGCCGAAGAGATCGACGCTTTGCGGAGCATGTCTCTTCATCCTGTTCGGTTTCTGGTTATTCCCAGAGTCATCGCACTATTTATCATGTTGCCGTGTCTCGCAATGCTTGCCAACGTTGCGTCCATTGCCGGAGCATTTGTATTCGGAGCGTCAACACTCGATATGTCGTTCGCAAGTTTTAAACAAATGGCTTTCGAATACATGACCGACACGGATGTTTGGACTGGGTTATTGAAGGCCGCAGTATTTTCATTTCTTATTTCAGGAATTTCTTGTTACAACGGGTTGACAGTGACTGGCGGCGCAGAAGGAGTCGGCCGAGCCACAACAAGGTCGGTCGTATTCTCCATCTTCGCCATAATTATCGCTGACGGAATATTCACAGCGGTATTCTACTATCTGTTGAAGCTATAAAAATGATCATTCCCGAACTTGGACCTCCAAAAGAAAATATAATTGTAAAAGCCAACAATCTCGTCAAAGAATTCGAAGGCAGACGCGTGCTCGACAATGTTTCTTTCGAGGTAAAAAAAGGCGAGGTTCTAGTCATCATGGGCGGATCCGGTTGCGGCAAATCAACAACTTTGCGAATTCTCATCGGTCTTGAAAAGGCTGATGAAGGTAACGTATGGCTCTTCAACGAGAATATAACCGCTTACGATGATAAGCAGTTTGATGCGATTAGAAAACGATTCGGAGTTCTCTTCCAGTCCGGAGCTCTATTCAATTCAATGACCGTTGGTGAAAACGTATCTCTCCCTTTACACCAGCACACTGAGCTGGACGAAAACGTAATTCAAATTATTATGAGAATGAAACTGGAAATGGTCGGGCTTACCGGATTCGAACATCTCAAGCCTGCGGAGATTTCCGGAGGTATGAAAAAACGCGTTGGATTGGCTCGCGCAATAGCTTTGGACCCAGAGCTCGTCTTTTACGATGAACCCTCTGCCGGGCTCGATCCTGTTATGTCCGCTGTAATTGATGAACTAATACTCGACTTGAAGAAAAAAATGAATATAACATCTGTAGTGGTGACGCATCACATGGACTCTGCTTTCAAAATTGCAGACAAAATGGTGATGCTTTATCAAGGAAGAGTTCTGGCTTACGGAACACCGGATGAAATTCGCAACTCTGATGATCCGGTTGTTCAGCAATTTATTTCCGGATCGGCTGACGGCCCGATTCCGTATCGTACTTCCAGAGACCTGTATCTCCAGACTCTTGCAGGAATCGCAGAGGAAAGGATTGACACGAGATGAAACCGAGAGTGAACGAACTGATTGCAGGATTTTTTGTCATCATCATGTTCTTCGTATTTATTATTTTTCTTTCATGGGCAAGCGGCCGCATGGGTGAATGGATGAATAGACATGAAACCACAATGTATACATGGTTTCACAATACAGGAGGATTAAAGCCTCAGGTGCAAGTGACTTATCAGGGATACAAATTCGGAAGTGTCACCTCGATCGACTTTGATCCTAAAATGAAATTGATAAGAGTGACGATGACTGTTGACGCGGATTTTGCAAATGCAAATCTTCCTGATCATGCAGTTGCCATGATTACTACTGCTTCGCTTCTAGGTGACCCCTATCTTGAACTCACTTCGGATTTCAGAACTGTGGATCTGGATTTTCTAGTCAACGGGGACTCTAGTGTAATTAAAAAGAAAAATGAAAATAATGAAGACGTCATAATCGTCGATGCAATCGATCCTGCCGGATGGGGAACCATTCAGGTTCAGGCTTCGAATCTTTTGCGCGACATTCAGTCGCAATTCGGGTCAATGTCCGATACCATCGGAAGCATACTTAGAAGTACTGACTCAATCATTTCCGATCCTCAATTGAAAGAAGACGTCAAGATAACGATGAATCGTGTAAGAGTTGCGTCAGAGCAGTTGCCTCAAACAATGTCAGAAGCTCGTTCCATGCTCACCTCCGCCAATTCTGCTACTAGCAGAGTCGATAGGCTTATAGCAAATTCTGAAGATACCGTCTCAAGCATTCTCAATAATACAGATGAGACCATGTTAAACACCAGAGCTCTGACTTATACTCTTTCCGAAAGGCCTTCCAGACTCGTCTGGGATGACAAAGATAGGCAGAGAAGAATTGCCGAGGGCGACACAAGTGTAATTTTTGCGTCATGGCGAAAACCTGTTTCCAGCTCCAGCTCAAATTCTTCCACCATTACAAATAGAAGACAAAACAGCCGAATGACTTGGGGAAATCCTTCGGCAATATCTAATTAAGGAGTGTTATTTTATGTTAAATATAAACGATAAAATCAGGCGAAAAGCAATTAAGCGTTGCAAAGAAAAGGGCATTGTAATTCCGACATTCAAAGAGCAAAAAAATCCCGAACTGATTTCCGCTGATGTTAAGAAAAGGTTAAAAAATGTCGGACTATGGGACGTCGATCCGCTGAATCTCTATCGCATCACTTGGAAGAATGAGCCCGTTGAAAAGGGTGGAGAATTTGGAAAGGTTAATTATCTTGAATTTCCGTCCGAGCTTACAGGCGTCAAAGCCAGAATAGTCGGGCTTGTCGGAAAATATTTTCCAACCGGTGCGCATAAAGTCGGCGCCGCATTCGGATGTTTAGTTCCAAGACTTGTCACCGGTGAATTCGATCCTACAACACAAAAAGCTGTATGGCCTTCTACCGGCAACTACTGTCGCGGAGGCGCATTCGATTCTGCGCTGTTAGGATGCACTGCAGTTGCAATTTTGCCTGAAGAGATGAGTCGTGAGCGTTTCGACTGGTTGCGAGAGATCGGAGCCGAAGTCATTGCTACTCCAGGATGCGAATCGAATGTAAAAGAGATTTACGACAAGTGCTGGGATATTCGAAAAAATCGTCCTGACTGCGTCATCTTCAATCAGTTTGACGAGTTTGGAAATCATCTCTGGCATTACGAAATCACAGCTTCTGCAATTGAAGAGGTTTTTGATTCAATAAAGAATTCAAAATCTTCTCTCGCCGCTTATTTAAGTGCAACAGGTTCTGCCGGAACAATTGGAGCCGGCGACAGATTGAAAGAGATTTATCCAAATATGAAGATCGGAGCGTCTGAGGCTCTGCAATGCCCCACTCTTCTTCTGAATGGATTCGGCGGACATCGAATTGAAGGAATCGGCGACAAACACGTTCCATGGATACACAACACCAGAAATACAGATATGGTTGTCGCTATCGATGATGAAGCCTGCATGAGTATTCTACGCCTCTTTAACGAGCCGCAAGGAATCGAATATCTTTCTGCTCAAAATATTAACAATAATCTCATTAAAAAATTGCCGCTTCTGGGAATTTCCAGTATCTCCAATCTTATATCTTCTATCAAAACCGCAAAATATTATGAGCTCGGAAAAGACGATGTTATTTTTACCATTCTTACAGATTCTGCCGCGATGTATTCTTCAAGACTCGAAGAATTAAAAGAAGCAGATGGTAATTACACCAAAGAAGACGCTTCAAAACATCTGGCGCGATACATTCATGGAGCTGGAATAGATAACATGAGAGAGCTCTCTTATTATGATCGAAAGGCTTTGCACAACCTAAAGTATTACACATGGGTTGAACAGCAAGGCAAGTCCACAGAAGATTTGAATCGTCTATGGGATCCCGAATTCTGGGCGGAAATTCATACTCAAATTCCCGAGTGGGATTCGGCCATCGAGAGCTTTAATTCCGAGGTTGTAAAATAAGGTAAAATCAGTGAAACAATCGGATGATGAAAATTTCGATGATATAAATCGAAGAGATTCGGATCGCCGCGGCGGCCTTAAACCTGCATGGGCTATTATCAGGCTTGATAATAATGTTGAAGTTCCTTGCTGGATCATTAACGAATCGAGAAGTGGAATCGGTTTAGAAACCCGAAAGCAAATGAAGCCATTTCCATTGGACCGCGGCGGAACTTATTGGATGCAGATTAAACCAAGTAATGCCAAAATTTCTTCTTGGGTAGCAGGAACAATAAAACATATCCGTGAGAAGGGAGCCGGCAGTGGAATTTACAGAGTAGGAGTAAAAATAACTACAGTTCCTCCTACTAGTCTGGGAAATATTCCAAATATTTAAGCAATTGCTTCGCACCTTCGGTGCTCGCAATGACAGCAGGAAATTGCGTCTCAAAGAACGTGTGAAATAATTGCAAAATGCAAATTGGAAAAATAAAATTTTCAATTTGCACTTTTCAATTTGCAATTTGCACTTT
>PEWQ01000161.1 GCA_002780065.1 Candidatus Hydrogenedentes bacterium CG07_land_8_20_14_0_80_42_17
ATATTTGAAATTGCAAATTGGAAAGTGCAAATTGAAAATTTTATTTTTCCAATTTTCATTTTTCAATTATTTCACTTATTTGTGGAGGCACGTGCGCTACGCGTCCATTGACGCCCTCGTGCGTGCTTAATAAACCATTAGCCACATTTAACAAGTCCTTGTTTCGCTTTTATTGGCCGCTCTGAAAGGCTTAGCTTCAGATTTTTTTCTGAAGCTGAACGGTCGTGCTCGGGGTGATAGAGATGGTAAACAGTCATAGAGCCTCTGGCATCTGCTCTTCTCACTCCTATTTTAAAAAGTCTTTCGACTATGTCCCTGTCTTCATGCCCCCAACCGACAAACTCTTCGTCAAATCCGTTTACGGCGACAAGATGTTCGCGCTTGAAAAGCATGTTGCAACCTCTGATGCCTTTAGTTTTCACAGTAGGAACGATTGGATACGGATAGCGAAATGAATTTGTTAAATTTGAAAGATGATGCATGTTTGAAAATTTCCATCCAAATCCGAAAATATTTTTACTTTGCGAAATACGCGTTGAGATATATTCGTCGAGTATCACTCTGTGCCCTTGAAAGTAAAGATTGAGATTCAACTTCGCCGACCTTTGCATTAAACGTTTGGCGTCCTCCGAATATTCCGGCGCGGGAATACAGTCTCCGTCAATGAATGCTATTGATGCTCCACTAGCGATAGCAATGGCTCTATTGCGGATTGCGGCGAGCCTGAATCCTTTGTCTTCATGCCATGCATGAATGAACTTTCTTTTCTTGGAAAATTTTTTCACCAAATTCTCTGTCTCTTCTCCTGAACCGTCGTCTGCGATTATGCATTCAAAATTTTGGTCGTGTTGATTAATAATTCCATTAAGCACCAACTCAAGATATTTCGGAGAGTTATAGGTTGAGATGACGATGGAGAGAGAATTCATATTCATTTCGATTTGCAGATGAGGCAATCACCCATCGCAAGATATTCAAGGCCTGATGCCAGAAACATTTCGATTGCTTCTTCGGGCCGGCATATCATCGGCTCACCGCGCCTGTTGAGAGAAGTGTTTATGACGGCGGGGACTCCGGTTTTTTCGTAAAAGGTTCGAATCAAACGGTGATATCTCGGATTCGCTTTTGCATCCACAACTTGAGGACGAATACTTCCGTCAATGTGCACAGCCTCTTTGATGAGTTCTTTTGCTTTTTCAGCAGCATTGAAAGCAAGAATCATATATTGAGCGGGATGATTAGAACCGATTACTTCCACGGCTTTTTCAGAAAGCACTGAAGGACAGAAAGGCCGCCATTTTTCCCTGAACTTTATTCTCAAATTAATTTCGTCTGCAATTCCTTGAATCGAGGGATTTGCGAGAATCGATCTGTTTCCTAAAGCGCGCGGTCCGAACTCCATTCTTCCCTGAAACCATGCGACGATCTTTCCGTGAGCTAATAAGTCTGCAACTCTGTCTTCAATAGGAAAAACTTTTTCGAACTTCATATTTTTTTTCGATAGAGCATCTTCTATTTCGCGCTGATTGAAATCAGGGCCTAGATAAAGATTCTGCAACGGAGCAATTTTTTCACCATTCAGCCAAGCGGCATAAGTAGCCGCGCCAAGAGAAGTTCCAGCATCGTTAGCTACAGGCTGAACAAATATTTCACTGACAAGTGGATGATTGAGAAGAACCTGATTCATCTTGACGTTTAGAGCACAGCCTCCCGCAACACATAATTTTCCTTTAGAATTCTTCAGAGCATCAGAGAGGTGATGTTCGAGGAGATATATTGCTGAATCCTCCAACTGTTTTTGAAGCGCGGCGGCGATATGAATATACGGCTCCATCACATCGTCTCCGACTCTCGCAGGCCCCAGACGCTCAATGAGCCTCTTGTCGCAATTTAAGCCTTTTGCTCTTCGCCACCATGGCGCCCAGACAAATCCGTCTTCGACTCGATATTCTCCGTTGCATAACTTTAGAAGAAAACTCAAATCGATTTTATTATGGTCTCCGTACGGAGCCATTCCCATGACTTTAAATTCTCCGTCATTGGGAATAAAACCTAGATACTCAGTGATAGCGGCAAAATAATTTCCGAGTGAATCCGGCTCGACAAAACTTTTCAGCTCTCGTATTGAACCGTCAGGCATTCCTTCAGCAATAAGAGTGGAAGTGTATTCTCCCGCTCCGTCCAAGGAAAGTATAGCCGCTCGTTCAAATCCTGAAAGATGAAATGCGCTCGAAGCATGAGCAAGATGATGGTCGACCTCTACAATTTTAGTTTTTGATAAATCGAAACCGGTTTCCAATAATGCTTTTTTCAGAAATGCGCGTTTCTTGTTTATCTTGCGTGAGTGCTCGGTGTAAGCTCGAATTGCGCGGATCGGGTTATGGCTGAAAATTCGTTTCGCATATTCTTTACGGTTTTTTGTCTGAGATTCTGCAGAAAAAGGGAATGCTACAATATCAATATCGCGGGGAAAAAGTCCGGCGCTTTCGAGGCAGAAGCGCGCCGCCATAGACGGCGGAATCGAATAAGCATGTTTGATTCTTCTGAAACGTTCCTCTTCTGCGGCTGCTATTATTTCTCCATCAACTAAGAGCGCGGCTGAAGGATCGTGCCCGAACGCTCCGCCGATACCAAGTATCCTCATGCTAAATCTTCCTTCTCCTCAGAAATTCCGATTCCAACCAGAAACCATGCTTCTAGGCATATTTGAGTCACAAAGAATGTTTTATCTGCCAAAGCCGCAATCATCATTCCAATCAACATTGAAAACGAAACTATACTCCATTTATTTTGGTTTTTCAGAAAACTTTTTTTAAGCATCCAAAGTGCAGCCCCAAGAACAAACCACAGGATTGAATATCCAATAATACCTGAAGAATGCAATATCATCAGATAACTGTTGTGAGGATTGGTTTCATTTGTTGCAAACTCACGAAACACAGTTATGGTTTTTTGGTTATCTGTTTCGAAATTATCAAAGCCATGTCCAAGCAGAGGTTTTTCTTTTATCTCTTCAATTACCTGATTCCAAATTACCATTCGATAGACAATCGAGGTTTGTTTACTAAGATCGAAAAAGTTCCATCGGTCAAAACCTATACAAATTCCAACAAGAATAGAAATTGCAATTATCAGTATTACAATTCTCTTTAATATTTTTTTATCAAAACTACTGAAGACAAGAGCTGTGATGGCCGCGGCGAATAATGCTATTATCGGCCCTCTTGAATTTATCAAGGTCATTGCTGCAGCGATTATCAGAGCAATTATTGCGTGGGTAAAAAGAATTTTTTCTTTAATAAGAATAAACAGCATTGCCGGAATAAGAATGAAGCTGGCGACGTAAGGCGCCCTGTGAAAGGCATATCTGCCGCTTATAGCAGGATCTCCAATCGCTTTTTGAAAAAGAAAAATAACTGCAAAAATTGCCGAGGCGTAAATGAAAAATGATTCAAGATATCTTCTATGTTTCTCTTCTAATTTTGAAGAGATATTTGCGGCGACAGGCGCAATCAATATCATCCATGTTCTTCTTAATGACAGCAGAGCGCTTTCAATATCGCCGTTCAGATAGGAGATAATAAAGAGCGATGCAACATAGAAGAATGCAATTCGCCATAGGAATTTGTTTGCTGATAAACAATCGTTTCCAAATGATAATGAATAAATTATCATTGCAATTGCAATGAGTTGAACAGCAGCCATAGATGTGAAAAGAGCGAGAAGGAAGATAGTAATTACTGATAATAAAATTTTATTTGATATATTCGAAGTCATATTAGAAGTTCAAACGATAATAATGAACTTAGTGAAAGTCAAATAGTTGTGATATGAGAAAAGATTTGGAGCAGAGTTATGAAGAAGGCGTTTAAATTTTTATTTAGTTTTTTATTCGGCATTCTGCTATTGGAAATATTACTTCGTTTCTTCTGGCTATTGCCGGTAACGGCAAAAGGCGCATATTTGTGCCGAGACGATGTCGCAGATCATTCTCATTACAAATATGGAATCGGCCGCATGAGGTCGAAGGAATTCAATGTTGTTTTGCGAATGAACAACATCGGTATGCGCGATGATGATGTGTCTCTAAGGAAAAAAGACGGAGTGAAAAGAATTTTGATGCTCGGAGATTCCTTTATGGAGGGCTGGGGCTGTGAGCGCGGAGAGATATTTACGGACAGGCTGGAAACGGAACTCAATAGCGCGGGAATAAATGCGGAGGTCGTTTCTGCCGGAGTCGCTTCATGGTCGCCTTTGACGGAACTAGCATGGCTTCGAAAAAACGGTTTGCCTTTAGAACCGGACATGGTTGTGCTGGCGCTCGATGCGACTGATCCTTCCGGAGATTCGTTTTATGCGCATCGGCTCGAACGAGATTCAAACGGCAGACCTCTTTACATTCGAAGTGGAAAAAGATATTTGGATATTCCGAAACCTGTTCACGACTTTTTGTCGGAGCGCTCTTTTATTTACAGGTATCTGGATAGATGGCTTACGAAAAAATTTCCTCTAACCGAATGGGATTACGGATTCTGGTCGGACAGCGACGACGTTTGGGCTCCGCTTCGCTCTGAAACAGAAATACCTCAACCTCTTTATGAATCCTACTGGAAGTATACGGAGGAGGCTCTGCGGACAATGCGTGACATTTTGAATGAGAAGAAGATTCCGTTTTTAGTTATTATGTATCCTGCCGGAGTAGAGGTTGACAGCTCATGCTGGATGCCTGGAAGACATACCGCAAAATTCAAAGATGGATTAATTTTTCCAAGAAGATTTGATTACATGAATAATATGGCTGAGCGCGACTCGATACCATATTTTAGTTTACTGGAGACATTCAAATCGGATTCGGAACCGGTTCGACTTTTCTATCCGTATGACGGCCACTGGACAAAATACGGACATGAGCTTGCGGCAAAAGCTGTTGCTGAAAGAATTGTGAATCACTAAATCACAATTTCGATGCTGAGATCCAACGCGCATAGATTTGATCCCGCCATGAGATTGAACGTTTAGGGACAAACCTTTTTGCTTCCGGGATTGCAATAGATTCTCCGTTTAATTTTGCTGCGCGCAAAGCGGCTCCGCATGCAACAGCGTTTCGGGCTTCGGCTCTTTCAAGAGTAAAACCCGTCACATCAGAAATAACGCGCATAAGAAAATCACTGCTCGAATCGGAACCGGCCGCATAGAGTTCGGTCACTGTTCCCTCTCCGGCCATCTCCGCAACGGTATAACGTATCCATGCTCCAACAGACTCCATTGCGGCTCTCGCAATTTGAGGACGCCTTGTTCCTGGCTTTAACTCCGATATCGTGATTCCTTTATATTCGTTATCTGAATACTGCGGCGCGAAGATTACTCCGGCTGAATCTTCAATTATGCCGGCATGCTGTTCAACATCTGACAGCGAGTCAAAAAGCCCAAGTCGATCTAACAAAACTCTGATAGGTTCCATAATCCATGGACATGCTTTGTATGCAAAGAACCTTGTTTTATTCTGCTCGTCAATAACTCTGATAGTTGCATTGCTTTCAGGCTCCTCGTAATAGATTCTTGCTCGTCCCCCAAAAATGGCCCATGCTCGTTTTGGAGTAGGCGCGAAGAAAGGAAGCAATGCCGAAACTTCCGGCCCTGAAAAAAGTACAGGTGCTCCTGAAATATACGGTAAAGAGGGATGTATTGTATTGCTCGGCAAAATTATTCCGCGCGGCTCAGTTTCAGGCGGTGAAAATGCAATGCCGACTCCTTCACACGGTGGAAGCCGTGCGCTCAAATTCTCCAATGCGTGCGTCAATACCTCCATCATCTTTTCGCTTCGAGCCTCGCTAGCTCCCGGCAATTCATGCTTGGAATGAGCGATAATTCCTCTAGTAGGAGAAATAATTGTTATTCTCAACCACTCTCCTAAATCTATTCCTACATAGGTCTTCACGGAAAATATATTAGCAGAAAAAAATAGGGACCGTCCTCATTAAATTCTTTTGAGATAGATTTTATTAAAATGCCTATCAGTTCGCAAACAGTGCTCTTCCCATGCCGAAATAATCGGAAGAGAAGGCTCTTCTGAAATCACGAAACTGTTCGAGACTGAATTGCATGCACTCATAATCGAATCGAAGAGAGAATAGTGATCAGTTCTTATGAAGATGCCGGAATCTTTTTGCATGAATTGAGAAAGTTTTAGAAGCAATTCAGAAGTTATCAGTCTTCTTTTGAAGTGACGTTTTTTGGGCCACGGGTCGGGAAAAAAAATATAGACTCGGTCAATCCTGCCGCACGGAATAAAATCTTCGATTCTATTTGCGATATTTCCGTAAAGGATATGAGCATTGCCGAGTCCTAAGGATTTTATCTTTTCCTTTACGCTGCTGACAAGCGGCAGGCGGATCTCTGTTCCAAGAATATTCATTTTCGGAAAAAGCTCAGCGTGTCGGATAAGAAATTCACCCTTTGACGAGCCGAATTCCAGAGCAAAAGGAAGTTTTGGATCTTCGAAAACATTTGGCCAATCCGGGACCTCAATGGAAAATCTTTTAAGCGGATTAGTGTGAGTTCTTACTCGACGCATTTATTCTTTGCCGGACAATCCTTCGTTATCAACTCTACTTCTGATGAATTTTGCAGGCACTCCTCCGACGATTGAATTCGGAGGAACATCTTTTGTGACAACTGAGCCGGCGGCAACTATAGAACCTTGACCTATTGTGACTCCGCCTAAAATTGAACAGTTGCCACCTATCCAGACATTATCTTCGATTATTGTAGGCTTATCGATCACTGATAATTTGTTCATAGGAACCTTTGCAGATGAAAAATCGTGGTCGAACGTCATTATCATTGTGAGCGGTCCTATCATTACATTGTCGCCTATTCTCAATCCGCCTCTTCCGTCGATTATAGAACCATAATAAGTCGAGACTCCTTTTCCACATTCGATATTGTAGGTGTGAACGATATTTACATTCCTATAGAAAATGCATCCGCCTTTTAACTTTTTGAAAGTGACTTTGTAAAAGAGCCATCTCAAAAACATTCCTTCGAAACCGGGAATGGGACGAAGAAACCATAAAATATATTCTTCAAGAAACAGGACCACGATTTTTTTAAATCCGTGATGTCTAAAATAGCGAAGCAGTATTTTCTTCATGCAAATAAGATTAGCATATTTTTTATTGCACTCAATTTTTATTGTATTTCTGAAATTTTGACTTTTTAGTCTTAAAATATTAATATCATAGATATGAGAATGCCATTTACAGACAATTGCAAAAAAGCTTTAGATCAAGCCGCGTTAGCGGCTCGCCATTTCGGTCATGAATTTATTGGCACGGAACATATACTTGTCGGCATTTTAAAATTGGGTAAATGCCGCGCTAATGAAGCTTTAAAAAATGTAGGAGTAGATTCTGAAGATTTACTTAATGAGATAGAGGCAAATATTTCTCATGAAGGCGGAGTTGCTAATAAAGGAAATCTCCCGTTCACTCCGAGAGCAATCAGAGTAGTTACTCTGTCAGAATCCGCTGCTATGGAAGAAGGTGCAGAATATATTGGAGCGGAACATTTGCTGGTTGCTTTGCTGATGGAAGGGCAAGGTGTTGCCGCTCAAATACTTCTTTCGCATGGAGTTTTCGACGAAGAGTTGAAAGATAATATATCGCAAATTCCAAAAGATTCCGAAGCGAATCCTCCTCAAAAAAATCCGTTTATAAATATTAAGCCGCTGCCGCATTTTTCGAGTTCTGCTTCAACGCAGACTCAGAAGCGTAAATCCAAGACGCCTGCGGCAGATTCATTCAGCCGCGATTTGACGGCTCTTGCGCATGAAGGAAAACTTGATCCTGTCATTGGCAGGAAAAATGAGATTGAACGCGTCATTCAAATTCTTTCCCGCCGAACAAAGAACAATCCTGTTTTGATAGGGGATCCCGGAGTTGGAAAGACTGCTGTGGTTGAGGGATTAGCTCAGAAAATAATTTCCGGCGATGTGCCCGATACATTGAAGGATAAAAGGATACTCACACTGGATCTTGGCGCAATCGTTGCGGGCACGAAGTATCGAGGCGAATTCGAGGACAGACTTAAACGCATACTGAAAGAGATAACTACGGTAGGAAATATAATTCTATTTATCGATGAGGTTCATCTTCTTGTCGGAGCGGGCAGTGCGGAGGGCTCGATGGATGCCGCAAATATCTTGAAGCCTCCGTTGTCCAGAGGTGAATTGCAATGCATCGGAGCGACGACTCTGGACGAATATAGAAAGTATGTCGAATCCGACGCGGCGCTTGAACGGAGATTCCAGATGATTGCGGTCGATGAGCCGACTGCTGAAGAGACCATAGAAATATTGAAGGGCTTGAAGGAGCGATACGCTGAACATCACGGTGTTGTTTATTCAGATGAAGCTCTCGTGACATGCGCGCATTCTGCGGCTCGTTACGTTTCGGATAGATTTCTTCCTGACAAGGCGATTGACCTCATGGATGAAGCGGGCTCAGTAAAAAAACTTTGTGCAGCGGCTGTGCTCGATCCTGTAATCGTAGAGCTCAGAAAGAAGATTGAAGATATTGCTTTGAAAAAGAATGAGGCTTTAAAACGAGAAGCTTATGAAGAGTGCGCCGAATTGAAGGTCGAAGAAGATAGATTAGCTGATGAATTGATGAAACGCATCGAGTCAAATAAAGGCAAGGACAAACCTGTTGTAGATTCCATTGATGTTTTCGAAGTTATTTCCCGCTGGACAGGGATAGCCTTGACTAGACTTAAAGAAGATGAAGTGATACGTCTCTTGAGAATGGAAGATGAAATCGGAAAAAGATTTGTCGGGCAAAAGGAAGCCGTCAATTCCATTGCAAATGCGATAAGAAGAAGCAGAACAGGAATGAAAGACCCGAGGCGCCCGACAGGTTCGTTTTTGTTTTTGGGTCCTACAGGAGTCGGGAAGACCGAATTGGCGAGAGCTCTATCCGTATTTCTTTTTGACAATGAAGATGCGCTCATACGGATTGACATGAGTGAGTTCATGGAGCGGCATTCCATATCGAGACTGATCGGTTCGCCTCCGGGATATGTCGGCTATGAAGAAGGCGGATTGCTGACCGAAAAGGTGCGCAGGAAGCCGTATTCGGTAGTGCTCTTCGATGAGATCGAGAAGGCTCATCCTGAGGTATTTAATATGCTTCTGCAGATTCTCGATGACGGCAGACTTTCGGATTCGCTTGGACACACGGTGGATTTCAGAAATACCGTGATAATTTTAACTTCGAATCTCGGAGCAAGAGAGATTGTAAAAGGACAGAGTGTCGGGTTTTCTGCCGGAGAAGTTAACGATGATTATGAACGGATGAAGAATAAAGTCATGGATGAAATGAAACAGTACTTTACTCCGGAGTTTTTGAATAGGCTCGATGACATAATTGTATTTCGTTCGCTTACAAGAATTGAAATTGAAAAAATAGCTCAACTTATGATCAATGATCTTATCGAAAGATTGAATCGGGACAGCGAAATAAAGATAGAAGTCGATGAGAGCGCAATAAAGTTTGTTGTCGATGAAGGCTTTGACCCTTCGATGGGAGCCAGACCATTGCGCAGAGCAATTCAAAAGCGCATTGAAGACGGACTAGCAAATGTTATTCTGAACAGAGGGAAAATTTCTACGATAAAAGTTCTTTCCGACGGAAAAGAGATTATTTTCGAGTAAACGGAATACTGTGATCTAATAACTCCAGTAATAACTCAAGATTAAAATAGATAGTGACGATAAGAATTTCGAAAAAAGGTTAAATTGAAGCTTGACGTATAGAATTGAAACTGTTAGAAATAACTTTCAATGCAGTAAAGACTATAGCTATCGTCACAGGAGTCGAACGTGGTACTTAAGAAAATAGAAATATGCGGTTTCAAATCTTTTCCTGACAAAACAATTCTTGATTTTCCGGATGGAATTACCGGAATTGTAGGTTCAAATGGTTGCGGGAAATCCAATGTAAGTGATGCAATACGATGGGTGCTTGGAGAGCAGTCAGCAAAATCTTTGCGCGGCGAAAAGATGGAAGACCTGATTTTTGCCGGCACATCAAACAGAAAACCGATGGGATTTGCTGAAGTAATTTTAACTTTTGACAATACAAAAAAACTTTTTCCTTTGGAATACACTGAAGTTTCAATCGGCAGAAGATTATTCAGAGACGGCCAATCCTGCTATCTTCTGAACAAACAGGAATGCAGACTTCGCGATATTTACGATCTGCTGATGGACTCGGGAATCGGCCGCCGAGCTCATGCAATTATCGAGCAGGGCGCAATTGAAGAGATAATTATGGCAAAGCCTGAGGAGCGGCGGCAGTTGATAGAAGAAGCCGCCGGCATTGCAAAATATCGTTCACGCCGCGCCGAGGCATTGCGGAGGCTCGAAAGCACTCGCGAAGGACTCCAGCGTGTCGACGATTTAATTTCAGAGATGGACAGGCAGGAGCAGTCTTTAAAACGTCAGTCGAAGAAAGCTGAACGATATCGTGAGATTGAGATAGACCTTAAGAATTTTGATATTGCTTTAGCGAGTTTAAAAATTAAGGAGATCGACGAAAAGATAAGCGAGATGTCGGAGACAAGGCGCAAGCTGACTGACCGTCTGACCGAGCTTGAAGTCGAATCGAGCAGAACTGCTTTAGAAATCGAAGAATTAAAAACAAAATTAGAATTGGAGCGTAATGCAGTCAGAGACAGCGGTAGAAAGCTTTCCGAATCGGAAAAGACGTATTCCGCCGCAGAGTCAAAATTGGTCGAATTGAAGGCCAGACAGACTGATGACGAGGATGCAATTAATAGGCTCAATAACGAATTGGAATCGCTCAACTCAAGAATCTCGGAGTCGGAAGCTTTGAAACAGTCTGCTATTTCAGAGATTTCCGGATATGACGAACGGCTTCATTCTCTAGCGACGAATCTCAGCGAGACTGAATTGGTTTCTAACGGATGCAAAGAAGAGATTACAGCGGCGAATGCGAATTTCAGTTCATGCAGTGAAGAGCTCAGACATTATAGCGAAAAGGCTGTAAAGTTCGAATCCGAGCTAATTTATTCTACGAAGAAGGCAGAGGAGCTAGAAAAAGAAATTGTTAAATTATCGGCAGAATCCGAACGGATGATTGCAGAACAGAACGATATTCTTTATAACATTGCCGAATGGAACCGTGAAAAGAATGAACTCGGTTCAGCGCGCTCACAGATGATGTTTGAACGCGCTAATGTTGAAAATAAAATTTCAGAAATAAAAAACGAATTAGAGCGTTCAGCTCTCGAACATTCATCACTTGGCCGAAAACTTGAGAACTTATCTACACGTCTTGAAAATGCGCGTTCGAGTACTGAGATGACAGCAGAGGAGCTTTCAAAGGCGTCTCAATCGACTGGAATCGAGCTCAAAGCTATAGCTGATTTAAAATTAACTCTACCCGAATACTCAGTGCCTGTTCTTGCGGCTCTGAATGAAATAAGAAACGGAGTATTAGCTGAAGAGGCTTCGGTCGAATCTTCTAAAGTCGTTGCTGAGAAACTTCGCGGCCGCGCAGTATTAGGTTTGCAGAGAGAAATCATAGAAGAGTGGCGAGCCAAAGAAGGATTGACTCCATTATATTCACTTCTTTTGCCTACTGCTCCGCCTGCTTTGAAAACCGCTCTTTCGGGCTGGTACCTTGCGTTGACGGCAGAAGATGCTTTGAAGATTTTACCTTTGCTCGATGAAAGAGAACGGATTGTAACGATAAACGGAGATATTTATTATTCCTTTGGAGCGGTAAAGATTCAGAGGGAAGAAGAACTCGATGCGACTGCTGTTTCAATGAATATGCTCGAGGAAGAATCAAATCTTATCCGAGAAAAATTATTGTCGATAGAATCAGAGATCGAAAAGAATAGGGCAGAACTTTTGTCGCTCGAAGAGAAACTGAAGTTTATCTCAGGTGAAATAAATTCTAACGACACTCGAACAATAGAATTATCGACTCGAATCGAAGCTGAAAATAACCGTCTTTCCAGATTAGACATTTCAAAGCTCGAAGAAGACTCAATGAAAATTAAAGAGGATCTCGATATCACAAATAAAGTTCGAGAAAATCTTAAGACAGAGCTAATTTCGGTTCAAAACTTTTCAAAAGCATTTGAGGTTCGAGTTGAAGAGGCTCGCACTGCAATGAAAGAATTGGAACAAAAAGGCGAGGAAGTGCGGGAAAGAATTTCCTCTTTGAAGCGAGAAATTGCGACAATGGAAGAGCGCAGATTATCTCGTATAAGGGAATCAGAACGATTTACGCAATGGATCGAAGAGTCTCGATCTGCAATGACAAGATACAGCGAGATGCGAGATGAAATTGTTTCCCGAAGAGAAGAGAGAGTTTCAGTAATTGAGCAATTGAATTTGGAAACAGGATCGCTAGCGGCTGAACTAGAAACTCGTAAGAATGAATTTGTCCGCTTAGAGGCTTCATCAAAGGAATTAGATTCAGAATTGAATGAAAGAGAGTCTAAATTTAATTCAATAAACCGAGAACGAGAAGATAGAAGAAACGAACTTCACGGACAGGATGTTCTGGAAGTTCAGCTTTCCAGTGAAAAGGGCGTGATACTTGGAAGGGTTTCGGAAAAATACGGCGAGTGCGATTTGGATGCAGTCGCGATTCCGGAGAGCAATAGCGCGGAGAGCAATGGCGCGGAGAGCAATGGCTCTCAAATGGATATCGATGCGATAAGCGCTCGAATTGAAGAATTGAAAGAGATGATGAAGCGGCTAGGTGGAATTAACTTTGCCGCGGCGGAAGAACTGGGTGAAGTAACAAATAGATTAGAATTTTATCGGACTCAAAGAGAGGATCTTAGCCGCGCGGAATCCGGGCTTACCGAAGTTGTGCGGGATATTGACAAACAGACGAAAACACTTTTTATCGAGACCTTCAATGCTGTGAATTCAAATTTCAATTTACTTTTCAACAGACTCTTCGGCTCTACGAGCGATACACAAGGCTCTGCTGAACTTGTGCTTCTCGATCCGGACAATCCGTTAGAATCGGGAATAGATATATTAGCAATGCCGCCAGGAAAGAAATTGCAGACGATTTCGCTTCTGTCCGGCGGAGAAAAGGCTTTGACAGCGGTATCGCTTTTGTTTTCGATATTCCTTGTTCGGCCGAGTCCTTTTGCCGTGCTTGATGAACTTGACGCTTCGATGGATGAGGCGAACGTCGGAAAATATGTTCAGCTCTTGAAAGAATTTTCTCTGAGATCGCAGTTTATAATTATTACTCACAACAAGCGAACAATGGAGGCGGCGAATACATTATACGGCGTAACGCAGACTGAAAAGGGCATTTCAAGACTTATTGGTGTGAGAATGGATGAGTATGAAGCGCTTCCGGAGGCGGCAGGCTAAGGGATAATCAGTTTGACTTGATATTGAAATAAGTTCAGCTATGGCGAGGCAGAACAAAAGGTGAAGTATGGATACCAAAAGTAAATCGCTACATAATCGTGACAGAAGATCAAAGATAGAGCAGGAAGAAGAGCCAAAGAAGAAGAAGAAGCCCCCAAAAAAGCGCTGGCTTATCATATTATCCTTTTTTTTAGGTTTTGTGATTCTTGTCTTCTCTGTTGCTGTTATGGGAGCATATTACGGAGCAGTATCTGTTCCTCCTCCGGTTGCATCTGATTACGATGAAGATGAAGACACTACTCCTATTGAAGTTTTATATCAGCGCCAGGCGCGGCTTCTGGATATTGCCCGAGAGAAATTTTTGCATATGAGCGGAGATTTGAAAGACGTAATTAATTTGGATGTGGGTATGAATTATCCCGGCAGAGCAACAGAATCTTTTGGAACTTCTTATGTTGATCCTGAATTGAAATTGGAGATAAGCAGACCGTTTGAACTTAAACCTGAGAGTGATAGATTCATTGACACATCGCTCTCTGCGGTTTCAGAGAACCTTGAGCGGCTTGGCGGACTTGGCGGAAACGAATCATTGGCAAGACAGAAGACAGTTCCGCGAGCTCCATCCGAGACAGAACCGGAAATACCTTTGAATTCAACTCAGGATATCAGGGAATTATCTGCAGAAGACAAAGCAGAGATTTTCGCGTCTACTCACTCGACAATACCTACTCCGATAGGCTATACTGAAATTAGAATGGAAAGACGAAGAGATATGCCGGAACATGTCGAAGCGAACAAAGCTATGCCGGATTTCATTCGCGGCGGCAACGAAGCACCAATTGAATCAAATCCGAAAGACGAATCATATACTCGAGGTAATGTTAATTGAGAAGCAACAAATTGGCGTCTGCAAAGAAATTTCTTTTGTTAGGAATAAAATTTGCCGATGCTCTGAAATGGATTAGGTGTCAAACAAGATGGCAGAAAACTTATGAAAGGTGGAGATGACAGTGACGACGAAGAATAAAGATTATTTTTTTGGTCGAAGCGTCGGTTGGATTTTTATTTTTATTGTTGGATTAGTTGCTATCGGCGGCAGCGGAGTCACTCCAACACTTGCTGAAGAGATAGCGTTACCCGGCGCGAGCTATAATGTTTCATCCTCTTCTGTTGTACCCGGCACGGTCTGGGGCAGAGAAGGGGAGGAAGAGGTTTATAGAATAGGCGCCAGTGATGTTCTAGACATCTCTGTTTGGCAGAGCCCGGATCTCAACAAAACTGTAACTGTAAGATTCGACGGCCGAATTGCGTTTCCTCTGGCCGGTGAAATTATGGCAGCAGGTTTGACGCCTGCTGAATTATCTGCGGAGATTAGCGAGAGGCTGAGAGAGTTTATTCGAAATCCTCAAATTACTGTTTCGGTAAAAGAATTTCATTCAAGGCAAGTTGTTGTTCTGGGAAAAGTGGGGAAACCGGGAATTTATCCGATTCAAGGTCCCATGAAGTTGCTTGAACTGCTGACTGCGGCAGGATTGAATCTTGCCGATATCGACATGAAAAATGTAACGGTCATGCGATCAAGCGGAGATGTGCTGAAGATTGACCTTGAAGCTTTGCTTTACCGTTCTGATGTTAGACAGAATATTGATCTGCGTTCAGGAGATAATATTTTTATTCCTGAAAAGCCTTCTGTCTCTACTTCCGGGCCTCAGATGAAAGAGATAATGGTTTTAGGCGAGATAGCAAAACCTGGAGCATATACTTTTCCTTCGGACAAACCGGTCACTGTGAAAGAGATATTGCTTTCGGGCGGCGGCGTCACGGAGCGAGCTTCTTTGAGCACTACTAAGATTGTGCGGGCAAACAAATTTCAGGAACCAACTGATCTCAATAAACTTATTTTCAACGGAGACATGTCACAGGATCTTCCGCTATATGCCGGTGATGTTCTTTACATTCCGAAAACAAAGTTAATGCGGGTTTATGTGTTAGGAATGGTTCAGAGGAAAGGAATCATTGAAGGTCAGCCGAATACGTTGGATCTTTTGCAGGCGATTTCTCTTTCTACACCTGAAAAGTTCGGAGCAGTTTTGTCGAACGTGAAAGTGGTTCGAGGCTGGCCGAACAATCCAAAGGTTATGAATGCGAATGTTGAAGCTTTGCTTTATCGAGGCAGACTTGAAGAGAACATTCCGTTGCAGGATGGAGATGTAATTTACGTGCCGGAATCGTTCTTATCGAATGCAACTGATTTTATAACGAAATTGTTAGCACCTTTGTCAGGAACAGTTTCTTTTGTTAATAGTGCTCAGGATGTGCGAGATAATACTCGCTGAGTTAAACTGAATCGGGAGAGAAAGTTTAAGAAATGGAACGAGGAATGAATACAGAGAGATCGCTTTGGGATTATTTGAGAGTCATCAAGCGCCGAATAAAGATTATTGTGTTGCTTCCAATTTTTGGACTTCTAATTTCTTGGCTTTATGCTTCGAACATTACGCCGCGTTATGCTACTCGAGCTCAATTGACTATTCAGAAGAATATTCTTCGGGTAGGAGCAGGATTGCAGAGGGGAGTAATTTCAGCATTAGAAAAATCAGCCTTGACGAGGATGGCATCGAGTAAGGAAGTTTCTTTTCTTGCCGCACAGTATCTTCTTGATGGCGGTGGTCACGAGTTTCATGCAAAGTATGATAATCAAAATGAAGCTCAGCTTGCCGGAATGGTAAGATCCGTTGTTCAGATTTCAAATATTGAACAATCCAATTTAATTGAAGTGAATGCAGTAGGAGAAAAGCCTGAAGAGCTCGCCGACTTTGCCAATGCGTATTCCCAAGCTATAATCGAATTTTTCAATGCTGAGCGAAGGAAAAATATTAATGAGCTTAAAGATTATCTTAATGCTCAGATTGCTAAATACACAGACAGACTTTCCGAATTAGATGTAAGAATTCTCGCTCTTAAAGCTCCGGAAAGAAATCTTCCGGAAGGAACGATGTCAAGTTCCGAGTCTGTTATGTCGGTAGAAAAAGAATTGAGACAGGTCGAATCAACTGATGAAGAACTAACTAATTCGATTTCAAATTTGGAATCTGCATTGAAGAGCGGAGACATTAACAGAATACTTGCTATTTTACCATCGAGCAGTTTTGTAAATGAAAGAGCGGAACTGGCGAGATTGTCAGTTCAGCTTCGAGATTTATTGAAGCAGTTTACGGAATCTCACCCGAAGGTTGAACGTGCCAGGGCTGCTCTAAATTCATTACGTGCATCATTGTTGGAGAGCACGAATTCAGAGGGAAATAAACTTCTGTCAGGTTGGAAGAAGAAATTGGAAGATATCAATATCGATAAAGCAAGATTGAATTCAGAACGCGCTATGATCTCTTCTGCGATTGCTTCTTTACCGGATAGGTTGCGTGAAGAGGGAACTCTTGTGAGGGAACAGTCGGTTGTGACATCAGTGATTCAGATGTTTCGAAATAGATTGGAAGATCTTGATCTGTCTCTTTCCACTCCGAGCGACAGAATTGAACTTTTTGAGCTGGCATCAGTTCCACAAAAACCATTTTATCCCGATACAAAGCTGATAATAGGAATGGGATTTGCGATAAGCCTTATTTTTGCCTTAGCGATTGCATTTATTCTGGAATCGCTTGATACGAGTTTATTTGAATTACGGGATGTTGAACGGTTAATTGAAAAACCGATTTTGGCTGTAATCCCGTCGATTAATATAGATGCAGATAAAGTTAACGAATGTAAGATTCCAATTAAACGTGAGATGGTGGAAAAATTACCGCTTGTTGTCGATCCGCGTTCACCATCTTCTGAAGCTTATCGAACATTAAGAACTGTAATAAATAATCGATTTACTTCAAAGGGAAAGAAGACTTTGCTGATAACCAGCACTACTCCTCAAGAAGGAAAAACGACGACAATCGTAAACCTTTCGCTTGCCTGCGCTGATGCCGGAATGAAGACATGTTTAGTTGGAGCCAACTTACGCCATCCGATTATCGGAAGATTTTTTGCTATTGATAGAACAAAGGGACTTCATGAGATACTTACAGGAACAATGCCTCCCGAGAATGTAGTTCAACCGACCGGCTATGAAAATTTAGATATCATTGATTCGGGCTCATTTGCAAGAAGACCTGCGGAACTTCTTGCAAAGCCTGAATTAGAGAAATTATTTTCATGGTTGAAGGAGCGGTATGAAATTATTCTAATAGATTCGCCTCCAACTCTTCCTGTTGCTGATTCAGCAACAATAGCGCCGAAAGTGGACGGAATTCTTTTGGTTTACCTCGTGAGTGTAGCTCCGCGTGACGCTCTTGTTCGTTGTAAAAACATTTTGGAAGAGGTTGGCGGGAATATTATCGGAGTAGTCTTCAATGATATTTGGGGTGCCTCACAGGCAGATTACGCCGGCTATTATTATTATCATCGATATGCAAGCGATGAGTTCAGGAGAATCTAAAATGCCCTTCAACTATATCAACTCTCTCAAAGGGCGAGGGGAAACAGTTGCAAAAGCTATTAGAAAGGAGGATAGATCGTGGCGGTAGGCTATGAGATGTCGCTCCAGGATTACCTCCGCGTAATATTTAAACGGAAATGGATTATTCTAGTATCAACTTTTACAATTTTCGTAACCTCTCTAGTTTATACAAGTAAGTTAATTCCGAGATATGTTGCTTCCGGCAGAGTGGAACTCAACTATCAGTCGACGCTTGCAACTTTGTTGTCAGATGCGCTTTTATACAAAGGCAACGAGCTTGCGACTGCGATAAATTTTGCTACTTCGATGCCGGTTATGGAGAACGCAGTCAGGAGATTGGGGCTAGTCGGGCCTGATGCAACAAAGGCTGACGTATTAGTCGAAGCTTCGAAATTGCAAGCGGGAGCTTCAGCAATTGGCGACGGTCAGACGAATTTCATTACGATTTCGTTTACGCATTGGGATCCGAAATTTTGCGCCGAAGCAGTGGATGCAATAGCTGAAGGATTCAGTGAAGAGTATCGATCGAGAAACACCAAAGATGCAGATCAAATAAAATTGTTTTTAGAGGAACAGGCTCGAATGGCAGAACAGCAGTTACTTGAGTCTGAAAATGAGCTTGCTTTTTTGAAACAGCAGAAAAATTATGTCGAACTCGATCAAGGAGTTCGGATTAACATAGAACAAGCGGCTACTATCGAGGCTGATTACACGAAGATAAAGATGGAGCGACAGCAGATAGAGCGTGAACTTCTTGAAATGAAAACGGAGCTTAAGAATGAGGAACCAAGCGTAAGAACTCAGGAATTAATTCAGAACGATCCTCGATTGAGAGAAAACCGCAAACAGCTTATAGATGCGGAGATGGAACTTGCTACAAAACTTAAGACATTAACTCCGCTACATCCTGAAGTTAAGAGAGTCGAAGACAATTTGAGACGATTACGCACTCAGATGGAAATAATTATCGGAGAGATTACAAAGGACCGACGAGCCGAATTGGAAACCAAATTCGGAATTTTGAAGGAGAAAGAAGCAGCCATTCAGCACGCTATTCCTCGTTTGAAGTTCTTAACTGAAGACATTCCGCGGCAACAGATGGAACAGGCGCGCATACAAAGACAGATATCTATGCAGGAAAAATTATTTTCTTTCTTCAGAGATAAGCTGGAAGAGAAGAAATACGATGAGCTTGTAAGCAGGGACAATGCGATATCAGTCATAGAGCATGCGGCTATTCCGCTAACACCTAATTATCCGAATAAAAAAACAAATGCAATGGTTGGAATGGCAATCGGATTAATTTTAGGATTTGCTTTAGCGTTTGTGGTTGAAGCGATGGATACTTCTATTGGAACGATAGAAGATGTAGAAAGAACTACTGGGCTCCAGGTTTTGGGAGTTATTCCATCAATAGCTGTAGATGAAGATGAACAGGCTTTAGCGACTCAGTCGATTGTGACTTTCGATCCGGATCATGTGAGAACTCGAGATATTAAAGAGCGACTGCTGGAACTTGACACTTCTGTTCGGCAAAGTCAAAACGGGACAGGAGTCTTCAAACCACAATTGATAACATATCATGATCCGAAATCTCCGATTTCAGAAGCATATAGGACATTGCGAACGAACGTGCAATTTAAGGGAGCCATTGGCGATATGAAGACGTTGACTGTTACCTCGTCAGGGCCTCAGGAAGGCAAGACTACGACACTTTGCAATCTTGCTGTTGCGATGGCGCAATCAGGATTGAAGGTGCTGGCAATGGGTTGCAACTTGAGAAGACCGGCATTGCATAAACTTCTAGGAATAAACAAAAAACCCGGCGTAACAGATATTTTGATTGGAGCTCGAAAATGGGAAGAGGTTGTTCAGAAAACAGGAATTGAAAATCTGCATGCGTTTTGTTCAGGACCTATTCCTCCGAATCCAAGCGAACTTTTGGCATCCGACGAGATGACTGAACTGATAAGGCAGGTCAGAGAAGCTTATGACATCGTGATATTTGATTGCCCGCCCATTTTACCGGTTACAGATGCGGCAGTTTTGTCGGCAAAATGTGATTCCGTGCTTTTGGTTTATTATGTCGGCAAAGCCGCCAGAGAAGCATTGGTCAGAGCAAAGGTTCAGTTAGAGAATGTAGGCGCAAAAATATTAGGAGTTGTTTTGAATCACATACCCGCCGAAGGTAGATTAGGATATTCATACTATTATTATCACTATCATTATTACGGCGAGTCATCTAAAGAAGACGGTCTACCAACCAGGATATTGAAGAAGAGAAAAACCTGATGTCTGAAGTTGGAACTTCTGCCGGCACTTTATCTCCTTACCGAATAGAATCACCATCTCAGACCAAACCTATGGCCGGAGCCATGGGTTTGGTATTTATTTCGCTGGGATTTGTAATGTATCTTGCAATGCAGGCAGATGCTGCGGGTTCTTCATATCTTGCAATAGGCATCGTTTCATTGATAGTTATTCTTTTTACATTAATCGATGTAGAATTTGGTATTTATTGCTTAATCGGAGGAATGCTTCTTTCGCCTGAAATTCCTATTCCTTTCATTCATCTTCCCGGTAGACAGGTTATCGTACGAATAGATGATATGATGATTTTAATGGTTGGAGCGGCATGGTTTGCTCAAACTGCAGTTAGAGGAAAACTCGACCATCTTGTTTCTACTCCATTAAATAAACCTATTTTGTTATTTCTATTCATCACTATTATTTCTACAGCAAGAGGCTCTTTCATGGGCTCAGTCGGCAGTCCGCTGACAGCATTCTTTTTTGTTCTGAAATTCATAGAATTTTTTCTTTTATATTTTTTGGTAGTGAATACTATTTCATCTGAAGCTCAGATACGGCGAATAATGATATCGTATTTTATTACGCTATTAGTTGTAGTAATTTATGCAACATGGATGTCAGTAGTAACTCGACAGATTGGGCGAGCAACTACTCCGTTTGAGTCTGCTGAAGAGCCAGGAACGCTTGGCGGATATCTGCTTTTTTCTTTTGCTCTTGCATTTGGACTTTTAAATTACATATCAAATCCGATCTCTAAATTATTTTATTTTGCCGTGATGTGCGCCATTATTCCGCCTTTTCTTTACACGCTTTCAAGAGGTTCATATATGGCCTTTTTTCCAATGTTCATTGGCGTTTTGTATTTGAGCAAGCGAAAACTGATTCCGTTTGCGTTGTTGGTTGTGTTAGCTTTGGCAATGCCTTATCTCCCTTCCACCACGAAGGAACGCGTCGAATATACATTTCAGAATAGGATTGAAAATATTTTCAATCCTGAAGAAGAGGTTGTATTGGATCCTTCGTCAACCGCCAGACTTGAACGATATAATGGGGTTATTCTTCAGTGGCAGTATAAACCTCTATTGGGGCAAGGAATGACCGGTGTTGGATTCGTGGACAGCCAAATAGTTCGTGTCTTGGGAGAACTGGGCATTCTAGGGCTATTGACATTGTCGTGGATATTCAAAAATCTTTTTCAATCGGCATTAACGCTCTATCGATTTCTTCCGAATGGCTACATGAAAGGATTGGTGCTTGGAATGATTGCAGGTACTATCGGACTGATATTTCACGGAGCTACTGCGAACACATTTACTGTAGTGCGTATTGCAGGACCATTTTGGGTTATGGCAGGGATTACTTTTGTGATATATCGCTTACATGAGAAGGAATTAAAGGCAAGCCATGCGTCTTGAAGAAACTGGATTTTTATTATTTTTATTAGCCGCAATCGTTCTGATCTCAGGATTTTACATTTCAGAGCAGTGGACTAATCTTGTGAAACCATTTTTTGAATTATTTGGCGCGATAATTATTTATTTTCGTTATCCGGCAATTGCAATTGCATTGCTAATTGGTATTGTAATCTTCATGAAGAAAATCAGCAGAGCCAGATGAAGATAAGATTTGTCGGCGGCGGCCGAATGGCTACTGCAATTCTTTCAGGCTTAATTGCAAAGGAATATTCGAGCGGAGAACTTTTTGTATCCGATCCCCAACTTCAAGCTAGAGAAAAATTAAAAACAATTTTACCTGAAGAAAATATTTTTTCTGATACGTCGAAGATGCTTTTGACAACTGATGGAGTAATTGTCATTGCAGTTAAGCCGCAAGAGATTAATAACGTATTTCCATTATTCAAAGAGATAGAAAAGAGTTTGGTAATTTCTATTGTTGCCGGAATAACTTGCGCAAAGATTGAATCTCATCTTTCTGAAGGCGTTCCGGTAGTTAGAGCAATGCCGAATACGCCTGCGCTAATTGGACAGGGAATTACCGCTATTGCCTCGGGTAAGTGGGCTGGAGATGCAGAGATGAAGACTGCAGAAAGCATTCTTTCGACAGTAGGCAAAGTAGTTTTACTTAATGAAGAATCAATAGACGCAGTGACGGCAATTTCAGGTTCCGGCCCAGCGTATTTTTTTCTCTTCATGAAAGCGCTTTATCGAAGCGGAATAAAACTCGGTCTGAATGAAGATACGGCTCTAGAGTTAGTGCTATCTACTGCTAGAGGAGCCGTCATGCTTGCTGAAAATTCGAAAACACCGCTTCAAGATTTAATCTCTGCTGTTGCATCGAAAGGCGGAACAACGGAGCAAGCGCTGAAAGTTTTTGCGGAACGAGGCTTAGAAGAGATCGTTTTTTCTGCGGCTCTAGCGGCGAAGAATCGTTCAGAGGAACTTTCTCGTTGATAGTTTTTTCGAATTTATTGAAAGCCACGGCACTAATTATAGATTTGCTGTTGCAGGCATATTTGTGGATAGTTATTGCATCGGCAGTCATTACGTGGGTGAACGCTGATCCGTGGAACCCGATTGTTAAATTTCTTAGAAAATCCACATCTCCAGTCTTTATTCGATTACGAACTTGGTTTCCTTTTTTCTCTCTAGGCGCAATCGACTTCACGCCGATGGCAGTGATTGCAGTCATAATGTTTCTTAGATATTTTGTTGTTGGAACTATGATTGACTACTCAATTTTATTAAGGATGCGCGCTCTGTAGAAGCGGAATAACTTAGATATGGCTGTAAGCGAATGACCTAGCTATTTTGTTAGATTTATTATGTTTGTATTTAAGAGGGTATTTTTCAGGATGCTCCAAATTATCTATTTCTAAATCTATATCTAAGTCTGGCCAATATAGATGAAAACCATGAAGTAATTTTACATTTTGAATTGATTTAATGCTTTCGTCTTTAAAATATGGATAATTTTCAAAAGATAAAAAATATTCTTTTCCTTTTACAAACAACCATATTCCAAAAGAAGAAATATTTTCAATTGATACTGAAATATTTTTTCCATTCTTTAATGATTTCATTTTTATGCTCCTTGACAAGTTTCTGTATTTCATTTAATTTTTTGCATTAAGTTTATGGTATGTTGCCATTGAAACTATAGGTTCTAACCAAAATTTTGCTTCACCATCTGCACAAATAATATGAACATGCATTCTATTTTCTTCATTTGAAAGAAAATAGAATCGATAACCTTTAATTCGAAATAAAGTAGGACTCATAATTTATTGCCTAATAATTATTAATTAGAATAAAACCGTTAAATGGTATTGTCAATTTTATTAACCGGAGTCCTGTCCGTGGTAAAGATTATTTTCGACGACTTGCAGGAGTCCGGTTATTAAGGCCGCGCGCTCTGTAGAAGCGAAAATTCTTTCGAAATTATCTCTTCGATTGCTTGACTATTTCGGTTAGACTTATAAATATCCATAAAAGATGGAGGAGAATAGATGCGGGGACTGATAGGAATAATTGGCGGAAGTGGAATTTATGAAATGGATGGATTACAAAATATAGAAGAGATTGATATTGATACACCTTTTGGTAAACCTTCGGACTCTATAGTTCTCGGGACTTTATCAGGGAGGCGGCTTGCGTTTTTACCTCGACACGGCCGCGGACATAGAATTATGCCGGGGGAACTGAATTTCAGAGCAAACATCTGGGCAATGAAGAAACTTGGTGTGGAGTGGCTTTTGTCTTTTTCGGCGGTAGGCTCATTGAAAGAAGAGATAAAGCCTCGTGATGTTGTCATTCCTGACCAAATATTCGATCGGACTTTGCAGAGACCGAGGACTTTTTTTGGAAACGGTATTGTTGCTCATATATCATTTGCTTCGCCGTTCTGCCCGGTGCTAAGAAAACTTCTTATGGAATCTTCAAGGAAACTTGGATTGGCAGTTCATGATGGAGGAACTTATGTTTGCATTGAAGGACCGGCGTTTTCTACAAAGGCAGAGTCAGCGGTTAATCGAATGCTCGGTTTTTCGATTGTTGGAATGACAGCGGTGCCGGAAGCCAGACTAGCTAGAGAAGCCGAGATTGCTTATGCAACTGTTGCGCTCTCTACAGATTATGACGTATGGCATGACTCCGGTGAGGTTTCAGTAGAGATGGTTATGGAAAATTTGAGGACGAACACAGAAAATGTCAAACGGATAATCAAAGAAATTGTTCCTCAAATTCCAACTGACCTTTCCAGTCCGTCACATGATGCTTTGAAAGGAGCAATTATGACCGATAGATCTATTTGGCCTGATGAAACAGTAAAGCGTTTAGGCGTTATTATCGAGCGATATTTGTAAAAGCTTTGGAGGAATTATGTACACAAAAGAAAATTTAGGGTCGTTACTTTTAAGAGCCGGCGCAATAACAGAAGAACAGTTGAATGAATCTCTTAGAATTGCCGAAGCGGAATCGAAGCGATTAGGAGAAGTGCTTGTTCAGAACGGCTATGTCACTGAAGAGAGAATACACCAATTTTTGGGAATTCAGCTCGGCTATCCGTCAATAGTATTGGAGCGGACATATTTAGATTCTGCAATTGCGAAAAAAATTCCGGAAAAATTTGCAAGGCGGTATGGAGTTATCCCTCTATACCGTACTGAAACTGCTCAGGGGCCGGTAGTAGTTGTTGCGATGGCGGATCCGACTAATATTAAAGTTAAAGATGAGATTCAACATGCTCTCGAAGAAAATATTTTTGTTGCGATTGCCAGTCCGAAAGATATTGATCAAACACTCGATTCGATTTGGAATCCTGATTACAGTTCTGCAACAACTGAGTCGGAACAGAGAAATTTGCTTCCGGTAACTGAGGAGGAGACTAAGCCGGCAATTGCAAAGATATTAGAAAACATATTCAAGAGAGCTCTGGAACTGCGCGCAAATGCTATTCACATAGAGCCTAAAAATAAATATGCCGGAGTCAGATTTAAAATTGACGGCAGTTATCATTCGATTACTTCATTCCCGTTGGATACATATCAGGCGGTGTTGGCGAGAATCAAGATATTATCCAAGATTCGGGTTGGTGAGTCGGTAATTTCTGTTGAAGAAGGAAGATTTCATATTCGAGAAGATCTCGCAAAACCTGTCATCGATGTCCGAGTGACTATTGTTCCTGAAGTATTCGGCGCAAAGACGATTTTGAGACTTACTCGCAGAGAAGAAATAATAAGGCCAATAGAGCAAATAGGTTTTGAACCTGAACAGTTGGGAATTTTACAAACTATTTTGTCTAATAAGTCAGGACTTATTTTAATTTCAGGACGATACGATTCAGGCAAGACTACTTTAGCATATTCTCTGCTTTCAGCGGTCAGTTCTAAATCGAATATGATCGTTACGGTAGAAGACCCTACCGCATATCCGATTTCAAGTTTCAATCAAATTAAAAAATTAATAAACTCGCCTGACAGCGGAAATGTTTGGGAACAGACCTTGAGGATTGTAGAAAGTCAGGACCCGAACATTGTATATATGTCCAATGTAGATACTAAAGGGGAAACTGCGATGATGCTGAGATTTGCATCAACCGGCCGCAGAGTTATTGCAACTTTGTATGCTGAAGATGCGCCTTCGACTCACTGGGTTCCATTTCGACTCGGAGCAGATTCGTATTCTCTTGCGTGGTCATATTCGGGAGTGATATCGACAAGGCTGATAAGGAGGCTTTGCGATTCATGCAAAGAGGAGACAGTAATTAACGAGGAAGTTCTTGCTAAATTAGGTTCGAATAAAAAGATGATTGCCGGGAAAAAGATTTATTCTGCGACAGGTTGTGAAGTTTGTAATGGTACTGGATACAGGGGACGAATTGGAGTTCATGAAGTAATGCCAATCTACGACCACACAAAGGAATTAATAGAATCAAAGGCCGATTCGGATAGGATTCGCGAATCCGCAAAGGAATCGGGGATGATGTCGTTTAAAGAAGCGGCTATTTGCAAAGTTATTCAAGGATTGACAAGCCTTGACGAAATTGAACAATTTATGTAATCACCGAAGTCATGCAAGTCGATATGGAATGCAACCACTGAGTTACGGAGACACAGAGAAAAAATAGATAAAAAATCTCAGCGTCTTGGTATCTGGTATGTTATTATATTTGAAATTGCAAATTGGAAAGTGCAAATTGAAAATTTTATTTTTCCAATTTTCATTTTTCAAT
>PEWQ01000188.1 GCA_002780065.1 Candidatus Hydrogenedentes bacterium CG07_land_8_20_14_0_80_42_17
ACCGACTCACTACTTCACGAGTAATTCTTTCAATTAACTCTCGATCAATCTGCATTATTTATTCCTCCTAGCATATTATTTCATAATCTTGTTTATCATAAAGTTTTTTCTGTCACATCCAAAAAATGAGTTACTCTATTTCTGCCTGAACGTTTCGAGTTATACATTGCAGCGTCCGATTCGTTGATCATTTCATCCTTGCTTCGTCCAAGTTTATACGTAGATAAACCCATGCTGATGGTAACATGCAGTTTCCCGGCAGAGGTTGTAAATGTAAAATCTTCGACAGCTTTTCTCATCCTTTCTGCAACAATCACCGAGCCCTGTTTGTCGGTATTCGGCAGTATCACTGTAAACTCTTCGCCGCCGTACCTGCAAGGAATATCGATTTCTCGAAAAACTCTGCGAAATATTCGGCTCAGCATTACGAGTACAGCATCCCCGACCTGATGCCCGTAAGTGTCGTTAATATCCTTGAAATGATCTATATCGGCCATTAGAAGCGACAGTGGAGTGCCGGTGCGTTTAGTTCGTATTATCTCCTCTTCCATTCGCTGATGGAAATATCTTGCGATAAAAAGTCGCGTTAATCCATCGGTAATTGCAAGATCATACAGCCTCGAATTTTCAAACGCTACGGACGAAATTTCAGCAAGCGTCGTTAATGCGGACTCGTCTTCTTCATCAAACGAACTTCCGTCATTTTTCTCGTGGAGATTAACCACGCCGAAACATCTCCCCTTTGCAATAAGCGGAAGCGCAAATAATGACTCCTTGGCGCGATGCTCTCCGGAAAAAGATTTGTATTCAGAACTATCTTTAAGTTTATCTACTTTGATCGGCTTCCCTGTTGCCATCACTTTTCCGGCAACTCCTTCTCCAATCTTCAGCTTCAGAAATGATGCCGCGTCTTGCCGCAATCCTACTCCGCCGACAATCTCCAGACATTCAGTCGATTCATTCCAAAGCATTAAACTCATCTTTGAAACGTTGCCCATCTCGATAAAAGCCTCTACTACAATTTGTATGACTTTGTCGCGAGCAAGTTCGGAAGAAATAATTCTGCCCCATTCTTGCAGTTGAGTGATAACTGCAATTTGATTTTCTATTTTAAACGCCATGTCGTTGAAAGTTCCGGCAAGCATTCCAATCTCGTCATTGGAGTTTATCGAAGTTCTGGCTTTGAAATTTTTCTTACCAAAATCATTCGCGGTATCTCTCAAATGTTCGAGCGGTTTCGTAATAGTTGAAGCGACAAGCCAAGCCGCTATAAGTCCGATTAAAGAAAAAATAACTCCGACTGAGACTTGCCTGAGAAGTATATCTCTCTGATCTTTCAAATAACGGGTAAGATTGAAATTAACCTTGATGTAGCCGTAATCTCGGCCTTCGGCAGTCAGTTTCAGAGGGACTACTCGTTCAATCTGGTTATCATTACTGTCGAACATGCAAGCAGGCGGATATGAAATTAATGGCGCCCATTTTTGGTCAAATACGGAAATTTCCAATATGTCATCCTGAGATTCCACTGTCTTTCTAAGTACTGCATTGACATCCGCTAAACGTTCGTCAATATCACCTCCGGATACAACTAGAGCAGGCAGCACCATTAGTCCTACAGTCGTTCCAATCGTATTCATTCTGCGTTCGAAAGAATCGGCGAGAGTTCTTGAATACTCGTATCTCACAACAATCATATTCGTGACAAGAATGAGAACTACAATCAGAGTTATCATCCATGTCAATTTGCGCCGTAATGTCATCTCTTATTCCTTAAGATCCATCGCTCTTCAGAAACAGGAGCTACACCACCTGAATGCTTTTCAAAAAATTCTACCTCAGCTTCAAGCAAAGTTCTTCCTGAATCGTAACCTTCAAGTCCTTCAACAAATTCTCTGTAAGCATCTCCGCCGGCAAAAAGAAACGAATTTGTAGCAACGGAATAAAGTCTGTTCCGCTCAAGCTTCGATCCTGAAATAACAACTTCCATAATTTTTGAACCGGCAGGCTTATCCGGATCATAAGTGACTTTCATACCGGAGATCTCGAAAGTCGTGTGTTTGCCATCCAGAGCCTTTTCAAGCAGAGATAAAATTTGAGCTCCTGTAAGCTTCACCGAACATATTGTATTGCCGAATGGGCTGACCGAGTAAAGAGCTCTCAAACTGATTTCCCCTTCCGAAATGTCGGACCTAATGCCGCCTTTATTCATAATTCCTATATCCGCGCGAGCATACTCACGCATAATATCGGCCTGATGATTCCCGAGCGGACTTGAAATACCGGTATTCGATCTCCGCTTGAATGGAGCTAAAGCGCGCCCAACAACACGATTCATTGAACGATCAATCTCCGAAAATTTAGGCTCTAAAAATTTTCTCATCTCTTCGTCCTCTGGAAAAACTTCGTGACGAAGTTCAACCAACTTATAGTCGAAGGCTCGAATTTGCCTGAGCTGTCTGTCCCATCGGATTCTGATCTCTCCCGGTTCTACTCCTTTGCCGCCTGTCTGAACGATTCTTACTCCGTTCACAATAACAGGCGAAGGCAATCTGGTATGAGAGTGCCCGCCGATTATCATATCGATTCTGATAGTTCCACTCTCAGAAGGTAAATTCGAATCGTAAGCCGCCGCAATTTCAGAATCATGTTCGAACCCGCAATGAGTGAGAAGAATAATAATTTCCGCGCCCCTATTTTTTAATTCCCATACTGCTCTCTGCGCATTCGGCAGTTCGCGTTCAACAAACCATTCTGCATCGGAATCCAAGTTCGTAACTCGTAAAAGTTCATCGGTTATTATTCCGGCAATTCCAATTTTTATTCCGTTCTGCTCGATGATAATCGGAGGTGAAAGTTCGGCTGGAAGCCCTCCTGTCACCCTACTACGCAGGTTGTCTGCCATAATCGGAAACTTTGCGGTATTGATTAGTTCCTTCATATTGTCGAATCCAAAATCAAATTCGTGGTTGCCTAATGTAGCCGCATCATAGCCAAGCCTATTCATCAATTCGATCATCAAGTGACCCTTAGACTCATTTCCTTCCGGAGTTCCTTGAAAATAATCGCCGGCGTCGAGAATTAAAAGATTGTCATGACCTCCGACTTTCTCCGCCCATCGTGAATAAAAAGTCGCAAGCGATGCGGTGCCTCCAATTAAAGACGCCGTATCTGAACTGCTTCTTCTTGATTTGCTCGCTCTAATGTTGCCGTGTACATCGTTCGTAAAAAGTATTACAAGTTCATCTCTCTGAATTGCGCTTAGCGAACGAAGCGAACACGAATTGAATAAAATAAGAAAGAAGAAAATAGTAAGAGTAAATCTTCTATTACTCATCGGTTATTCCTCAATGATTCTAACTCCGCTTCGCTCGGCATTGTCTCTGGCTAATGGCGTGATTCTGTCTTTCTTTGACAGCCTTATAACTTTTTCTCCGAGCATAATTTTATCGATATCGGAAGCAGTAATTAATTTTCGATCATTTGCAGAGACAGGATTAATTTTAGGAACTAGAGATTCTGTTCGGCTCAAATAAGCCACAACTGAAGACATAACAGCTTCAGCAAGCATTGCAGCATCTCCGGAATTCAAATCAGCGCTCAAGGTTTGAGTAATTTTTATTCCCAGAGTTTCAGCTCTATCACGTGCGGCAGGAGTTATTATCGCTCCGGGCGGAATCTCAAGCACTTTGCTTCCTCTTCGTTTCGCTTGAGCTACCATGGATTCCGAAACAACAGGGCGTTTTATTCGAGGCGTCGCTGTCGCAGACGAAAGCGACTTAACTACTTCTTCTTCAACAACACGTCTTATTGTGACGTAATCCATCTATAACACCCGTTTCAAATTAATCTCTTCTCACTAAAATATCGCCTTTATGAGTTCTTCATGAGGCTGAGGTATAACGATCGAAGAATGCAATAATCCATTTTGTCGAGCTATTTCGCCCGCCGCACGCATCGCATCTTTAACAGGGCCAACTTGACCTGTAAGTATGAAAAAACCTTTTCCGCCTATTCCAGTTGCAAGCCTCGCCTCGATAAGTTTTACCTCGGCCTCTTTCACCGCCGCATCGGCAGAGCGAATCAGGCACGCTACAGAATATGTTTCCAATACTCCAACAGCCTGCAATTTCTTTACGACTACCGCACCGGCTAGAGCGGGAAATACATCTTCATGAACACGGGGAATGACGGCCGAATCTACAACTGTTGTCGCAGCTCTTTTCTTTCCGGCTGAAATTGCAGTTTCTATGGCTCCGACTTCACCGCGTAAAACAATAATGAATTTTCCGGGGCAGACAGGATGCGCATCAATAAGTGTCACCTCCGCAGATTTCAACATTGCATCAGCAGATTCAATCCCGAGCGCAATCGAGTTTGTCTCTAAAATTCCAACCGCCGAAAAATCACTCATCGTGTTCACCTCGTCTCGCTTTTACTTCCTTACGCAGGCTAAAGCCTGCGGCCACCTTTTTTAATAATGAATTCGTATCATGCATTACGATACTACAACTCACTCTTAATCTCTACAACATCGCTCACTTTTGTTACCACTCCGTCAATCGAAGCGTGAACTCTAGCGCCTAAAGCCGATTCGGGAATCTCACCGATGAGATCTCCTTTTTTGACCTTTGACTTTTCCTTTACAACTGCTCTTGCCGGAGCTCCTACATGTTGAGAAAGCGGAATCTTGACCGTCTTCGGCAAAAGTATTTCCGTCGCCATAGGCGCCTCAACATCCCATTCGGTAAGATGCAGGCCTTGAACTATCCGCTCAACCGGAATTTTTCTGTCCGCTATTGATGGGTGAATTGAACCCGTCTCACCGCGAAATGGATTCTGAATTTTATTCTCTGCCATCTTTCTCTTCACAGCTTGCATTACTTCTCTAGGCCTGAGATCCATCGGGCACGACCACAAAGTGCATATTCCGCATTCACAACAAATTGCTCCGGTCAAAGCAAAACCTTCCATTGGCGGCGGTTCTAAAGCAAATGCCGACGCCCGCATCGCACGGTGAGGCAGCACGCGGTGTCCGAGCAAATAACGCGGACAATATTTTGTGCAGTCTTCGCATGACGTGCAAGCCGCCGCCGCTTTATTCCATGATATTCTCATCGACTCCATTCGCTTTTTTACGTAAGGGTGTTCGGTCGGAAAAAGCAGTATGCCTGAAGTTCTTTTCGTAATCGAATGAGTGAGTTCGACAAATTTTCCCATCATGGGTCCGCCATCAATGATTACATAATTTTCAACTGACGCGCCTCCGGCTTTCTCAATTAAATCCGATACCGGAGTTCCGATTGGAGCAAGAAATGTGGTCGGATGCCGAACTGCTCCGCCTACTGTCACATATCGCTCGGTCACAGGTGCCCCTGAATCAGCGTCATCAATCCAGCATAATGTATGAACATTTTGAACAAGGCATCCGACATTCATTGGCAAAGAAGCTTCGGGAATTACTCTGCCCGTCACTTCGTAAACTAACGTCACTTCATCGCCTGCAGGATAAAATGAACCGAGAGGAAAAAGTTCAACCCCGAATTTTTTTGCATGTTTTTCCAATTCCGACCATGCTGATTTATATTTTTTTTTCAAAGCAATTATCGCGCGCTTCGCGCCTGTTGCCCCGCGTACCTTTGCAATTCCAGAAACAACCTTTTCAGCAAATTTAGCCATTATCTGCTGATCGACCCGCAACAGCGGTTCGCATTCAGCTCCGTTCGCAATAACAATTTCAACCTTTGCAGAAATTTTTACATGAGTGGGAAACCCTGCTCCGCCGGCTCCAACTACTCCAGCATTGCGAACAGAGTCTTGTAAAGAATTAGATTTCATTGCGTGAAGTTAACACATCAATAAATCCTCAGCGCTCCAACCATAACGAGTCTCCTCTTGCGAGCAAAATTTCTTGGAGACGTGCAACCTTCACCGGTCGGAGTTGTAATGCTCCACGCGGTCGGTCCCTCGCCTTCAAGTCCAAGCCCGTTAAAACAGCTCCCGTTCACAACAAAGATGGAGCAGTTCGCCGCTCTGCCGAATATGGTGACATGTTCTAGATTTGTCGAATGAATCATAGCAGTATGCGAATAGCCGTGCTCAGCTTCCAGAGCCCAACTCATCGCTTCGTTAAAATCACTGCATCTTACTAGTGGAATAATCGGCATCAGCTGCTCGGTCTGAACTAGAGGATGATCCTTATTTCGGCCTACATCGCACACCAACAGCTTTGTCGATTCAGGCACCGTAATTCCGATTCTAGCCGCCAATGATTTAGCCGACCGTCCGACAGAGTCACGCTTCGGTTTAGTGCGAGGACCATGAGGACCATCGTAATTTTCAAGGCATGTCTTCAAGAGTCTGTCGAGTTCAAACTGCCGCAATTCATAAGTGCCGTTCTTCTTCATCTCTGAAATTAGTTTGTCTGCAATAGAGTCGACAGCAAATATTTCTTTCTCGGCAATGCAGACGATGTTGTTGTCGAGCGACGCTCCTCTAACAATTCCGCGCCCCGCATTCGCCAAGTTTGCTGTTTCGTCAACAATGACCGGAGGGTTGCCTGGCCCCGCCGCTAGGCACCTTTTCCCGACCGTCAGCGCGGCTTTAACAACCTCGCCGCCGCCTGTAACTACCAACAATTTAACTTTTTTGTGATTGAAAATTATACTTCCTGTCTCCAAAGTCGGATACGCAACTGTAGTCAACATATTCTGAGGACCGCCGTTATCCGTTATTGCGCGGTTCAATAAAGAGATCGTTCTTGCCGAGACTCGCTTCGCGCTCGGATGACAATTGTAAACGATCGAGTTTCCCGCAGAAAGAGCGCAAATTGCATTGTTCGATACAGTCTCCGACGGATTCGTACTCGGAGTGATTGAACCGACAATTCCAAACGGTGTGAATTCTTCTATTGTCACGCCGTGATCGCCTGAATAAACAATATGAGGAATGTCCTCGATGCCGGGCGTCTTCTTAGCTACAAGAATATTCTTCAATACCTTCTGCTCAACATCTCCCATTCCGGTTTCTTGAACGGCAAGATCGGCAAGTTCTCTCGCTGAATCAATAATCTTTTTGCGCATCGCCTTAATAATTTCGCCGCGGCGCTCAAGCGTAAGCTGAACCCAAACTTTTTGAGCAGATGCCGCCGCTTCAATCGCATCTTCCATTCGAGTAAAAATACCATCGGATGAATCAGGCTGGAGTGCAGTCGGAGTTTCGTGCCCTAATCTTTCGATAACCTTTTGTGTTATCGCAGTAATCTCTCGATCATTCATCGATTATGCCTTTCCTTAATTTCCAAAACATTTACAGCGCGCTGATTGCCAACGCGCTGTAGTTAAAGTCGAATGCGAATCTATTAGTTACTTCTTCGATTCGTCTTCAGTTACTCTGATTGGAAATACATCCTTGATGTTCGGATGAGGCCGAGGAATAACGTGAACTGAAACTAGTTCTCCAACCTTCTCCGCCGCGGCCGCGCCGGCATCAGTTGCGGCTTTGCATGCCGCTACATCACCACGCACAAACGTGATAACTAGTCCGCCGCCAACCTTCTCGTATCCGACAAGTAAAACCTTTGCGGCTTTAACCATGGCATCTGCAGCTTCAACTGCGCCAACCATACCCTTTGTTTCAATCATTCCTAGAGCTTCCACAGGAACCTCCTTTAAATTTAAATATCCGTTTCCGAATTTTTTATATCTTAAAAGAAAAAATCAAAATGTTCAAGTCTTTCTTGCAAAATAATTATATAAAAATTACATCTCATCTGGAGGCACACACGCTAAGCGTCAATGGCCGCTGCGTCAACAGACGCTACGCGTCAACGGACGCTGCGCGTCAACAGACGCCCTGCTCCTCGCAATGACAAATGTAAACACTTATGATAAGAATTCGTCGCTAGCACATGCGATGACACCTGTGTCTCCTCGCACCTATCACCTCAAAAGTAGTTCGACAGTATCTCCGCTCTTCAAATCGAATGCGTTTGATTCGTCGGTATCGAGATGCAGTTCAAATTTGTGAGCGTCGCCTACTCGAGCTAAAATGTTTTCAATAATTCCGCCCCGAATTCCGCCGACTCTCACGCGAACAATTTGTTTGTCTCTCAAGCCTAATGCCTCGCCCTCTGATGTGTGACAATGAAGATGTCTTGAAGCAAGAATAACTCCCTCATTCAAAACAATTGAACCTTTTGGTCCAATTATTACACAGCCTGGCGAGCCGGCAATATCTCCTGATTGACGAATAGGAGAAGCAATTCCTAATGCAAATGAATCAGTTTTGGAAATTTCAACTTGAGTATGTTTTCGTTCAGGACCTATGATTCTTACGTTGTGAAAAACTCCATTCGATGTAGCAATCGAAACTGTCTCAACAGTAGCGAATTGGTCCGGCTGAAGGAGATATCTCATAGGAGTAAGTTTGTGCCCGGCTCCGAAAAGAATTTGAGTATGTTCAGAGGTTAGATGGCAGTGCCTGTTCGAGACTCCCACTTTTACAAATCTCGAAGGGTTGTTGTCGACTAAAGATTTGCCCGCTAAATTCCGAACAACATTATCGACTACTCTGCTTATTAGTGCATCATCCATAGCATTAGATTAAAATTTTATTTCTCGAAGTCAATGAAGAATTGAAATACAATTTTTTTGTTATGATTCTGAACTTTTCCCGAATCTATTTTTATTCGATAATTTTTTTCGTATTGCTTGCAATATTTTTTATCTTTATTCCGCTATATCTCATGTATATCAACATGCTTCCTATGAAAACATACAACGAGTCACCGGCGCCTGATGACTTCAATATGAATTACGAAAAAATAACGGCAGTTTCATTTGACGGATTCGAATTGAAGGCATGGCTGATAAAAGGAAAAGACAGCGCTCCAGCCGTGATAATGGTTCACGGGAAAGGAGGAAATAAGTCGGGGCTTCTGCATCTCGCTCGAATTGTAAATTCCAAAGGATACCACGTTTTATTGCCGGACCTTAGAGGCCACGGCGAAAGCGGTAATGCTCTTATGACTTTCGGACTCGATGAGGCAAAAGACCTTGAAACAATTTATGATTCTTTGAAGAGGCGCGGCAATATCGACAGCTCCAGAGTTTGCGTCTACGCGCAATCTATGGGCTCTGCGGCATCAGTTCTCGCTTTTGTAAATAAATCAGAAATTCGCGGATTTGTTATCGACTCAGGTTTTGATTCGCTTGACGAACTTATCGCAGATGTCGGCTCCGAAAGTTATGGGCTTCCTCATTGGCTTGGAAAGATGTCAACGTGGACTTATCGAGTCTTTACAGGCCACTCTGCTTCTGAAGTGAATCCAGCCGAATTGCTCTCACGCTCTGATAAATCAGTTCTGCTCTTTCATTCGAAAAACGACCGCGTTATTCCTTTTCGAAGAGCTCTTTCTTTATTTGAGAAAATTGCCGGGCCGAAACGGCTCGTGCAATCAGAGGCAGGGCACACCGGAGCATGGGGTGAAAATCCCGGAGAATACGAAAAAAAACTTCTCAAATTCTTCGACGGCTGTTTTTCAAAAGAACATTTCGATCCGAATTCT
>PEWQ01000135.1 GCA_002780065.1 Candidatus Hydrogenedentes bacterium CG07_land_8_20_14_0_80_42_17
TATTTCTGAGAGTTCTCTTGAACGCAGAGATACTCGGCGCATGGTTTGATTCGACAGCTTTGTAATATTGCTCTACTGCTACAGCTTTTGATATCGCTTCGTTTTCAGAAATAGCGCATGCAGAGAAGAGCGAAGAGATCACTAACCACCACAGCGTCATCGAAAATAATTTTTTCAACTATTCATCCAATCTTATTCGTCGTTTACGCCGATGCGAGGGCTAACGACTTTGTAGATGCTGATCAAATCAGTCTGTCTGTCAAGCTGAATGTTGTAACGCATTTTAACATCGTTCAGAATTTTCATACCCTCGTTGGTTTCCTCTTTTAATCCAACGATGTAATCTGGAATCCATTCTCCGGAAATAAATCGATTTTGGGCAAAGCGCGTTACATTATTATTATTCGGATAAATCACCGGTTGAGTTGCGAACCAAGTTGCCAAAGGTCCTTGAGTTACGATTATCTTGGCGTCTTGAGGTATTTCAATGCCCGCAATCGGACTGCTCGGAAGGATATGATCGAAACTCAAAGAAAATATACCGCGACCCAGTGTGTGAAAATAATTTGCCTGAAGACCGATGGAGAGCGCCAGAAGACCGGTTACGATCGCGCGAACAATTCTATTGTTATGAGTGGATAAGGGGAGGAAAAGTGGAAAGAAGTCTGTTACTTTTTTTAGCCCATGGAGTGCTCTCCACATGATGAAACACGTGCCGACCTGCGTGTAGAAGCAGTTGATCTTGTACATATCATCTCCGGGATTGGATAAAAGAATCATGACGAGTTCAGGAATCGCGGGGATTAAAGCCCAAGGCGCGAGGAGAGGAAGAAAGAGCCATGGCAAGAGAAGATGCGCTACAAAGCCGATCTTACCTGGTATCAGAACGACCCGCGCCAGCCTCACAGGATCTGTCAAAATCGTCATCAGGATTTCGCGCTTGGAGTTTCCCAGTGCCGAGTAATGAAAAGCGATGGATGGTTGAAGACCGTCGGTAGGCATGCACGCCGGTTGAATGATTATGAAATGAATTGCGGCAAGACCAACAACTATTAGCGCGAAGATCAGCAATTTGGCAGAGGCACGACGAAAGTATATAATCCCGGCAATACAGGCAAGAAGAGGTACAGCAGTAAGAAATGTTTCAATTGAAAACGCCGCCGATGTGGACATGCATATAAACCAGAAGAGAGATTTTTTTTCCAGAGCCAGAAGTGCTCCGAGAAGGAACGGCACGGAGAATACTTGAGGCTCCAGAGCGTTAGCAGACCATCCGGCCATAGGCGGATACAGAAGGAAGATAGTGGCGCAGGTGGCTGAGACAATTTTATCGCGAAGAATCTGTTGAGCCAAAAAGTAGACAATGATTGAGCAGGATAAAGACGTAATGCATTGTACAGACTCAAGGAAGAAGACACTGGAATTCACAAGAAAAAACGGAATGATGAATATAATATTGTAAGAAGGATGATAGCCTAGAAAGTTCATTCCGATGAGATCGCTGAACCAAAGCCTGCCATTAACAGTGTTCCACAGTATGTTTACAGTGGCGGATGAGTCTACGACATGTCCCGTGAGCGGAATGATGCTAAGACGTTGAATACCGACAGCGATGAAGAGCAATAATGTGAGTATAAAGAGAAAGTGTCGTGAAGAGGAATGAGAAATCTTTTTGTCAAACGCATAGCTTACTACTATCACTAAGAGCGCAATCGCCAGCGAATAGACAAAAGGAATCAGGGATGTATTCATGACGTGCTAAACGTTTTTTTGACGTAGATTATTGCATTATTATGCTGAGTAACAATCATTCAGCAGTTCCCTTTCTGATAGGAATTTTCTTTTTTCAACTGCATGAGTAATGATAGCAGGAGCAACTACTGGAAGCAAGTTCAAAGACGATTACATTGAAAAAGTGACACTCTTATGCACACATCGCATTTCCCTTTCAACTTGATTCTTGCATTTCAATATGAAACGATATAGCTGATGAAATATGTCTATCGTTGAAGCTGTAAAAACTGCAGGAATAATCGGAGCCGGCGGCGCAGGCTTTCCGACCCACGTAAAATTATCCTCAAAGGCTGAGTGGGTCATAGCGAACTGCGCCGAATGCGAACCGCTCTTGAAAGTCGATCAGCAGACTTCCCGGCTTCAAGCTGTAAAACTTGTGCGCGGACTGATTATTGCCGCCGAAGCGGTCGGCGCGGTCAAATTCGGAATTGCGATAAAAGAAAAGCACAAAGAGACAATCTCTGCACTTGAACGAGCAATTTATGGAACATCTGCAGAGATTTATAAATTGCAGGACTATTATCCTGCAGGCGATGAATTCAGCATTGTGTACGAAGTGACCGGCAGAATTATTCCTGAAGGCGGACGACCCACAGATTGCGGATGCTTAGTCCAGAATGTAATTACACTGATTCAGATTGCAGAAGCTGTCGATGAAGAGAAACCTGTTCTGTCGCGTCCAATAACAATCAGCGGCGCTGTTAGAAACCCAATTACGGTTGTAACTCCGATAGGAACTCCTCTTGAATTTTGCATAGAATCTGCCGGCGGCGCAGAAGTTTCGGATTTTGTCGTAATTGACGGCGGCCCTATGATGGGAAAGTTTGTTGATTTGAAAAAAGCATCCGTGACGAAACGCACATCGGGATTTTTGGTTTTTCCGCGCGAGCATAGATATGTTCAGCGCAGAATGATGAAGCCCGACGAGCATCAAAAAATTGCGCGATCAGCTTGCGATCAATGCAATTTATGTTCAGATTATTGCCCGAGGAATCTTTTAGGGCACAGGTGCTGGCCGAGCCGCGTGATGCGCTCAGGCTTGACGGCAAATCCGAAACCTGACGATATTCTTAATGCTTTTCTCTGCTCTGAATGCGGACTCTGCTCGCTATGGGCATGTCCTATTCCTTTGCCAGTTAGAGAGATGATGGTTCAGACAAGACTTGCATTGCGCAAGCACGAGGTTAAGAATCCTTTTCGAAATCAAGAAGTTGAACCAAATAAATTTATCGCTAATCGAAAAGTTCCGGTTCATGTTCTTATGGATAAGATTGGAATTACAGATTTAGATTCACCTGCTCCTTTTTCCGGAGAACCGCTCTTTCCCGGCAGGTTGAGAATTCAATTGAACGCTCATGCCGGTTCACCGGCTTTGCCGAAAAAAAGTGTCGGTAATTCTGTTGCTAGAGGAGAAGTGATTGCAGAGCCTTCGGAAGGCGCATTGGGAGCGAAATATCATTCACCGATAGACGGCAAGGTTCTAAATATTTCCGATAACATTTTGGAGATTGGTGTGTCTTGAATACGGCAAGAGTTAAGAAAGCCGATTTTGCCGGAGCATGGTATCCTGACTCGAAGAAACGCTGTATCGAGCTGTTCGAAGCGTTCAAAGAAGATATTGGCGAAAACAAAATTGAAGTTGCCGGCAAAATTAGAGGCGCAATAGTTCCGCATGCCGGCTGGATTTATTCAGGCAGAACTGCATGGTCCGCGCTTTCTCTTGCCTCTGATTCGGAAGTTTCGTTAGTGGTGGTCTTCGGAGAACATCTTTCCTCTCACCAAGCTCCGCGAATCTGGGACATCGATTCATGCGAGACTCCAATAAGGCAAATGGAATATGACAGAGAAGTCTTCGAAAAGATTTTGAGTTTAGATACTTTTGAAATTGAAACCGCAACGAATTATGTCAGGGACAACGGAATTGAGTTAGTGCTTCCTATGATTGCTCATACTTTTCCAGCCGCTAAATTAATTGCGATAGGAATGCCGGCTTCGAATCGAGCTATTGAGTTGGGAAAAAAGATTTCAGAAATTATTAAAGATAGAAAAGATGTATTCTTCGTAGGCTCTACTGATCTGACGCATTACGGACCGTCTTACGGTTTTACTCCAAATGGCCTCGGAGAAAAATCTTTGGAATGGGTTAGAAGAGAGAACGATAGAGAATTTATAGAATGTTGTGTTAGAACTGATCTGGAAGAAGCGATTAAATCTGCCTCGATACGTCACAATGCATGCTGTCCCGGCGCGGCCGTAGCCGCTATTGCCGCATCAAATTCTCAAAAAGGTATAATGACATCTTATGCAACGAGTCATGATCGCAATAGCGGAGCGCCTATGGACTTTGTAGGCTACGCCGGAATAGTGCTGATATAAAAAGCAGTTTCAAGATAAAAGTTAGGACTTATTACTAAGCTGCTTTTTCTAATACTGATCTTTTTGAATCGCGAAGAGTTTCCAGCAAAGTTCCAACCATCTTATGAGCCCAGAAACTGCGCGCGGCATCGGACTCGATGTTATAGCCTTTTGAATTTAATTCTGTAATGAACTTCACCCATTCATCGTGGTTCCAACCGCTTTGATGCATATCGATGAATTTGTGCGAGAGAGCGACAAGCTCTCCGTCAAGCGGCAGTATTGGAAGAACTTTCTTCAAACGCTCAGCCTCAGTTTCAGACAATCCGATCGCTGTAAAATATTCGAAACATTTATTTGACGAAACCGGATTCAATTCTATTGAAGGAGCTTCATAAATTTTTATTACCTTTTCCTCAGATTTAATATTCCCTCTTCGAGATACCTTCTTTGATTTTACACTTTTTTTTGCTCTTGTTTTTGCCATCATTTCCTCCTGATAACATAAATTTGTCAGAGATTATATCGACACCAGCATTAAAAACTTTAGAAGATTCAAATATGAATATTGGTGCTGATAGGGACTTCTTCTTTGCTTGTAAAAAGTCTTATTCCTGAAAGCAGAATTAACACTACCCCGGCTATTTTTTCCATATTCACTGTTTCATTGTAGAGAACCGCGCCCCAAACAATTCCGAAAATAATCTCCATATATCCTATTGTTCCGGCTGAAGAAGCCTGCACTTTTTTTAATCCCTGAAAATAAAGCGGCGCCGCAATTGCGAGATGAAGCGCACCTGCAGTTGAAGAGATGCAGAAGGAACGGGTGCTTACCGCACTAAACTCGAAAAATGGAAGAGACAGAACAAGAAGAAAGAGCGAAGTGACGAAGGTTATCACAATCGGGTCGTTATCTTTTCTGGCAAGAGCGCGCGATATAAGTATTACTACGGAATATGCCGCCGCAGATATCATAGCTAATCCGATTCCTATTGAATCGTTTCTTCCTCCGAACTGAATATTTTCCCGCGTGAAGAAGATTAGCCCGAGAATAGCTATTATTAAGGCTTCAACTGCATTTCTCGTTGCTTTCTCTTTGAGAATTATCGGTGACACAACGGCGACGGCAACCGGAGCAAGATAATGAGGCACAAGAACATTTCCTATAGATGTTAATTTGAATGCAATAAAAGAAGAGACGATATTGATCCCGCTTGCAACTGATAATGCGATTAGTAATTTCCATTCCAACCTTTGCCATTCGATTCGGAGCCGTTTAAAGTAGAATAGAACCAGAATTGTCAGTCCAACTGTACTAGAGAGAATTATGTAATTTGATACAGGCAAATTAGATTCGCGAAGTAAAGGGCCGGTCGTTGACCATAGAAAAAAAGCGAAGAGTATTTTAAACACTATCGAACTCTTCCCCTGATTACCGCTCCTTGCCGAGAAATTTGATTTAATTGATTAAGTCTATCGACCGCGTCGCGGTATCCTGGAGAAAGTTTGAGAGTTCTCTGCAGATGAGCTTTTGCCGGATCGATCTTGCCGATTGTTTCATACGCTACTCCGAGCCAGTAATGAGCCTCTGTAAGGTCGGGCTGATCGTCGAGCAGTGTTTCAAAGTGTTCGATTGCCTCTTGAGGTTTTGAAAGTTTCAGGAGACACCATCCCAGCGCGAGCCGCGTCTGAAGTATGATGCTCAACTCTTCTTCAACAAGATTTTCTTTATCTTGATATAACCGCAGTGTTGCTATAAAAAATTCTACAGCCGGAGCATATTGTCCGTGTTCTTTGTAAGCAATTGCGAGATTGAATGCCAGTATCGGATCGTCGGGCGCATAATCAAGTGCGCGGCGGTACATCGAAATACCTCCGTCTATATCTCCGCGTGCAACGGAAACATTTCCCAGAAATGTCAAAGCTCTAGCTGAAACAAGTCCGTTTGCGACAGCCTGATTAAGATATTTTACCGCTCCGCTGTAACCTTCCGGCCCAAGCTGATAGTATGCTGTGCCGAGATCATAAAGATCTCTTGCGCTGAAATTCGCTCCGAGCGCTTTTGCTTGTCTGAAGAGCAATACGGATTGTTCAAACATTCCTCTAGCAAGATTCTGTTCCTCTGAGAAAAATCTCCTTCGAAATCCGGTGAGATCTTTATTCAATACAGAACGAAGTTTTGCTACATCTTCGCCCAATTTTTCCCACTCACTAAGTTTTTTCTCGAAGTAATCTTTCAATTCGGAGTCTGAGCTTATGTCGTCCGGCAATTCATTTTTTGATACTGCCAGACCCCATTGAAGATAATAACGCGCAAGCTCCAGTCTTGTTGCATGATCCAGCGGGTCTTTAGAAAGTTTTCGATTTGTCATCTCTACATCGAGAACCATCTGACTGTTGGAATTCGCTCTTTGCCAAGGCGCGTAGATATAAATCAAGACAGCAACTGCGATGCCTGCAGAAACCGCTATTGAGATGAGAAGTTCAGTATCATATTTTGAGATGAATTGTTTCAACTGAAAAAAGATAACTGAAATTTTATTTTTCGAAAAACTATTTTGGCGGAATGACGAGAGCATAACCTCTTCCTACCAATTCATTCTTTTGATTAGTTACTTTAAAAGTAATTTTGCAGAGATTAAGTTTTTCGTTACGCTCTGCGACCTCGGCAGTAACTTTTATTGTGTCGCCGGGATAAACAGGTTTTTGATACTTGGAATACATCTCGCGTGCGATTGTGCCGAGCCCGGGGAATTTCATTCCAATCACACCGGAAACAATTCCGCTTAAAAGAACACCATGAGCTACTCTCTTTCCGAACGGCGATGCCGCCGCATACTCGTCATCGATATGAATCGGATTTTTGTCGCCCGTTGCTTCGGCGAACATGCGAATATGCTCATCCGTGATTGTGTAATTATATTCGATTCTGTCTCCTAGAGCTAATTCAGCTAAAGTCTTTCCTTTTTGAAACATATTTACATCTCCTCCAATATCGAATAAGAACAACTTTTAGATAGTATCAAATAGATGTTGAAAGGTCAGCTTTTTCTATCTGAGAAATTACGAATCTAATATTTGCAGACAAGAAAAGTATATGCTATTCTCTCAAAACTATGTTGAGCAAATTTAGAAATATGACCAAATGGGGCATCCTTATTATTGTAGCGGTGTTTATTATCGCTATCTTTGCTGATTGGGGCGCCAAAATGACCGGCTTGAGCATTACTCCTTATGCGATGAAGATCAATGGCGAAAAGATTTTGTTTGATCAAATCGATGGGATTGAGTCTTCGAGAATGGAAAATAAGTCGGACTTAACCGATACCGATCGTCGAAAGATTTATAGTGGAGTGCTCGATGATATTGTGAGAGAGCATTTATCGCTTGAAGCTGCGCAGAAAATCGGAATGCTTGCGACTGAACAAGAGGTAGTGACTCAAACAAGAGACCGTCTATTCAGAAACGAACAAGGCCAATTGGAAGCGGAAAGGTATAAGAGAGCGCGAAGAGAGGTTTCTTCCGCTGAATGGTCTCATTACGAAGATATGATTCGGAACGATATTACACTCTGGAAGATTTTTAATTTCGTTACAGGTGGAATTGAAGTTACTCCCGCCGAATTGCGGGATTATTTCAATTTGAGATATCAGAGAGCAACACTGAGTCACATTTTAATTCGGCCTGGCGATTTTGTTCCTATTGAAAAAGCAAAAACATATTATGAAACTCATCCGGATTCTTTTATGATTGATGAACGGATCAAGGGACGGCATATACTTTTTCCTGTAAGAAATAATATGACTCCGGCTGAAAAGCTAGAGGTCAGAAGCCGAGCCGAAGCGCTGTTGATCCGGCTTCAGAGCGGTGAAAAGTTTGGCAATATTTTTAGTTCGGCATTGAAAGATACTTCCGGAGCAGTAATTGCTCAGGAATTGGATTGGTTTCAGAAAGGGCAGATGGTGCCTGAGTTCGAAACTGTTGCGTTTCATTGGCCTGTGAATACACCGACGAAAATTATCGAAACGCAATTTGGTTATCACGTTGCTTATTTCGATGCGCACGAGGCGCGGCATAGACAATCCTTTGATGATGTTTCAGACGGCCTTAAAGCGGCTTTAGCCGGTGATTCAGAGATTAACAAGGCAAAGAGACTTATAGAAGATATTGCAAAGAGAATTAAGAATGGCGAATCTTTCGAGGAACTAGCGCGAAAATATTCCAGCGCAAAGAGCGGAGCGCGAGGCGGATTGGTAGGCAATGTTATTCCTGGTGAAATGACGTCGGATCTTTATCCTGATACGAATACGCTCAAGATGGTCGGACTTGAGATGGGAACGCTCGGGGAAAACGGAAAGGTTTATATTGACCCTGAAATTAATCGAGTGATTTTTGATCTCGAAGCAAGCAAGATTTCCGACGTGATTGTTTCTTCGCATGGTTTTCATATTGTGAGACTAGAAGCGCGAAAGCCGGCTGATCCTAAAGTTTGGGAGACTCAAATATTTTCGGTTGAAAATGAATATAGAGAATTTTTGAAGAATCAGATATATCAGGATTGGATAACTGAGCTTCGTAAAAAAGCAAATATAGAATATACTGAAAGCATCAGGAAGCGGCTTGAATAATAACTAGTGTCAAAAAAAAAGCGGCGAAATTGTTCGCCGCTTTTTTTATAAATATTTACTTTTTGTCACCAATCATGATAACAAGGCATAGAGAGGACGCCACGATCAACGCATTTGTCATCGTCAATCCAAAAACGATCCAGCCAAGGATTCCCTTGATCCCATGAGATAAGTTAATTACCAAAGCGGCAACATCTTGACCTGAATTGGCGATAGCATTATTGAATATGTTGATGGTATTCAACATGAACGCTGTGCCAAGAACAAAACCAAGAATTATTGCAAGAATTGCTCCGCCAAGTAAGAACCACCTACGGACAATAGACATATAGTAACCCTCCTATAGTTTTCAAGTCTTCAATAAAGAAGTCTTGAAGTTATCCGACAACAACTTGAATATTTAATGTCGAAACTCATTAATAAATATGATAATTAGATAGAGATGTCAACTATTTTTTCTGCTGTACGAATTAGAGGGACACAATACCTAATTCCAACTGAACCCGCTCAACCTCATCCTCATTCATCACTCATCATTTTTTCAGATTGCTTTGTCGCGATGACTCAGCGAGTCCGCTCCTTGCAATGACACATGAAAAGGCGTCCTTTGACGCGTGGCGTCCTCTGACGCGTGGCGTCCTCTGACGCGTGGCGCCTGTGCCTCCATGCGTAGAGCCTGTGCCTCCATGCGTAGAGCCTGTGCCTCCATGACGAGTTATAATATTTGAAATTGCAAATTGGAAAGTGCAAATTGAAAATTTTATTTTTCCAATTTTCATTTTTCAAT
>PEWQ01000032.1 GCA_002780065.1 Candidatus Hydrogenedentes bacterium CG07_land_8_20_14_0_80_42_17
CGCTGAGACACAGAGGCACAGAGAAAAAGATAGATAAAAATAAAAAATTATTTAAAAATCTCCGTGTCTCAGTAACTCAGTGCTAAAAATTTCGGTATCTTCATGGTTCAAAAATTAAACTTTTACGGTTCCGGCATTAAAAAAATTAGTGTTTATTAGTGTTCATTAGTGGTTCGCTTTTTTTAATGTTGATTAGTGGTCCTCATTTGGAGAATTACAGAAAAAAGATAATGACAAAGCAAATTGTAAATTACATAATCATTTTATGTTCAGCGCAGGAAATCTTTTGGATGTTTTGCAAGAGTTATACCCTCCTGAATTTGCATTGCAGGATGATAATTTCGGTTTGCAGATAGGTTCTCTATCCGCACAAATACGGTCAGTTCTAATTTCGCTCGATCTGGACGAGAAGTCTATAGCACTTGCAAAAAAGAAGTCTTGCGATGCGATTGTGACTCATCACCCTATTTGGCGCCGCGGCCCGAAGATGCTGAATGAAGACGATGCTTCGGTGTCGAGAGCATTATCAGCGGCCAGAGCAGGACTCGTAGTCATAAACGCTCATACAAATGCGGATTTTGCGCCGGGCGGCATTTGCGATGCTTTGTCCGAACTATTGTCGCTGAATACTGTTATCTCTCTTTACGAAGAAAAGAGAGTGCCGATTGGAAGGATCGGCCGAGTTCGTCCTACAAAATGGAAGAATTATCGCGCCCGTCTGAATAGACTTTTTGGAAAAACTGTTCGTGCATCCGGAACTGTTCCGAACATAATCGAGATTGTTGCGTTATGTTCAGGATCAGGTTCGGATTTATTGGAGAAAGCTTATGAATCAGGTGCGGATATTTTCGTTACCGGTGATGTCAAATATCATACTGCTCGTGATGCAGAGACTTTAGGAAAAAAAAGAATTGGAAAGGAGGGGAGAGGATTTCTTCTTGTAGATGCAGGCCATTATGAGACAGAAAAAATATTTGTCGATATTACGGCAAAAGGTTTGAAAAGAACTGCCTCAAAATTGAGAATTGAAAAATCTATAGTGAAGAGTCCTTTTATTTTACTATGATCGATACATTGAAGAAAATATTCGAGATAGATTCTGAGGAACTTCGGCTCAAAAAGTGGATCGTACCGCACAAAGAATTATACGAAAAGATAAAAATTAAATTTGATAATGAAACGGCAGAATTGAATACACTGTTGGAAAAGAAAAATGTTTTAGATAAGGAACTGAGACTGCTTGAAGATGACATTACATTGCTTTCAGAGCTACGAAAAAAGGAAGAGAAGAAGCTGGAAGTAATTACCTCAGTAAAAGCCGCAAAAGCCGCAGAAACGGAATTGCTTTCCATATCAGATAAGAAGAATGCAATAGAAGAGCAGATGCTTGAGATTATGGAAAAGACGGAAGAGCTCGAACACACTCTGCATGAGAAGAAGCTGGAAGTTGAAAAACTCGGCACAGAAAAAAAAGAGGCTGAGGATAAACTGGCAGAGGGAGAAAAAAATCTTAGCGAAAGATATTCAAAGCTCGATACTGAGCGTGAAGAATTGCTTGGCCGATTGCCAATTGAACTGAGCCGAAGATACAAAGGAATTATAGAGAGCGGAATAGTGCCTGCGATAGCAATATTCAAGGAAGATGCTTGCCAGGGGTGCAGAGTGAAATTGAAACAGAATATGATTGCGCATTTGAAAGCGAACGGCCATTCAACATGCGATCATTGCAAAAGAATATTAATTTCGCCGTTCTTGACAAATTAATTGCATCAAATATTATTCATAACATTATGATTACTATGAATCAGTTTAGAAAAGGCATGTGCCTTAAGATAGATGGAAAGTTAATGAAGATTGTTGAGTTTCAGCATGTGAACCCAGGCAATTGGCGCGCGTTCGTGCGAACAAAGCTAAAGGATCTTTCGACCGGAAATGTGGTTGAACGCACTTATCGCGAGAATGATCAATTCGAAGAAGCTATGCTTGAGACTGCTGAGATGCAGTTATTATATTCAGATGTTAATGGATATAACTTTATGAACCAAGCGACGTATGAACAGGTGACTTTGTCTAAAGAAGATTTAGGCAATGCAGTCAATTATCTGAAGGAGAACGATGTCATAAAGGTGGAATTCAGCGAAGGAAAAGCATTAGGAGCCGAACTGCCGGCTTCGGTTGCTCTGAAGGTGATTGAGGCTCCGCCAGCGACAAAAGGCAATACAGCTACCGGCGCTACAAAACCTGTAAAACTTGAGACCGGGCTTATCGTCAATGCTCCGCTTTTTATTATTCAAGGCGAGATGGTTAAGATTGATACAAGAACAGGAGCTTTTTTAAGTAGAGCTTAACTGTAGGAGAAAATAATGGCCGACAAAGTAGTTGAAGTCACTCAGAAGGGTTATTTTTCGAGAATAGGCAATTCATTCAAAGGCATTGTTTTTGGACTGATACTTTTTGTCGTATCAATTGGGCTTTTGTTTTGGAACGAGGGCAGAGCAGTTAAAACTGCAAAGACATTGAAGGAAGGCAAAACAGCAGTTATATCTGTGCCGGTAGAACCCATAAATGGCGCGAACGATGACAGATTAATTCACACCATCGGCATGGCGAATACGGATGAGATACTTATCGATCCTGAATTCGAGTTAAGCAGAAATGCTTTGCGATTTAGGCGTGACGTAGAAATGTATCAATGGGAAGAAGATAAAAAAACGGAAGAAAGAAAAAAGCTTGGCGGCGGAACAGAAGAGATTACAACTTATGAATACAAAAAAGTTTGGTCCAGTTCTTTAATAAATTCATCGGACTTTAAAGAGATATCAGGTCATGACAATCCTAACTCAATTCAATTTAAGAGCCAGACATGGAATGCCGGCAAAGGCACGCTAGGTGCGTTTTCGCTGACATCTGAACTTATAGAGAAAATCGATTCGTTTCGTAATGCTTCACTTTCGGATTCGGATTATGAAACATTTATGAAGGCGAATACGGGGAAAAAAGTTAATCGTATTGAGAACGGTTATTATATCGGAGCTGATCAGTCAGCGCCTGCAATAGGAGATATGCGAGTTCGCTTCACTGAGGTCGTTCCGCAATCCGTGAGCATAATTGGCAAGCAGTTCGGTGGAACTTTTACTGCTTATCAAACATCTGCAGGTGGCTCAATTCTGATGATTGAACCGGGGATTAAAACTGCTGACGAGATGTTTGCCTCAGCAGAAAAACAGAACTCAATGATGACTTGGATTCTTCGCGGAGTCGGTTTTATTTTGGCTTGGATTGGCCTCTCAATGATCTTCGCTCCGCTTTCAGTTATTGCAGATGTTGTGCCGTTTATCGGAACTATTGTTGGAGCCGGAACGTCTATTATTTCCTTTATTATTGCTTTGCCGATTTCGCTCATTACTATTGCGGTCGCTTGGTTATTTTTTAGACCTGTTCTCGCGATAATGTTGCTGATTCTTGCAGGAGCTATTATTGGCGCAGGAATTTTTTGGGCATTCAAGAAGGGCGCGGCTTCTAAGATAGCAAGCTGATTACAGTCTCATCCTTTTGAAAATCTGTTCAGGTATTATTTTTATTATTGTCAATATCCATCTCCAGAACCATGGAATGTAAACAATATCTTTTTCAACACTGATCGCTTTGAAGATTAATTCTCCGGCTTCTTTCGCAGACGTAAAAAGAGGATTATGCGGAAAGCTTGCTGTCATAGGAGTATCCACATATCCAGGCTTTATCGAAATTACTTTGATTCCATATTTATGCAATTTATTTCTAAGCCCGGAAAGATATGTATCTAAAGCGGCTTTTGTGGCGCCGTAAAGAAAGTTGCTCTGCCTGCCTCTGTCGCCGGCAACAGACACTATCGCCGCAATTTTGCCTGAGCCTTGTTCTATCATTTGGTTTGCGATTAGTGTGAGCAGCGAAACATAACTGACGAAGTTTGTCTGAATCATTTTTCGTCCGGACTCAATATTCGAATCCGCTTCCGCTTGAGGAATATTAATTCCGTGCGCAAGAATTGCGATGTCGATCTTTTCAAGATACTCTGCGGCGCGCTTAATAAAATTTAAATGCTCGTCTGATAGATCTAAATCAATGCATTCTTCTTTTACATCTGCTCCTAGAACTTTTAATTCATCTGCAATAGAAGTAAGTTTGTTTTCAGTTCTTCCGGTTATGTAGATCTTTGAACCTTCTTTGGCAAACATTCTCAATGATTCTCTGATCATTGCAGATGTTCCGCCAATAACCAAAATTCTTTTCATACCCTGCTCCTTTTAACTCTTCGCCATAGATTCGACGAGAAAGCCGGATCGATGAACTTTTCAAATTTTTCAATGTTGAATGATGAATAGTATAAATCGTCTGCGGACCCGGCGTCTTTCGCCGTATAAACCCTTCCGCCGGCTGACCTTGTTATCGCGTCCAAGCGTTTAATTAATTCGATGCTTTTTAATTTTTCAAACGGAAAATCCATTGTGATCGTATAGCCCTTCATTGGGAATGACAGCATTCCTGGCGATTTTAGTTCTCCGAAATGTTTTAGAACTGTGAGGAAGGAGCCTGTTCCGAGCTTTATTCCAGTCTCAAGCAGATCGTGAATTGCGGGGATACCTGCAGTTTCAGGTATGACGCATTGATACTGAAAGAATCCGCGTTTGCCGTATATGCGGTTCCATTTTCCTAAAACATCAAGCGGATAAAAAAAAGGAGAGTAATGAATCTTGGAGTTTGCAAGCGGCTTTCGAAAATAGGTTTCATTGAATGCTCGAATGGATAATCTATTGAGAAAAAATTCGGGAAAGTCGCATGGAATTGTGATGCTGGGATTTTTTTTACCGGGAACAAGAGCTCCTTCTTCTGAATGATTTCCTCGAATGAAGTGGCCGCGGCCGAAAGATTTTCCTCTCGAAGAGCCGTCAAGCCATGCTACGGTATATTCGTGGGTTGAGTCGGACTCGCGTGAAAGTTTGTCGAAGTCGTTCAGATTTCCGAAACGAATCGTCTCAGCATCAATAAACGCCGAATGAATCTTCTTTAGTTTTATTTTTGCTTTCGTTATGAGTCCGGTCAGCCCGATGCCGCCTATTGTTGCATTGAAAAACTCAGGATTGTTTCCGGCAGAAAGAATTAAACTTTTACAATCAGATCTCAGCAACTCAAGCTCTATTATGTGCCGGCCGAATGTTCCTTCGCGGTGATGATTCTTTCCGTGAACGTCATTTGCAATAGCTCCGCCGAGCGTGACGAATCGGGTGCCTGGCGTCACCGGCAGAAACCAACCATGAGGCACTATGAATTCGAGCAGATCTGAAAAAGAAATTCCAGCATCACATTCGATGATGCCGTCTTCTTTATCGAAGCTTATCAGGCGATTAATATTTCTTGTTGAAATAATTGTGCCGTTATCGCAAAGACAGCAGTCGCCGTAACTTCTTCCGAGCCCATAAGCGAGGAGAGGAGAAGAATATGGAATAGCCTCATTCAGCCAATACGGAATGAATTCATTTTGATTTTGAACCTTGGGATACCGTCCCCATGATTCGAAAGATTCGATTCCGGCTCCAAAAAATTTTTTCAGAAAACTAGAGGGATTGTTTGAAGAAATTAAATCGCTCAATGAAATTTAATGTAGCTGTCGCCTGACTGGACGGCATCGACAATACCGACTATTACTGTTCTGATCGGAGCTGTTTTATCGTCTAGAACTTGCCGAGCAGAATTGCCTTCATCGATTACGAGCACGCAGTCGCCGACTCCGGCATCGACTTTAGGGTCGAGCGCAAGCTGAACTTTACCGCACTCTTTTCCGGATAAAGGCTCGATAGGAACTACCAAGAGCAGTTTATGCTTTTCAAGTTTAGCCTGTTTTCTGGTTGCCCATGTTCGCCCTACAACTTTAGCAATAAACATTTTTCATTTCCCGTCCGTGTATTTGCCGTTGAACTCAACACCGTCGATTATTCCCAAGATAGTTGCATCAACCGGCGGAACCTCTTTAAAAGCTACTGCGGCTTCTCTCGCTTTGACGAAGAAGACAAATTCGCCTGAGCCTGCCCCGACAGCATCGAGCGCGACTAGCGGGTCTCCGTCTTCTTTTTTGTCCCAAGTTAATGGTTGAAGAAGAAGAAGTTTTTTTCCTTCGAGAGCCTGGACCTTTTCAGAGCAGACGACGCGACCGATTATTCGACCAGCGAACATGAAATTTTATGAGCCTTGACTTTTATCGAATGTAACTGTTCCGTCGCGCTCCACTGTATCGACGATTGCCATGATTACAGCGTCGCACGGGCGGCTTTCTGTAAGCTTTGTCTGGCGAGCGGACGAGCCTGAACAAAGCAGAACGAGTTCTCCCGTACCGGCTTGTACGGCATCAACTGCAACCAAAGGATTGCCGCTAGGCTCATACTTGATGTTCACCGGTTGAACGAGAAGAAGTTTTCTTCCCTCGAGTTTTTCATCTTTTCTTGTGCACACAACTGTGCCGATAACTTTAGCGAATTGCATAATCTGAATTATAGGATTGCTGAATCATCTTTCAAGCGGAAAAAAATATTTTTTGTGAGAAAAAGCAGCTCACGAAGTTTTGATCTGGGATCGTACACGTGCGAGGCGCACGTGCCTCTCCTCGCTCCGGAGGTTGGCTGTCCAAAAAGTGTTTACATGTGCCATTGCGAGGAGCGTATTTTGATATTTGCCTCAGGCTTTTTTTCGATAAACATTCAGTCCTATCTTTTCATCGCGGTCAGGAATAGTTATGTTACCCTCAGTAGAAGCAATTATGATTGTCTTACCTGAGGATGAAGGTCCAAAACTTTTACTTAGGTCTATCTTAACCGTGAGAATGGTTCCCTCGACATTTAATTCAACATTTTTCATGTGACATCTCCTTTGCTATTCGCACAGATCACGCATTAACTATGCTTCTATGCGATATTTTTCTTAATTTTCTGAATTATTGTATCCAACGACTGAAGAAATTGCAAACGATCTTTTTTCTCAAAAGCGCGGCTCAATATATTGGAAAAGATATTGGAAAAGTTACATCGAAATCAGCCTCTCCGCCGGCCTTGACCGAATGGCTTCCATGATGAATGCCCTGATAGTTTTCGTTTTTTATGAGCGTCTCCAAAACTTTTTTCTGCTCGCCCTTGACCGTCACTTGTTGCAGCTCGAACAGAATCTTTTGAGTACGAGCCTTTGACAGAATTTCGTGATATTTCGCGTTCAGAATTATTTTGCGTTTCGCGCTTTTCATCTCGGCCGTGACGAAAGCCGCCTGACTTACCGTGAGAATGAGTGGGCTTGCTCCGTCCGCTATGTTGCGAACTTTGATCTCGAAAATCCGAATGTTCTTTTTTATGCGCATGTGCATGAGAATTTGACCGCGGCATAGAGTCGCGCTTGTTTCGCGGTTGGGAAGGAGCTTTATAGTCGAAGCCTTCGAGCATTCTCCGCTCGATTGGAGCTTTCAGAACGCGTTCGATTGATCGGACGACATCCGTATCCTCGGAAGTGACGAATGTGAATGCGTCACCGGATCTGAGCATTCTGCCGGTTCGCCCGATACGATGAGTGTAAGCGTCTGTTGTGTCGGGAATGTCGTAGTTGATTACGTGAGATATGGTTGAGACATCAAGTCCTCTCGCCGCAATATCTGTGGCTACAAGTATGCGATATTTACCGCTTCGAAATCCATTTAGAGATTCCTTGCGGCGATTCTGCGAGAGATTTCCCTGCAACTCCGCTACAGCATATCCTTCATGTTCAAGAACTCTAGAAACTTTCTTTGCTCGGTGCTTGGTGCGTGTGAAGATCAAAACCGATCCTGTCTCCGTGCGCTTGAGCAGTTCCAACAACAATGGGGTTTTGAGATGTTCTGGAGTCGGGAAGAGAGCGTGGTCAACAGTTTCCACGGGCGCGGAGTGTCCGAACTTTATAGCCACCGGGTTTGATAAAATCTCAGTGACGAGATGATTGAGCTCATTGGGCATGGTTGCGGAGAAGAGAAGTGTCTGGCGCTTCTTTGGTATTTTCGCAATAACGCGGCGAATGTTGGGAAGAAATCCCATGTCGAACATTCTGTCTGCTTCGTCGATGACAAGTACCTCGAGTTTAGAGACGTTGATCATTTTCCTTTCGAAGTGGTCGAGGAGCCGCCCGGGACAGGCAACAACGATATCATGACCCGCGCGCAGTTTTTCGATTTGTGGCTGCATTCCGACACCGCCATATACAGTCATGCTTCGGATGCCGGTGTGCGGAGTCAGCTCGCGTATTACTTCGTGAATCTGTTCGGCAAGCTCGCGGGTTGGAGCGAGAATAAGACAGCGCAGAGTGCGGTGCGATCCGGCGAGCAATCGCTCGAGGATGGGCAGAACGAATGCAGCTGTCTTGCCTGTGCCGGTCTGTGCAAGTCCGAGTACATCTCGACCTTCCAGAATCGGCGGAATGCCTTTTGATTGAATCGGCGTCGGATTGGTGAAACCGAGCGCCTTGATGCCTGCTGTAATGCGAGGATGAAACTTGAATATTGCGAAACCCATGTTGAACTCCTTAAATTATTTGAGAGCCGGTCCTAAAGGAAGAGCACCCTGCCGGACGGCATTATAAGTGCGGTGCGGAAAAATTATTATATCACAATTCTTTGGAATAGTGCAAATTATCTTGGCGACATGCGGCGCAGGGCGAACACGTAGGTTCGCCCCTACAATCGATTGCGAATATAAAAAAATTATTGTAAGATTCTCCTATGTCCATTTCTATTGATGAAGTTAAACACATAGCATTTCTGGCAAGGCTTTCTTTAACCGAAGAAGAAGCTGAAAGGTATTCTAACGACCTTTCGAGAATTCTCGAATACGCGTCGACAATTTGCAAATTGGATACTGCTGATGTTCCGACCACCAGCCATGTGATTGAAATAAAAAATGTGCTGAGAGACGATGAAACAGGCAATACGCTCGACAGAGAGACTGTTCTTTCACAGGCTCCGAGCAGCGATGACGCTTGTTTTATTGCACCGCGTATATTGTGACAACAACGCTGCTTCAACATCATCGTCGTTCTATTCGTTTGAAGGGATATGATTATTCACAGCTCGGTTCGTATTTCATTACAATTGTTACCCAGAATCGGGTAATTTTGTTTGGGAAAATTATTGATGATGAAATGGTTTTAAATGATGCGGGGAAAATGATAAAGAAATGGTATCGTGAAATTGAAAATAAATTTTCCGACATCAAATGTGATGAATTTATTTGCATGCCGAACCATGTCCATTTTATTTTGATGAATGTTGGATATGAATTTCCCATATCCGCATTCGTAGGTGCAGACCTATGTGTCTGCCCTTGTGAGGGCGAACACACAGGTTCGCCCCTACGCAAATCGGGTGAATGTAACCAGGGCGAATGGAATCAGGGCGAACACACAGGTTCGCCCCTACGCAAATCGGGTGAATGTAACCAGGGCGAATGGAATCAGGGCGAA
>PEWQ01000123.1 GCA_002780065.1 Candidatus Hydrogenedentes bacterium CG07_land_8_20_14_0_80_42_17
AAGATTATTTTGTTGAAGCCTAGAGGTTTTTGCGCTGGTGTAGATCGTGCGCTTGATACCGTCGATACTGCTCTTAAATTATTTAGTGCTCCAATCTATGTAAAACACGAAATAGTCCATAATAAATTCGTCGTAAAGCGATTGACAGCTCGAGGAGTAATATTTGTCGAAGAGCTTTCAGAAGTGCCTGATGGCGCGATTGTCATCTTCTCAGCTCATGGAGTTCCTAAATCAACCCGTCAAGAAGCTGTTCGAAGATCTCTCCGCATTATTGACGCTACGTGCCCATTGGTCACAAAAGTCCACAGCGAGGTAATAAACCTTGCTAATCATGGATGCGAAATAATTTTAATAGGGCATAAAGGTCATGTTGAAGTTATTGGAACTTTGGGCCAGCTTGCAGACGGCTCGATAAAACTTATTAGCTCGGTAAACGATGCAATGACCGTGCAAATAAATAATCCAAATAAAGTCGGATATGTCACTCAAACAACTTTATCTATCGAAAATACGAAAGAAATAATATCGGTTTTGAAAAGTCGATTTCCAAATATTCAGGTTCCTCCTAAATACGATATCTGTTATGCAACTCAAAATCGTCAAAATGCAGTCAAAACTTTGATAGGAAAAGCAGATATTCTGCTGATTATAGGTTCAAAAAATTCTTCTAATTCAAATAGGTTGTCTGAAGTTTCTAAAGCGCATAATTTACCGGCATATCTGATAGATTCTCCTGAAGAAATTTTGCCTTCATGGCTTAAAAATGTAAAACGTGTGGGGCTGACCGCCGGAGCATCTGCACCGGAAGACATTGTTCAAGATACCATAGCTTACCTTGCGAATAACTATGGAGCGCATTTGGAAGAGCTGGTAACCAAAGAGGAAAAGGTCAAGTTTTCTCTGCCGAATGAATTCAAATCCATGATCGAAAAAAAATGAGTTCTAGGTTCAAACTTGCAATATTCGATATTGATTGCACTCTTATTTTGACTGGTGGAGCAGGAAGCAAAGCTTTTAAAATGGCAATTGAAGAATTGTTTCCCGATTCAACCAGCTTTATTCCAAAAGATTATCTTCCTCATGGTAGAACTGATTTAGGAATATTTGCTGATTATATTCGCTTCATAAAACACCGAGAGCCTCAACAGAACGAAATCGAATTCATAAAAACAAAATATCTTAGCCTGCTTCCTGCAGAAATGAAGTTATCTATCAAAAAATATAAGGTTTTGACCGGAGTAAAAAGTCTGATTGAATTTATTATCTCAAAAAAAGTTTTAGTAGGGCTTGGAACAGGCAACCTAGAAGAAGCCGCAAAAATTAAACTCGAGTCATCAGGACTCTTAAGTTATTTTTCTTTTGGCGGCTATGGTTCTGATTCAAGCGATAGGTCTAAATTATTGTCAATTGCAATTAAACGAGGATCAACAATTCTTGGTGAAAAAGTAAAACCTTCAGAAGCTATCTTTTTTGGCGATACAAAAAGAGATATATCGGCGGTCAGAAAAATTGGCGGATATATTGTCGGAGTCGCAACTGGAATAGAAACTGTTGAAGATTTACAAGAAGCCGATCTATCTGTTTCCAATCTTGAAGATATAAGGATCAAAGAACTTTTTAATTAGATTTATGCAATTAGCTAACTCTTGTTTTATCAATTAACATCAGAATTAAATAACAATTTTTTGGTGTTTTTTTTACATTTAGCTTGACTTTATATATGCCGAAGTGATATGAATAAAGCTAGATTCAATTCTTTTTTTGAAGGGAGGTGAAAATAAGTGATAGACATTCGTGAACTGAAAACTGAAGAGTCAGGACAGGGCATGGTGGAGTACGGTCTGATTATCGGCCTTATCGCCATCATCGTCATCGCAGTCTTCGTAGCTCTAGGTGGCCCGTTGAAGAATATGTTCTCCAATGCAGTAGGAACAGAAACAATGGGACAAAACCAGGCTGCTCTGTCAGCTGGTATTTACGGTTGATCGTAACCAGTTTTAGACAAGAAATATAACAAAAGAAAATGATTAGCCCCGCTGGAATTTCAGCGGGGTTTTTAATTTAATAACACCTAATCTTCCAAAAAAAAAGACCGCTGCCTTTCGGCAGCGGTCCTTCAGGAAGTATGCAATCAGTATTTCGGGCCAAACTTATAGGTCAAAGCCAATCTGTGAGAATTTCCAAAATTGCCATAAGGAACATAAGCATAATCAACAGAAATATCCGAAATTTTGACTCCAAGACCGGCTGTCAGTCCGTTATCAGCATCGATTCTGCCGTCATAACCAACTCTAAGAGCAAGAATCTCCATTAGTCGTAGCTCGCCGCCAACAAGAGCGCATACATTCTGGTCTCTGACCTTTTCAGCCTCTGCAGAAACAGTAAGACGATTATTGAATAAATCAACCGCTATACCTCCGCGTACAAGAGCCGGAAGCTGTTCATCAGTTTTATCAAAAGTCATCTTAGTTCCCAGATTCTGTCCAACTACTCCAAAACGCACCGGCCAATCTGACGGCTGAAGTTGCAGACCTAAATCCACTGCAAAAGCTGTTGCAGACGTGTTGTCGATCTCAGAATTCAAGATCTTAGCTGTAATGCCAGCTGAAAGGCTTTGAGTAACCATTCTGCCGTAAGAACCACTCATAAGAATATCTTGGCCGCTAAAAGTTGTAGAAGAAACATTATCGTTAATAATATCCGTCAGACCTACTCGGCAAGATTTTCCATAATCTAGATAGTTCAAAGCAATACCCCAAGAAGACTGACTGTTGATAGGATGCACTAGCCCCAACTGACCCTGACTGATATCAAGAACTAAATTCTGATACATAGCTTCAACTTCGCCGCGATGAGTCAATCCCAAAGCTGCAGGGTTGTAATGCATTGCAGAAACGCCCAATGAATTAGCAGTTCCAGCATCACCCATAGCAGGAATCCGCGCTCCCACACCTAATCTCAAAAGAGCTCCAGACGTAGTGCCGGCATCATTATCTGCATAAGCAAAACCAACGCAAGCCGCAACCAACATTACCACACACAAACTTCTAATCATCGCACTTGCCTCTCTAATTCTTTTCGTTTTCATCGTATCACCGCCACCTTTCCGGTTACTCTTTGACCAGATGCCGGGTCAGTGACAATATACAAGTAGTAACCGCTGGCAACCTCTCGGTTATCGTCGTTCTTCACACTCCAGCTCGCTGTAGCACCGTTTGCACCATTTGTAAACTCAGTCACCTTTTCTCCAAGAATCGTGTAGATCTCAATCTTGGAATTCACCGGCAGGTTCTTGAATATGATGCCAGTAGTAGCATCACCTGAAATCCACGGCTTACCTGTTTGGTCATTGCCGTCGTTCGGTCTATACGGATTCGGTCCGACAATCAATCTGTTCAATCCGGCATTCGCGTCACCAGTCGCATTAGTAACAAATATCGGCGAGAAGTGAGTTGTCCTACCCGACAGAGTTCTTCTGCCCTTGTTCCACGCTATATCCTGAAGTTCTTCGAGCAGTCCCGCGGCAGTTACTGTGTATATCTTAGCCTTCGACATATCGACACCTGTTGAATCGTCAATGCCATCGCCATTTGCATCAATGTAATTAACCGTAATCGTTGCTCCTTGACCTCCCAGGTTTGTCTGCCCCGAGATCAATGAAATCTCAGCCCAATATTCAGGGATAAGTGTTGCGGCGCGCTTGCATGCATTCTGCAAAGTATCGCTCTGCGAACCATGCTGAGCTCTTACTACAGCGCGATCAGTATCATTCGATATTGATCCCTGATGCAGAGTGACTACAACGTCAAATGCACCGGTAGGCGTCCTTATGATGATCAAATCCGAAGTGCTCTTTGTCGAAACTACTGCTTCAACATAAGTTGAATCGTTCGCAGTCGAAGTTCCTGCAATCATCACATACTGCGCCGTTGCAGTGTCATTCGTTGTTGTTGCAGATAGTGATACTGCGTAAGTATCAAGTCCCTGTGCCGTTTGAGCTACTGCTCTAAATTCGAGCGTAGTATCGTTAACCAATATAGAAGTATCGTAGTTGATCGAATAATAAACATTTCCGACGTTGTCATAGCTGGAATCAGTCGCGGTTCCAATCGTTGACCAGTTTCCGCCAGTTATCGGTCTTACATAAAATACTACTCCTGTGACATCTGAAGATGACCCTGAAATTAATTCCGATATAAGCGAAACTTTTCCTGCTCCAATTGTCGTGTCATAGTAGATATGATCGCCGGCGGACGGTTGCAATAACGTCACAGTCGCCAAAGGCGCCGGTGAAGTCGCGGACCTGAATACAGCCGAAACAACCATCGTTGCATTATCCTCATTTCCTGCCTGATCCTGAGCCTTGACCGAGAATCTATATTCATGATCCGCAATCAAGTTACTGAGTGAATAACTATAGCTCGTTTGACCTGATACGTGCGGTACTGCACTCAAAAGAGTATCCGGATATGTTCCTACTCCTGAATCCCAATACAAATTGTATTGACCGTTGGTCATCTGAGTATCACCGCTCGGTGAAGGTCCAAATGTAATCTCCAAGCTTCCCGCATTTACAGTGACTGCAAAGTTTATCGGCGGAAGCGGCGGATTTGTATCCGGGGTAATAATTGTGTAAGAGTCATAAAGTACCGCAGAAACATTTGGTTCGGAGAACGGACCATCTGCTCCTCCAACTGGCACTCGGCAACGGACCGATGGATAAGAAGTATCAGCCAATCGAATTACGATGAGATACTGTGATGTTTCTCGAGTCGACGATGAGTAAGTAGTCTCTTGTCCTATAGTATCCGTTGGAGTTTGGGTCGGAAGGCCGGCAAGATCAATTGTCCAAGTCTCACCGCTCACATTTGTAAACGAACCAACAATATAATCCGCAGGAGTTGTATCAAATTTCTGATTCTCATTCAAATCTCTAACGAGATATACGTTCAAGAACTTTGTTGTATCTGACGATCCGTAAAGATTGACAGTCAAAGCATTAATTGTATCCGCTTCAACTGTATCGGAAACCTGTGCTCTAAACCACATCACTTCATGAGTATCAAGCGCCTGTATTGCACTCGGGAAACCTGCATCTCGAGGCTCAGATATAATTCTCATATTACCGCGTTGGTAGGTCAAGGTTGCTCCTGATGTAGTATCAGATGAAGCACCTGTGTCTGCAAACAATGTCTTCAATCCACGTGTCGGAATATAAGCCTGTACTGTACCATTCTGATTCACAAACTCATTCGTCAAAATTACTACCGAGAATGTATCAGAGGTCAAATCAATAGCCTTGAAGCCATAATTCATATTAGCTAACCATGTGTCGCCCGAAGCTGTCGTATCAATCTTTGTCAATACTGCAGTCTCAAGTCCCGGTCCAATAACAAGCGTGCAGCTCGTCACCGAGTCCTTCGAGGTTCCGCGAATATTGATCTGGAAGACCTGTAATGTATCTCCAATCAATGTCGATGACTCGCCCTGAATCGTGCCTGAAAGAATTGTGGTCGGATTTTGGCCTTGAGTTAGAACGGGGTGAATTGTTTGAGAAGCAATAGGAGTCATCTCTGCCTGAACACCAGGTCTGCCGAATGTTACTACTCTGCCTGAAGAAATTACTGATGCAGGACCTGATTGCCGGAATTGAGAAGTCACCGAATCCGGCATAATGAGCGCAGTTAGAGTTGCATTCTGAGCTGTTGTTTCACGAACATTAACATAAACCTTGTAATTTGCAGAATCAGCAATTTGCTTTGTGACAGCAATAAACCATGAATCTGCACCATCTCGAGCCATTGCAAAAGTCTCACCATTAATGTCAAGCGCTACTGACTCAACATCTGTATAAGCCATGGAAACAAAATTCAAAGAAACTCCAAAGCTCGTTACAGTATCATAGGTAAGCGTTGACGATAAAGTTGTGTCTGCAAGAATCTGACCGCTTGCGATAAGAACCGGCTGGCCTGTAATTCTCGAATCCGGATGCACAGAAACATTTATTAATGCATCTGGAGTAATAGCCATTCTCGGCTTATTGAAAGTCACAATTCGTGAAGCCGTGAATAACGATGTATCTGTCTGCAATCGAGTGCTGACAGAATCTTGTGGAATAGTTGCCTGTAAAGTAGCTCCAAGCGCTACAGTCTCGAAGACTTGAACGTAAAGCGTGCAGGTAATCGTCGAATTGTAAGCAATAGTGGAATCCAAAGAGAGAGACCAATTATCAGAACCATTTCGAATCAGAGAAAGCGTATCTTCACTACCTGCGCTATTCAAAATGACATAAGCAGATTGAACGCTGTCTCCACCTGAAACTGCAGTGCCAACAAACTGGAATCCGACTCTCTGCAGAGTATCAGAAACACCTGAAGCTGAAGTCTGGCCGTCAAATGTGCCAATGTATGCTATAAACGGATTCTGATTCAATCTAGAATCAGGATGTATCGTAACTGCGGTCAATGCGCTGTCAGTAATAACCAGAGTATCAACATAGTTGAAGCGAACGATACGACCCGAAGTCACACCTGTGACCGTTCCTACAGAATAAGAAGCGACAGCAGTCTCAATCTGAACAGAAAGCGTCTCACCAATTAACTTAGTCGGCTCTGTAGCAGTCAAAACTCGAATCCTGAATGATTGTCCCGAATCAATTGTAATCGGAGCCGCTAGCTTGAATACTGGATTCAGTCCCGGAGTATCAACAGAAAGCGTCTGTTCAGAGGCTGGAGTCATCGAACCTGCTAAGAACTCAACTTTCAAAACAATCGAATCATCGACAATATTGTTGCTGATAACTTTAACCTGGAATGTAGTCAAAGAATCACTTGGTGATTGCGATGAAGTAATCTTTCCGTCAAAAACCAAAGTAGAATCGTTTTGATCTCTGAACGGAGAAACAATTGTATCCGTCAAAGCTGTTGCAGTGATAACAAATGGCGCCTTCGTAAATGTGACAATTCTCGATCCCAATAATACTTCGCTTGGAGAAGAATCACCCATGAAGAAAGTGTGAACTGAATCAGCATGCATAAATGCTCTGACTCTGGAATTCGTACCGAGAGCGACAGTTTCCGCTACCCAACCTCGAACAATAAACGTCTCGGAATTATTGTCGCTACTCATCTTTTGGTTAATTCCATTAATGGAATAAGGCTTTACGCGACTGCCAAATTCATCAAAGTAGCTGGCTCCCGCTGTCAAAACGTAAGAGTCCTCATTTGGCCCAAAGTAAACAGCAGCAGAAGTAATTGAATCCGCAACAGTCACGTCAGACGTTGCCGCGCTGAAAAATGCAACAGAGAAATAAGTGATGCTATCAGTTGCCGGAGCATAATACTGCTGACCGGCCGCACTACCAATCTGTTGATATCCGCTAATGCCATTTACAGTGCCTGCGTAAATATCGAACGGAATATCTCCTGCCATTGAATCGGGATTAACATTAGTATCCGTCAAAGAGCCGTCCATAACTAGATACGTTGTATCTGCATAGTAGAAGCTCACAGTTCGTGAAGAATGAGTTTCACCGGCCAGTCCTGAAGTGTAATAAGTATTCACTGAATCTTTCGGAATTCTAGCAAAGAACGAATCACTCACTAAAATTCTTGAATCGGCAAAGTAGGACTTCAATGTCACCCAAATTTCGAATCCTTGAGAATCACCAATCAATGTCTTTGAATCGGCATCTGCTAGTTTCCAAAGTGTATCCGCGCCGTCCTGAGTCAAATACTTTGTATCGCCGGCCGTAACAATAAGGCTTGGAGTCAAATACAATACTACTGTCTCGATGGAGTTGTTGTTTGCGATATCAGTAGTCACAGTATCGAACGAAATACCGAATGAGGTCAAAGAGTCGTAGTCCAGCATCGGAGTCGACCCTCTATCGATGTAGATATGTCCGGTGCAAACCTTAATAGGATTGGACAATAACGCATTCCACGGTGGAATTGTTGTGTCTCCTAGATAATCCATTATAACGATAACAGAATCTACTCCCATCATAAATGTAGCGCTAGAGTCATTAGCAAGGACTCCAGGACCAGGTGTCGAATAAACCGAAGTGCAACCGCGTTCAACATACGAGCAATAGAGCAACGTTCCTAGAGTCACAGTATCCGCAACATTAATTCTAACTCCATAAGTATCGTTGGAAGAAACTTGTATAGAAAGTCCTGTAGCCTGCCATCTGGTATCCCATCCTGCAACTTTGTTCATAGCTGTCCATGCGCCGTTTGTCTTTATTGAGAACTGAGCATTGTAAACACTGTCTCCGGCTGAGCCTCCGAATTCAACGGTGAGTTCCGTAATAATATCCGTGTCGCCGTAGATAAGAGTTGTGTCGAGTAAGACTTTGCCCTTAAGAACCGTTACAGGATTTACTATAGCCCATTGAGGCAGAATCGTATCCATACCATTGTTAATAATTTGAGATGGCAACTGCAAAATTGGTTTCGTCTCGGTAAGAATTCTTCCAGACGTAGCAACACTCTTTGGTCCTCGAGCTCGATAAGTAGTTATTATCGAATCAACCATTATTCGAGCAGTGATTGTGCTTCCAAGAAGAATGTTGTCGTGTGCACGAACCCAAATTTCAATCGAAGCAGTATCAGAAATAGGTTTATTCACTGTTGCAAACCATGAGTCAACTGCTCCCTCTTTAGTCATCGTTCTTGTATCGCCATTAATTACGACCGAAACGGATTCCAGATTTGAAGCTATTCCGCCTGTCAAAATCAACGATACTCCAACTGTATCTATTACATCGTTAACAATTCCGGTAAAGGTATCTGCCATCAGTCTGCCGCTGAATACTTTCGTCCCGTGTATGCCTCCGGCAATACTAGAATCAGGATGGAGTTGAGTATCAGTTAAGACATCAACTTCAAGTATCACATCTTGCCGATCATACGTCACAGTTCTCGATGAAGAAATAAATACGGCAGGTCCGAGATCGCGATAACGCAATGCTACAGAATCCGGCATAATCAAAGCGCTGAGAGTAGAGCCTGAATTTGTTGTCTCTCTCGCTCTGACATATACTCGATAATAAATCGTATCTGTCACGGATTTATTCAATACAACTTCCCACGAATCCGCTGTCGAAATCTTCGCCATCGGCTGAGTATCTTCATTGATCACCAATGCTACAGACTCAATATTAGCTGATGTCATTCCTGTCATGTTTAGAGATATTCCGAATGTCTCGACTACATCGCCTGAGACTCCGGAAATCGTGTCCTGAGCAATTATACCTTGCGCAACAAGAACACCGATAATTCCTCCGGTAACATTCGAATCCGGATGAGCTGACACGTTTCCAAGGCTGTCCGCTACAAATTCTGGTGACGGAGTATAATAAGTGACGGTTCTTGAAGATGTCAGGAGAGAATTCGGGCCGCTGTCACGCAGATCTGTCCAGACAGAATCCGTTGAAATATTCGCAACGAGCGTTCCATTGTCCGGTGTATTCTTTGTCGAACGAGCGTAAACACGAATAT
>PEWQ01000164.1 GCA_002780065.1 Candidatus Hydrogenedentes bacterium CG07_land_8_20_14_0_80_42_17
TAAAAAAATAAATAATGTGCATACAGACATTAATAAACTAATAAATTATTTTGATGATATAAAAGATGTTTCATTTGCGTATCTGTTTGGAGGAATTGCAAGAAATCGTATATCAGCAGTTAGCGATTATGATATTGCAGTATTCATGAAGGATAAAAAAAGAGATGGTAAACTGTATATGAAAATTTTAAAAGACTTGATGGACATTTTAAAAACTGACGAAATAGACCTTGTTGTACTCCCACATTTTTCTATACATCTAATGAAGAATATTATTACGAATAAAATAGTGATTAATGACAAAGAGCATTTTGAAAGATTGAAATTTGAATCGCTTGTTTTGAGAATGTACTTTGATTTTCAATACAGACTTGAATATATCCTTGACAGGAAGCTTGCTAATGGTTGATGTTGATCTGATTAAAAAAAAACTGGTACAACTAAGAGAGTATAAGAAGCAGATAAATGAATTTAAGAATATAACATTAAATCAATATACAAACGATTGGAAAACACAAAGAACAATTGAGAGAACATTACAGATAATGGTAGAAAGCTGTCTTGATATTGCCAATCATATTATTTCAGACAGCAGTTTTCGCCTTCCTAATAATTCTGCGGACACCTTCAGAATATTATCTGAAAATAAAATATTACCGAACAAATTAATGAACGAATTAATCAGAATGGTTCAGTTTAGAAATTTTATAGTTCATAACTATGAAAGAATTGATGGCTCAATAGTTACAAATATTCTGAAAAAGAAACTTATAGTATTTGATAAATTTAGCTTGCAAATAATAAAATACTTAAAATTTAAGTAACCGCCGGAGTCCTGCAGGTTGATGATTCACCACGGAGCAGACTGAAAATAATAAAAGAATAATTTTTTCTCCGTGTTCTCGTGGTGAAAAATGATTTTTTCACACGTTTTGACCTGTTATGCCTATTGCCCATCGCCTATTGCTTGATATTCCATAATTTTGTATCCTTCAAATGTATGAAGAAATTATTTTTGATATCTTTTTTGATTTGCTTTACGGCTCAAATTGAGGTATCTGCCGCTCCGTTTGTTACCGTCACTGCCATTCCTGGAAAAGTTTCAGGGATAGTTTCCGACGGCTCGAAAATTTTTGTATCGCGAGAAGATTTTCCTTCGATTCTGATTTATGACGGCATGACGGGAACTTTAGACGCTGAAGCATCGCTACTATTGACTGCACAATTCGGAGCACCAACCGGCGTCACGGCTCTCACAATCACCCGCGACAGCAAAGTGCTAGTTGCATCGATACCGTTCGGTGAAATTTTCCTAATTGAAAATTCTTCAGCCATATCGAAAGGAATTTTGCCTTCACCTGAACTTAGTGAAACAATAACTCTCATTACAGCAATCTACTCACACAATGACGGAACCGTTTATTTTGGAGGCAGAAGTTTTTGGGATACATCTGAAGCTCATTTCTTCCGCATGGCGCCGAATGGCTCTCCTTCAGGCGCGACTCGAATTAAATTGTTGCAGGATTCCGTCATTAACTCTATCAACGGATTTGGAAGAACTATCGCGATTGGCACTAGAGATACCTCTACTCCGCATTCAGGCAGGATATATCTCTACGATACGATAACACAAAGTCTGACGCACATTTACACTGGAGATTCCGAAGTCTCGGCGGTTGGAGCTACTACTGATACTTTATTTTTTATCTCTTCACCGTCCGGCTTCATTAGAAAAATAAATTTATCTATAGTCACCAACGTTCCGGATACAATGACTCGCTCGACATTATTTGGATTTGATGGGAAAGATACCGTTCTTTTTCTAGCGGCTGATACTCAAGTTTTATTTGCTTTCAAAGATAATACGATAAAACGATATGGAGTCGTCAACTCGGCATTTACTCAAATACGCGCAATGGCGACGGTGACTGCTCCGCTAAGGCATTATGGAGTTGCTCGAGGCGCGGCAAATTCCTACCTTTTTTATTACGACACATTTGTTCCGTGGGTTGAAAGCCTGACTTTTGAGATCGATACAGGACTGCGTCAGCCTGGCACTAGCGATACTTTTTTTCCTCCGCTTACGAGAGGCTTATATACTTTGCGGATAAAAACTAACGAAATTCTTTCGGCTGTTCCGAAAATAACTTTAATTTATTCGAATGGAGCAATGCAAAATATAACTATGAACGGCGCGGGCCGCGACTTTTCCGGCTCGGTTGAAATCGATTCTTCAAGACCTGAGGGGAACGTATCAATAACTTTTATTGGAGTAGATGACGCAGGGAATACGGGCACGGCGATAATTACGGGACAGATTTTTGAATTAAAAAATCCCGGCAGAATTGCAATTGCGAAGAACGTAATCCGCCCAAATTTCGGCGAATTTATGACTGTTAGATACTTTCTATTGAATCGAAGAAATGTCTCGGTTAAGGTTTACAATATGCGAGGTCAAATGGTTGCGGATATTTCTCCGGGATATAGAGACCCTGGCGAATACGAAGACGTGAAGTGGAACGGAAGAAATACTAAAGGTGAACTCGTGGCAAGCGGTATGTATCTATTGCGTTTTGATGCGGGTGAAGAATATCGTTTGACCGGCAAGGTCATGGTAATTCGTTGAAGGAGTAGAGAATGAAAAAGGCATTGATTACCGGGATTACCGGGCAGGACGGATCTTATCTTGCAGAATTTTTGCTCAATAAAGGCTATGAAGTTTACGGCATGGTGCGCAGAGCTTCAGTCGACAGATTTGACAGGATTCAGCATATCCGCGATAAACTTCATATTTTTCATGGAGACCTTCTAGACCAGTTTTCGCTGGTGAGAACTATTGAAAAATCGGAGCCGGATGAACTTTACAATTTAGGAGCTCAATCATTTGTTCCAACTTCTTGGGAACAGCCTGTTCTTACTGCGGAATTTACCGGCGTCGGAGTGACGAGAATTCTTGAGGCTGTGCGTCAAGTCAATCCCAAGATTAAATTCTATCAAGCATCTTCAAGCGAGATGTTTGGCAAAGTAGTTGAGATTCCTCAAAAGGAAACTACTCCGTTTTATCCACGCTCGCCTTATGGAGTCGCGAAGGTATACGCTCATTACATAACAGTTAATTATCGAGAATCATTTGGAATTTATACTTGTTCTGGAATTCTTTTCAATCATGAGTCTCCGCGTCGAGGACATGAATTTGTCACTCGAAAAATCACTGATGCTGTGGCGAGAATAGTGACCGGCAAATCAAAGTCTTTGACACTCGGAAATCTTGAAGCGGAACGAGACTGGGGATTTGCCGGTGATTATGTTGAAGCAATGTGGATGATGCTTCAACAACCCGAACCTGATGACTATGTTATCGGGACAGGTGAAGCTCATACGGTAAAAGAGGTTGTGGAGATCGCGTTCGAACGAGCGGGTTTGGATTGGCAGAAATATTTGTTAGTCGATAAACATTTCTTTAGACCTTCCGAAGTCGATCAACTTGTCGGCGATTATTCCAAGGCAAAAGCTAAACTTGGCTGGGAGCCGAAGGTTAAATTTAGAGAACTTATAGAGATGATGGTGGATGCAGACATTGCGCTATACAAATCCGGCGCATGATTTTTTGCATTAACGATTTGCCTTGAAACTGCCGAATTCTGGTATGAGATGTCAAAATTAATTTATGCTCTATCATTCCTAATTGCGTTATTTGTTCAACCTGCAGTTTACGCTAGAGGTCCCGGCACTACTTCGGCTGATTTTCTCGTCATCTATTCCGACGCAAGGCCCGCCGCGCTCGGTGGAGCATACACTGCATTGGCAGACGATGCGGCCGGAATGGATTTCAATCCTGCGGGACTTGTTCAGGCTCCATTCAGAGAATTTTCCGCGGGTTACATTGCATGGTTTGAGGACGCTTCTTTTCAGCATTTAACTTATACTCATCCGTTTGCAAATATGCCTTGGGCGTGGGGCGCTTCTCTGCTTTATTTTGATGGCGGTGAGTTCATGGCTACAAACGAATTAGGTCTGGCGATAGGGGAGAGGATTACAGTTAGAGATATTTCGGCATCGGTTGGCGCGGCTCGGAATTTCGGAAGATTTCTTTCGGTTGGATTATCCGCTAAATATGTCGGCCGGAAATTGGAGCGATATTCCGCAGATGCATTCGCCGGCGATATAGGACTTCTTTACAGAACCCCTATTGAAAATTTAACATTCGGAGCATCAATATTAAATATCGGAAGCAGGTTGAAATTTATTTCCGACAAGGAAGATTTGCCTTTAACTTTCAGAACCGGAATTGCATGGAAGACATGGCTCGAGAATTTGACGCTGACTGCGGACGCGATAAAAGTTATTGATGAACCGGTTAGAGTCGGAATTGGAGCAGAGGCGGACATTGTTCACTCGTTGAAACTTCGCGCAGGCTGGCGCAACGATGATACTTTGCAGAAAGGTTATAGTTTTGGCGCCGGCTTTACAGTGATGAAAATGGTTCTCGATTATGCTTATGTTCCATTCGATGAGCTTGGAGCGACCCACAGAGTGACAGGCTCAATAATGTTCGGAGGTCCGACAAAACCTGAAGTGAATAGAGTTCCTTGGGACAGTGTGAATTATCAGGAAAGACCCGTAGAGCCTTCTCCAACCTATATTGAGCCTCAGCCTAAAGTCAGCGGAACGGAATAAAAAAAGCAGGAGGTGAGCTGTCCAAAAAGTGTTTACATGTGTCACCATGACGTCTCCGATTGCAATGCTATAATATTTGAAATTGCAAATTGGAAAGTGCAAATTGGAAATTTTATTTTTCCAATTTTCATTTTTCAATTATTTCACACGTCCATTGACGCGTAGCGCACCTGCCTCCAAAGCGAGGGTGCCTGTGCCTCCATGACGTGTTACGGATACATGCCCGGATGATCAAGCCCTAGAGTCTCATCAAGCCCCATCATTACGTTCAAATTTTGTATTGCATTGCCGGCTTGACCTTTCATTAGATTATCTATATGTGAAACTATGACTGCCTTGCCTGTCCGCTTTTCGATATTCACCCAGATGTTCACATAATTGGATCCTCGCACATCGCTTGTTGAGGTTGATAACTCAGGTGGAATTATTCTTACGAATTTAGAATCCTTGTAAAATATTTTGTAAGCGTCAATTAACGCACTTATATTCGGTGAAACTGAATCTGCATATAATGTTGCAAGTATTCCTCTAGTCATTGGAACAACATGCGGCGTAAATGTTATCGAGATCTCTTTACCGTAAAGAAGCGACAGTTCCCTCTCGATTTCGTAAACGTGTTGGTGACCTGAAATTCTATATGCGTTCATTGAATCGTATCGCGCTGGATAATGGAATTGAGGCGACGCTTTTTTCCCGGCGCCTGATACTCCGGTTTTGCAGTCGCAAATTATACTTTCAGGTTTTATCAATTTATTCTTTACCAAAGGCGCAAGCCCTAGAATGGTAGTTATCGCTAAACAGCCGGGGTTTCCGACTACTCTTGCTTTTTTTATTTCCTGCCTGTGAAGCTCTGGTACTCCGTAAACGCTTTCCGGCAATAAAGATGGATTTTCATGTGATGTCGTTCGGCCGATTCTTTTTGCATATCCCGAATAGGACTCAATATCATTGAATCTGAAATCTCCGGAATAATCTATTACTCGAACTCCTTTATCCAACCACTCTTTCGCAAATTTTTGTCCCACTCCGTCCGGAGTCGAAAAGAGAACCACATCGACATCGTCTTTTGCGCCGTCAGATGCTTCGATGAGCATATCGCAATGTCCGGCAAGATGCGGATATATTGAAGACAAAGACTTTCCAATGTCGGTCACATCCAAGAGATGAACTAATTCAGCTTGAGGATGCCTCAATAAAATTTCAGTTGCTCCTATTCCGCCGTACCCAAGCGCTCCGACAATTGCAACTCTCACTTTTCTTTCACTCATTATTTCCTCCTACAGAGAAATAAATATCTGATAAAATAGCAATAATGTCCAACAGCATATTTGAATATTTCGATCCTCCGGATTCACCTGGAGTATATATTTTTCGAGACGGGAAAAAACGTCCGATCTACATCGGTAAGGCGAAAAAACTTTCCGATCGTTTGGCTTCGTACAGGCAAAAGGCATTGCCCGAGAAGACAATGGCAATGCTTGCGTCTGCGCGCAGTGTAGAATGGATTGTTTTCAAAACTGAGTTGGAAGCTCTTCTTGCGGAAGCTTCGATGATTCGCAGATACAAGCCAAAATACAATATCGTTTTAAGAGACGACAAGAGATTTCCAATGTTGCTTATTACAGACGAACCCTTCCCGAAAGTAATTAAAGTGCGTAGAGCAAAAAAAGGCACTGGGAGGCATTACGGGCCTTTCAGAGGCGAAACCGCCGATAACCTTCTTGAGATAATTTCACGCCGATTTAAAATTCGAAGATGTAAAGGTCCGCTTCCAAAAAGAAATAGAGCATGTATCGATTTTGAACTTGGAAGATGCGATGCACCTTGCGTAAATAATATTTCGAAAGAGAATTATTTGAAACTTGTGGAATCTGCAGAAAAACTATTATCGGGCAATAGCAGGTCTTTAGCTAGAGAGCTTGAAGATGAGATGAAAGTTGCTTCTGCTCAAAAAGAATTCGAGCTTGCTGCAAGCTTAAGAAATTCTGCTTCCGCTTTGAGAAGTCTGAGCGAGGAACAAAATGTTGAAACTCCAAACAAGCATGACGCTGATGCAATTGCGGTATTAACTAATTCAAATGCGGCTATCGCAGTATTCTTATCTCGAAGAAATGGCGCTGTAACTGATAGAAACCACTATCTCTTCGATATTCCTCTGGGTTTTGACGATGAAGAAGTTTACCTGCAAGCTGTTGCAACTCATTATGGACTTCATTCATTGCCTCGACTGCTTCTTATCAAATCCTCTTTGGATGAAAAAAAAATAATTACTGTGTTAGATGCTAAAAATTTGGAAATAAAAATTCCTCAAAAAGGAGACGACGCAAAATTTCTGGAACTTGCTTTTGAAAATGCACGTGAACTTCTTAGAATATCGGCAGGTATTCATTCCGACGAATCAAGAGACAGAGCTCTTTCTGAACTTGCTAATCTTCTTGAACTTTCAAAACCGCCGTTTTCTATTGAAGCCTTCGACATTGCAACTTTTTCCGGTAGAGAGACTGTCGGAGCATCAGTGCGGTTTCACGATGCCTTGCCATGGAAACAAGGCTACAGGCAATATCGAATCAGAGGCAGGGGAGACAGCGACGTCGACGCAATTGCTGAAACAGTTTCGAGACGCATTACTTCTAAATTACAACTTCCTGATTTGATTCTAATAGATGGAGGCATGGGACAGCTTTTGTCCGCGCAAAAAGCATTTTTGAATGCATCAGCTTCTGCTCCGACTTTGATATCTCTCGAGAAGAAAGAAGAAACGATTCGGACTATTGACGGAGAGGTGATAAAACTTCCTCGAGATTCTTATGCCTTGCGGCTTTTGCAATTTTTAAGAGATGAAGCTCATCGATTCGCTGGGAAATATCATAGAGTCTTAATGTCGAAGCGAAAGTAGCCGGCACGGCAAGTGCGTCCATTCACCTGCGCCTCCAGCTTACAAATTACAAACAATTTGACAAAATAATATTGAATATCTACTATTCTAATGAAGAAAATGACAAAAGGAGTCTTTTGATGATACTTTCCCAAAAAACGCTTTACGCACTTCGTGCTTTATTTGAATTGGCAAAGCGAAATCATCAAGGCCCGATTAAACTTCCGATAGTCTCTAAGGCTCAGGCAATTCCTCTAAGATTTTTGGAAGTGATCATGGGTGAACTGCGTCAGGCCAAATTTGTAGTATCAAAACGAGGCAAGTTAGGCGGATACATGCTTGCGCGTGAACCAAAAGACTTAACGATTGGAGAAATAATTTCTTTTATCGAAGGTGAAATCAGAGTTGTCGACTGCATTGCCGGTTCCAAAACAAGACAGCCTTGCGTTCTTCGGGAAAACTGCGTTTTTATTCCATTGTGGGAAGATGTCAGAAAATCTATCTCTTCGGTTATCGACAAGACTTCTTTTCAACAGTTGATAGAGATGCAAAAGCGTGTTAACGACAATATTACTTATTCTATTTGAGGTGACAAAATGAAAAAACATTTAGAAACAATTGCTCTTCACGGTGGATACTCTCCTGAGCCGACCACAAATTCCTGCGCCGTTCCCATATACAGAACATCGTCCTATGTTTTCAGAGATACTGAACACGCCGCAAATCTCTTTGCATTGAAAGAACTCGGCAATATTTACACTCGCCTCATGAATCCTACAACCGATGTTCTGGAAAAGCGTGTCTCTCTTTTGGAGGATGCTCCTCTACTAGGCGGACTTGGAGTGGCATCAGGCACGAGCGCGATATTTTATTCAGTCATCAATCTAGCTTCAGCCGGTGACAATATCGTTTCCGCAAGAAACCTTTACGGCGGCACATTTACGCAGTTTAACGACATTCTTCCTGAGCTCGGAATTAATGTAAAATTTGTTGACTCGAACGCTCCTGAAAATTTCGAAACTGCAATTGATGAAAAAACAAGAGCATTATTTTGTGAGACTGTCTCCAATCCTGCTCTTGAAATAACCGACCTTGAAGCAGTTTCTGCGATTGCGCATAAGCATGGATTGCCTTTGATAGTAGACTCGACATTCAGCACTCCTTATTTAACTCAACCCATCGAATATGGAGCCGACATTGTTGTCCATTCATTGACAAAATGGTTTGGCGGTCATGGAGTGGGAATTGGTGGAGTTGTAGTTGACAGCGGAAAGTTTTCATGGAAAGCAGGGAAGCATCCTCTATTTGACAAACCCGATACTAGCTATCATGGACTGCGTTGGGGGCATGACCTGCCGGACTTTCTATCGCCTCTTGCATATATTCTTCGCATGAGAACAGTGCCTTTGAGAAATCTTGGAGCGTGCATTTCACCCGATAATTCATGGCTATTCTTGCAAGGCATTGAGACTCTTGCATTGAGAATGGAACGTCATTGCGAAAATGCTTTAAAAGTTTCTGAATATTTGAAGTCGCATCCTTTGGTTGAATGGGTCAGGTATCCAGGCATGGAAGGGGATCCGATGTATAAGCTCAATCTAAAATATCTTAAAGGCAAGGGCGGGTCGATGGTAGTCTTCGGAATCAAAGGAGGCAAAGATGCGGGGCGCAAATTCATTAATAATTTGAAGCTCTTTTCG
>PEWQ01000143.1 GCA_002780065.1 Candidatus Hydrogenedentes bacterium CG07_land_8_20_14_0_80_42_17
TATCTGCGTCAATCTCGTCCACATTAAACGGAGGATTGGCCATCACAAAATCGGCTTTTTTATACAGATTATGCGGGTCTTCGTAATAGCTTATGGCTTTTTTTATATCACCTACCAAGCCATGCACCGCCAAATTCATTTTGGCTAAATCAATCGTTGTGCCGTTCTTTTCCAATCCATAGAAATTTAATTTGTCGTTTGGATTCTGGTGCAGATTTTCAACAAAACGGGCGCTCTGGACAAACATTCCGCCGCTGCCGCAGGCCGGATCTAGTACGGTGCCTTTTTTGGGTTCTAACACATTCGCAATGAGTGAGACCAGGGAAACCGGCGTAAAAAATTCTCCGCCGTCATGCGCTTTCTGGTCGGCAAACTGAGTAAGAAAATATTCATAAATCCTGCCAAACACATCACCTGTAACCTTTTTGAGTTCTTCAGGATTTAATGCCCGGAGCAGTTGGCCTAATATTTCATTGTCCAATTCGCGATATTCTTTTTTTGGCAATACACCGCGCAGTGTTTCATAATCTCCTTCAATCGATTCCATCGCATCAATAACTGCTTTGGCGCGGTCCTCACTGTCTTTGAGCGCTACCAGAAAATCAAATTGAGCTTCGGGCTGTAAGAAAATTGCGGATTTTTTACTGAAATCCTTTTTCGTCAACTTCGGAGTTTTGCCTCCGCGGGTCGGCAGGCTGGCAATGATTTCATCTTTTACAGCTAAATACCGGCTATAGGCATGGCGCAAAAATACCAAACCCATCACCGGCATAAAATATTCATTGCTGGCATAATTTGAGTTTGCCCGAAGCGTATCCGCCGCGCTCCAAAGCCGTTTTTCAATCGCTTCAATGTTTTCAAGTTGTGACATAGAGTTTCTCCTAAAAAAGCAATCCTTTTTCTTTAAAGCTGACATATCCGTCATCAGCAATGACAAGGTGATCTAAAACTTCAATATCAAGAATCGCGCCCGATTGAATCAATTTTTCGGTGAGCTTAATATCTGCGTCTGACACTTCCATATTTTTTGACGGATGGTTATGCGCCAATATGACAGCAGAAGCAAAATGCCGAATTGCGGGCTCAAACACTTCCCTCGGATGCACCAGAGTTTCTGTAAGCGTGCCAATGGAAACAGTTTCTTTATGAATGAGCTGTTTGCGGGCATTGAGATACAGCGCTACAAAATATTCCTTTTGTTTGCCTCTTAAATCAGCAAGCTGAGCAACCGTTTCTTTTACGGAATCAAGGATAGGCAGAGAATTATTAAATAACCCCACCGCACGCCTGCCGAGTTCCAAAGCCGCCTTGATAGTAATGACTTTTGTATTCTCCAATCCCTTGATAGCGGTCAGCTCCTCTTGAGTGGCGGCTAAAAGTTTTGATATGGGATATTTTTTTAAAGTTTCCTTTGCAATATCCAAAGAACTCTTACCGGCACGACCGGTCCGAATCAGGATTGCCAAAAGTTCGACATCACTTAAGTTTTCCGCGCCTTTTTCAGACAGCTTCTCTCGTGGTCTCTTATGTTTTGGTAAGTCTTTAATTTTTGCCATATTTATTTTTCTCTCTTTGCGTAAATTTTAGAGAAGTGTCCGTATTAAACATTGCTGAAGTGTACCCCATTGATTTGGCAAAAAACAGGCTGAGTTAAAGTGTAATCGCGCCGTTGAATTTTGTCGACTTTGTTTCTGTTCATTCCATTAGAAATGGAAAGACCGCGCACCGGATTGGCGTGACGATCGCCCGTCTCTTTTTTTGCTAAGTTGATTTTCTCAGCTTCATCGAGAAAATCAACTTTTATTTTCTGTTCCAATATGCCTCCTCCGGTGTTTGCAAGCCGTGAGCGCTGTGCGGGCGTTCCTTTTGTCGATCAATTTCATCAGCCTCAAATTCTCTTCCGACTCGCTGGCGTGTTCGAAATAGAACGTCGACCGCGAAATGGTAAAAAGTTCGCACTGTACCAGTGCCGTTACCAGTGCCGTTGTTTTTTCATGCCTTTCTCCTCCTAAGATTCGGCGATTCTACCACCTTAAGGGCGTGTCCAGTTTTTGGGGTGCACTTCAAACAAACCAAGGGTCATCCGAAGGTAACTATGTGAACTGGTTCAAACATCAATTACAGTATAAACGTAAGAAGAAGAAATTAAATAAAAAATCCTCTTCACATGAAAAAAATATGTGATAGGGTTCTAACAACCTTAGCGACGGTTGTCAGCTATGACCGGCTGATATTCTGTTGTAGAGGCGATTTATTTTTTAGGAGGTATCACACAAGTGGTCACAAGCAAGGATTCCGACAAGAGCGGAATCATGTCAAAGTTACAAAGGCACGAGAAAGACACGGGTTCGCCTGAGGTTCAAGTCGCGCTTTTAACAGAACGCATAAATTCGCTCAGTTCGCATTTTGAAATACACAAGAAGGATCATCATTCACGAAGGGGACTTTTAAAGATGGTAGGCCGCAGAAGAAAGCTTCTCGATTATCTAAAGAAGACCGACTTTGCAAAATATCAGAAGACTCTGAAGGAACTTGATCTCAGGAAATAAGTGAAAACTAATTTCGTAATATGATTCAAAGAGGCAGGGAATTTAATATATTGCATAAGTCCCCGAAAAACGATAAGCGCCGCGCTCGAAATCGAATTCATCTATATCGATCTTCGTCGGCAATTTCAATCAGCACCAACCAGTGCGAAGCGCGACTCTTCTCGTTTTTTCGGGACTCAAATCAACTAACTAATTAAATTCCCTCCTCACTATTCAGGCGCAGAACTGCGCCAAAGGGAGGCATAGACATGCCTATTAACAAAGTGGAACGCGTCATAGACGGCGTTACTTATTCAATCGAGACCGGCCGAGTAGCCAAACAGGCTCACGGTTCAGTCACAATTCAAGCAGGCGGCACAATAGTGCTCGTTACAGCAGTGGTTTCTCCGGAGCCTAAAACTGACACGGATTTTCTACCGTTGACAGTGGATTACCGCGAACAATATTACAGCGTTGGAAAAGTTCCGGGCGGTTTTTTCAAGCGTGAGTCAAGGCCTGACGAAAGGCAAACGCTCGTTGCAAGGCTCATCGACCGTCCAATTCGTCCTCTGATCCCCAAAGGCTTTTACAACGAAATAGTTGTCACCGCTCTAGTCATTTCAGCTGACGGAATTCATAAGCCTGATATTCTTGCAATGAACGGAGCATCCGCAGCGCTCTCACTTTCGAACGTTCCATTCAACGGTCCTATTGGCGGAGTTCGACTTGGCAAAATAGACGGAAAATTCGTAGTCAATCCATCTCAAGCTCAGCTTGCCGAAAGCGAATTGAACATAATCGTTGCGGCAACAAAATCTGCTATCTGCATGGTTGAAGCCGGAATGGAAGAGATGAGTGAAGACTCGGCGATCGAAGCTATAGAATACGGAAAAAAAGTAGCCGGCGAATTCATTTCGTTGATTGACGAATTGACGAATTCAGCCGGAAAAGAAAAATTATCCGTTCCTACGCCGAAAGAAAATGCCGAGCTCGAATCTGAAATACGTTCTCTCGCAACGGAAAAAATTAAATCTGCATCTTCTAATTCAGACAAGGTTCTGCGCCAAGCCGCAATGGAAAAAATCATTAGCGAAGTTGTTGCAGGATACAAAGAAAAACTCGGAGATGAGATTATTCCTGAAGTTAAAGCGATTCTTGAAACGATCGAAGTCGAGATTGTTAGAAGCGACATTATTGTGAAGGGCATTAGACCCGACGGCAGAAAGCTAGACGAGATCCGTCCGATCTCAATCGAAATCGCGCCTCTCCCCTGCGCTCACGGTTCTGCAATTTTTACAAGAGGACAAACTCAGGCGCTCGGAGTGACAACGCTTGGAACATCGCGGGACAGAAGGCGTAGAGACGACATCGAAAGCGAAGAAGAAGAGAGTTTTCTTTTCCATTACAACTTTCCTCCATTTTCTGTCGGAGAAGCCAAACCGATTCGAGGAACAGGCAGACGCGAAATAGGGCATGGAGCGTTAGCAGGAAGGGCTTTAGAGCCGCTATTGCCATCTGAAAAAGAATTCCCATACATGATCCGAGTAGTTTCCGACATTCTGGAATCAAACGGATCGTCATCAATGGCTTCAGTATGCGCAGGTTCTCTCTCTTTGATGGATGCAGGCGTTCCGATAAAGGCGCCGGCCGCAGGAATAGCAATGGGACTGATTACAGATGAAAAAGGCGGAGCGGCAGTTCTGACTGATATTCAGGGTTTGGAAGATCATTTTGGCGACATGGATTTTAAGGTTGCAGGAACTCGAAATGGAATTACATCTTTGCAGATGGACATAAAAATATCAGGGCTGACTGTTGAGCTAATGCGCCGCGCTTTAGAGCAGGCAAAAAAAGCTCGCATCGAAATTCTGGACAAGATGGATGCAGTGCTCGCAGCTCCGAGAAAAACTCTCCCAAATAATGCTCCGCGACTGATAACAATTCAGATTCCGGAAGATAAAATCAAAGATGTTATCGGACCGGGCGGAAAAATCATCAAGAAGATTCAAGCCGAATCCGGAGCAGAGCTCGATCTCGATGATAAAGGATTATTGACAATTGCGGCATGGGACGAGGTTTCAGGCGGTAAAGCTAAAGAAATGGTTGACGCTATAATTGCCGATCCTGAAGTCGGAACCGTGTATGAAGGCAAAGTGGCTAGGCTCATGAAGTTCGGAGCGTTTGTCGAATTTATGCCGGGGCATGACGGTTTAGTTCACATTTCTCAACTTGATATAGTGCAACCGAAAAATGTTGAAGACGTAGTTAAAGAGGGCGACACAATTAAAGTAATGGTAGTCGAGAAAGACCGCATGGGAAGATTCAATCTTTCCAGAAAATCTGTTCTTCTTTCAGAGCAAGGATTATCTCATGAAGAAATCGTAAAGCAATTCGGATCTGATATGTCCGATCGAGGGCCAAGCCGCGGAGGTTCAGGCGGATCACGAGGCGGAAGAAGCGGCGGATTCAGCAGAGACAGAGACAGCAGAGATAGAGGCAGCAGAGACAGAGGCGGAAGAGATCGCGGTTCGCGCGGGCCAAGAGAACATTCTGATAAAGGCAGAGAAAGCCACGGCGACAAATATTTTAAGGAAGAGGATTTGGATTAAAGAGACGCAGGGGCGAACCAATGTGTTCGCCCTCGTTAAAATATGAGACGTAAAACAGGATAGAGATTCTATGAATGCTTTCGAATCAATTATACTTGGAATGGTTCAAGGGCTTACTGAGTTTCTGCCGATATCTTCAACCGCGCATTTGAGAATCATTCCGGCATTAATGTGCTGGAATGATCCAGGCGCCGCATATACCGCTGTCATTCAGCTTGGAACAGTTATTGCTCTTTTGATTTATTTCAGAAGAGACCTGTTAGTCATTGCAAAAGATATGTGGGACGATTCTGTTTCAGGAAGATGGAACGGCTCAGGCATTAAGTTAGGCGGCGGAATAATAGCAGGAACATTTCCAATCGCAGTACTTGGTCTTTTGTTCAAAGATGAAATAGAGAATGAATTGCGCGGTCTGAATTACATCGCAATTTCGCTTATACTTTTTGGAATTCTGCTCTGGCTGTCAGAGCGGAGCAAAAAGCGCGAGCTAATAATAGAGAAGCTTGGATTCTGGCAGATTCAAATTATCGGGCTGGCGCAAGCATGTGCGCTCATACCCGGAGCTTCAAGGTCGGGAGTCACTCTGACAGCGGCTCTATTCATCGGTATGAATCGAGCGGAAGGCGCGCGATTTTCTTTCCTGCTTGGAATACCCGCAGTCACTGCCGCCGGAATATTTGAACTCAAAGATTTTCTTTCAGCCAATTCTCAAATTCCCATTTCGATACTTTTGCTTGGAATAATCTCCGCTACAATCTCAGGACTCTTCGCAATAGATATTTTGATTAAGTTTTTGAAGACTAAAACCACAACCATCTTTTCCGTATATCGAATACTTCTCGGAGCCGCAATGTTTATCTATTTCGGTTCTGCAATCGCAAATATGTGATCCGCAAAAAAAAGTTTGAATACAGGTGCAAGGTGAACAAATTTGTAAACAGCGCTTGCAGAATCAGGAATGATATGTTCAACCCAAACCTTTGAAAGAAATCCGGTCATTTTCAAATCATGTTTCAGCGAAAAAACACTTTGCTCATTTATATGCATAATCTCGTCATGAGGTTTTCTAGGGCTTTTAGGTTTTTTTATACCAATGAATGAAAGAATTATTCTGGCAAGAGGATACGAAAAATGAGTATGCCAGCGATTGGGCCAAGTGTGAATAATCAAACGGCCGCCGGGCTTTAAGCGCATTTTAATATCAATGTAAAGTTTTTGCAATTGCAAATCAGTCAAATGCTCAACTATATCCGCAAGAATAACCGCATCGAATTTTTCATTCGGAAGATTAGAAACATCTCCGAGAATAAATTTAGCTGAAGCGCCGTGATGTGCGGCGCCAAGACGTTCTGCGGACTCGACAGCAAGCTGATGTGCAGATTCAGAGTAATCAATTCCAACCGCTTCCGCTCCGCGCAAAGCCGCATGAATAACAAGCTCTCCGCAGCCACAGCCGATATCGAATATTCTTCTCCCCTTTTCCGGCTGAGCTAATTCTAAAATACGAGAATGAATAGCAGAAAGTTCCTTTCCACCGCTTCTTGAAAATTCATCGGAACCTTGTCGGCATTTAAGATAATACTCTTTTGTATAAACTTCTTGCGGTACCGGCTTCAAATCTTTTTTATTCATAGCTGTACATATTATTGTCGCGTAATATAATTTAAGTGTAAAATAAATTGTTATGGAAAAAAGAAATATTAAAAGGAATTCAAACAAAAGAGGCGGATGCAGACGGTTTTTGAGAATTATCGAATTCGGTTTTTACGCATCAGCATTCATCTGTGCATTGGTTTTTTCAGCTCTAGCGCTTCTCTTCTTCATATACAGTAAAGATCTGCCGTCACTTAATTCGCTCGATTTTTATTCTCCATCATCGGGAAACACCCCTGATTCCAAATGGAGTCAGGCAACCCAGATTCTTGCCAGAGACGGAAGTGTTATAGGCGAGTTTTACGAAGAAGACAGAGTCATTTTGGAAATAGAAAAGACTCCGGATGTAATGAAGAAAGCAATCATAGCTGTAGAGGATGAGCGTTTCGATAAGAATCATCCTACAGCATGGATACGAAGATGCGGTATTGATCCAATCGGAATTATTCGAGCCTCAATTAAAAATTTTATTACTCGTAGAACAGTTCAAGGCGGCTCTACAATAACTCAACAGCTTGCGAAAAATCTTTTTCTGACTCGTGAACGAACATTGAAACGCAAAATTCAAGAGATTATTCTCGCATATAAAATTGAAGCTAACTATACGAGGGATGAAATACTGGAGAGATATCTAAATAAAGTTTTTTTTGGAAATCATGCTTATGGAGTTGCTTCGGCCGCGTCCCGATACTACGGAATTGATCTAAGAAAATCCGGTTCAACTCTGACTCTAGGGCAGGCGGCAATGCTTGCCGGTCTTGCTAAAGCTCCGACAGCTTATGCTCCGCATAAATATCCTGACAGAGCTAAAGCTCGACAAAAAATTGTGTTGCAACGCATGGTGGATTGCGGCTACATATCTGAAAGCGATATCGATTCAGCAATCGAAGTATTTAGGAAAGATTTTGATCCTAAAAAAGTAAATGTTCCGGAAAATGATTCTGCTACATTCGAATTGAAAGTGACTCAGGCAGGCTACTTTCTTGAATATGTAAGGCAAGAGCTTCTTAAAATTTACACTGACGATCAGATAAAGCGCGGAGGGCTCATTGTTCACACCACTCTTGACCCCAGAATGCAAACTCTTGCCGAGGCCGCAGTTTCAAGAGGTCTTCTAGAGTTGACAAAAGAAGTTAAAGCTAACCGAGTTAGTCTTGCTAAAGGGCCTCTTGAATCCGCACTACTTTGTATAAATCACAAAACCGGAGAGATACTCGCAATGGTCGGAGGCAGTTCGTGGGGGGAAAATAATCAGTTCAACAGGGCCGTGCAAGCTAAACGGCAAGTGGGATCGGCTTTCAAGCCTTTAGTTTATTATACAGCTTTATCAGAGACTGCGACATTAGCAACGGTTATTCGAGACGAACCGATAACTATAGATGGATGGACACCACACAATTACGATGCAAGATATCACGGGCCGGTTCTTCCACGCACTGCAATAGCTCACTCATATAATGTATCTGCGGTTCAGATGCTTTTGATTGCAGGAATTCAAAATGTTATTAACACTATTGGAAAAGATTTTGGAATAGATAACTCAAAGATGCAACCTTATCCTTCACTTGCTCTTGGAGCATTCGAAGTGTCTCTGCTTGAAATGACGTCGGCATACTCAGCATGGGCAAATGGAGGCATTAGATACACACCTTATCCTATCGAATTCGTTGAGGACCGGATAGGCACTAGCAAAACACCCTTTATTTCGTCAAATAACGAAATATCGAAGCCGGAAGTTTATTACCTTATGACGTCGATTCTTCAAAGTGTTGTCAGGAATGGAACTGCGGCTTCAAGTGTCGGACGTGTGATAGGAAATATTCCTGCCGCCGGAAAAACCGGAACGACTGACGATTACGCTGACGCGTGGTTCATCGGATACACACCGACTGTGACTTGCGGAGTGTGGGTAGGCTTTGACGAGAGAAGAACAATGGGAAGAGGAATGACCGGAGGAAGAGCCGCAGGCAGAATATGGGCCAACTTTATTAAGAGCGTATTCAAAGATACAAAGCCAGGTTCATTCCCAAATCCTTCCTTGAAAAATATTTCCAGCGTATCAATCTGCGCATTGTCCGGATTGAGGCCTTCTCCGGATTGCATCGATATTATAACAGAACTCTTTCTGCCGGGAACTGCTCCAACTGATATTTGTTCCATTCATTCGGATCCTTCCCGACTACAGGAATTTTTGTATGGCGCTTCTGCGGCATCAGATACCGAAGTTTCGCTCTGGCCTGATCAAGTAAACATTGGCGCTCAGCAAAAGCCGCTCTCCGCTGAACGGCAGGCTCTTATGGAATTGATTGATGCTGAGGCCGGCCCGTCTCCTGTGCGGAGAGACAGCCCGAGCATACCGATACAACATAATGCTTTTTGAAAATAATTTTTATCCGGAATCATGTAAGTCGATATTGAAAACTGGATTTTCCCGAAAAAATAAAACTTT
>PEWQ01000116.1 GCA_002780065.1 Candidatus Hydrogenedentes bacterium CG07_land_8_20_14_0_80_42_17
TCGCTGATCCAGCATATCGACCATCTTCGAGATCGAAGAGACTACATCGTTAGGTCCGATAAGGATAAGAGCATTCAGCCATTCGACCGGAACCACCTTTAGCTGATTAATTCTGGTCCCTGCAATCGCCATCAGTTGCTGTTCTGTTGGTGTAGTAGAAGGTATTTGTTCGCCTGGTGAAAGAGTCACCACAGGTTCGCCGTATTCGTTCAGAGCAACATCTCTTCTGTTTTGAGTTTGCCTTGCGCGGTTAGTAAGACCCGCGGCTTCGGTCTGAAGGTTCTTCAAAAGGGTTTGAAGCGCTACGGCATTGGCGTATTTCAGCCGCCTCACAATAAGAGTATCGCCAACTTTGATTCCAGTGTCGAGAAATGATTCAATCAGCCGCTTCACAGGCACTTCATCAAAATCCATCGGAACTAAGAGAACTGCTTTGCCCAACTTCGGATCAATGAACATCTTCGTTCCGGGATAAAGCGCAGTCATCATCTGTTCGAGAATCTGTGGATCAAGCCCCGCAGTATTAATCACAAAGGGCTTGACCGAGGCGGCAGGACTTACAGAACGCAGAGTCTTGACAATCTCCTCAATAGGAGCCTTATCGAATTGGGGATCTACAAAGAGAACGAGCTGACCTGACGGAACATCGGAAATTATTTTTATTCCCGGATACATTGTGCGGATCATGTCTTCAACTTTTGCGAGGTCCACGCCTTGGGCATGAACAATAATCGGCTTAACTGAAGAGACTACTGTATCCAATTCCGCAACAAGAATCTCGATGGAGTTCATCAACTCCTTCGGAGCGGTCACGATAAGTTTATTCGTTCTATCATCTGATACAGAAAGAATTTTCTGAGTTGCAACCTGCGACTGAGCCTGTTGATTCTGAGCCCTTTGCTGAGGAGTAGGCTCCCCTTCTTCCGTAGGCTGAGGTGTTGCCCTGCGCCTCGAACGCGAAGTTCCTTGTCCGTCAAGCCCTACCTGCAATTCAGTCTGCTTGAAGAGCGAATCAAGAATCGGCACTATAGCTGAAGCAAGAGTAAATCTTATTTGAAATACTTTCGTGACAGCGGCAGTCGCTTCTTTATCCTGACTTGTAAATAGCCCGACATTTTCCGGCTTATCCAATTCAGTTAAAATTCGGGAGAGTTGTTCTGCTGTTGCAGATGATCCGACAAAAACAAATCCGCCCTGGCCGGGAAATATCTTATCTTCCGTGCCAATAAAATTCGCAAGATAATCTTTAAGCGAGTCGGCTTTCAAATTTTCGAGTCTGAATATTCTGCTTTCGAATCCGCGGCCGAGCCGTTCGATAATATCGTAAACTCTTCTTATGTTCACAATAAAATCGGTTATGACAATCTGCCCTGAAACAGGATCCGTAATCACTCGAGCATCAGGCGTCAGCAGTTCTTTTGCAGAAGCCACAAGCTGTTCCATATTTCTACCGCGAACCGGAATCATCACTGTCCTAACAACATCCTGAGGCAAAGTCTTTAAGAGCTCCGGATCAGTGATCACATTCTGTCCTCTGGTCTGAGCTTCTACAAAGGTCATAATGCGTATCGAGCCGTCAGGCTCTTCAAGCCTCGTTAAACTCTTCATTGCCAGAATCTTATCCAGAGCATCGTCGATGGGCATATTCTCGAAATGAACAGTCACGTTCGCATCGGCAACAGCATTGACTCCGTCGGATATTATCAAATTCCAATTTGCAATGCGGCCAAGAAATCTCAAAATATCCGGAACAGGCGTCTGATAAAAATCCATCGAGACGAGCTGAGGCATCACATTAATTTTGAACTGAGTAAATCGTGTAATCTCCCCTGTTGTAAAGGATGCCTGAAGAATCTGCTCACCTGATTGAGCCCCTGTAGACCACGATCTCAAAATTGCTTTTCCATCTCGATCCGACTCGATCTCATTCTGATTTCCCGGAGTTTCAGGATCAGCATCTATAGTTCCATTCCCCTTGATGTAACTCCATTCGACTTTAACTCCGGGCACAGGATTTCCATAAACATCCTGCACAATCGCAATCAGCGGGTCTGAAACACTCTGCCTGGTCCTCACTCGAATATCATCGTAACCAATACCTTTTACAGTGTCAGGAGGTCTCGGAAGAGCATACAGCTCAAACGATGCTTCAGCAGGAGTGCCCTCAACCTGCGCCGAAACAATCTTGCGGCCGGCTGTCCTATCAAGAGCCACTCGCGTTGTAGCTACACCGCCGGCATCTGTCAAAGTTTCAGAAGGATCAATCTTCAAATCAGTTGCAACAGACTTGAACGCAACTTTAATTCCTGAAAGCGGAGCACCGGTCGAGGCGTCAGTGACTCTAATTGTCAAAGCTTCGGAAAGAGGATCTGCAACCAGCCCCCGTTGAAAATTTCCGCCCATAATTTCCAAGAAATATCTTTCAGTAGAAACCGGCGGTCTGTAAAGTCCGGTCGACTCGATACTAGAGCTTGGCTTCTGCTCAGTCATCTCAATCACTATTTCATCTTCACCGCTGAAGATTGTCGGAGAAACAGCAGTATCCCGCAAATCAATCACAATGCGCGTCACAAGCGGTTCTGCTGAGAGCTGACTGTGCCTCACTCTCTTCACTGCGCCGTAATCGAGATCGAGCCCGCCTCTCGGCATTGCGTCCAAGAGCCCTGGGATATCGATAGCTATCATGGTTCCGATCTTTTGCTGAGACCATTCGCCGGTTCCGCCGACAAAATGAATCGTTATCGTTGTCTTTCGCCCTTCACCTTTTGCAGTCACAGCATAAACGCCGTCTTTTCGATACTGACTCGGAGTTCCAGGAAACATTTTTTTCCAATTGAGAGGAATTTGAGAAGAAGGCGAAGTCAAAATTCGCGGGTCCGCGATTCGCGGAGACGCCGCAGTGTTACGATCAGGCTCGATATTCGCAACTGCTCCGGAATGCGTTCCTGAAAGAGTTCTGATTCTTTCGCGTTCAAGCTCAATTTTAATTTCAGTTAAAAGTTTTATCGCCTCGTCCATTCTCGGATGATTTGGATTTTCAGAAATAAATCTTCGCACTTCATTCTCAGCGGCGTCAAGCGAACCCAATGCAAAATAGACGGCAGCTTGTTCAATGGTTGCTGTCGGTTCAACCGAATGCGATGGAATCGCTCCTAAAAAAATAGTTGCTAGAAAAATCAGCGAAATTAAAAATTTACTTCTCATCTATTTTCCTCTTCTCATTAAATTCATCAACTGTTCGATCCTTTGCTTCATTCTGACAGCGTTCTCGTCACCCGGATGAGCCTCGAGATAAGAATCAAGAATCCTCAAAGCTGAATCATATCTTCCCGCACGAATTTCAGTTTCGGCAGAACTTATGCTCGGCTCTCCGGATTCAATACGATTTTGTATAGGTAATGAAGGAGTTTGTAAAGCTGGAAATGAAGATTGTATTCCATATTGTTGTTGAGGTGCAGATTGAATGTTCTGCTGATATGGAAGAATCAGCTCCAATCGCCTCTTCAGGTTCAATAGCGACGCATCTTGCGGATACGCTCCAAGCATGATATTGACGAGCTGTAGAGCTTCTCCGAAACGATTTTCTTTAACTAATTTGTCGATATCCGACATTGTCGGCAAAGAAGCTGTCGACGGCCGATTAGAAGCAGGCTGATTAATCGAAGGAGTCGTAGAAGAAGTTGGCGGCGCAAAAATTCCTACAGGTGCGGCGTTGAGAACAGGATCCACGCTCAACAAAATTCTATTTGCGTCTTCTGCTGAACGAACAGTTGCCGGAGCTGAAGTATGAACCAAAACTCTAACGCCGAACTCATCCTGATTCATTGCAACAAGAGAAACTATTCCTGAAGACTTAACAATTCTCGGTCCTGCCGAAGAAAGAATTGCTCCCGGAATTACCATTTCAAAGATAGATTCAGTCACTCGAGAAATATCAAACTTCGGAGTTTCCGAATTAAGCATAACGGAAATAATAGTGCCTCCGCCTTGCTCATTCGCCAATGCAGAAACCACTTCAGGTCTCGAAAGAGTTCCTGCGGCAATTCTATCCACTCCGACCTCTACAGCTTCAGCCTTGTCGTAAATCGCGTAGATAACTGCCTGCCCGTCTTGAAAGAGACTTCCGCGCAATGTCGACGGCAAAAATACGCCTGACGCAGGCATGGACACGTCATGCCGTGTCCCTACGGACGCAAACAACCGAACTCCGCTTCCGTCTCTTCCAAAATTCGCCACTTGATTGTCAAACGCATCCAACGCAGTAATTCTCATCTTCATAGGTTCGCCTGCTTTCATTCCATTCTGCATCAAGCTCTCAACTTTAAAATGATCAACCGGTCCTGCTGAAATATCTAAAACTCCAAACTTTCCGTTTATTCTTAAAACCTCGTCTTTGACTTCAAAAATAATTTTTCCTGATTTTTTCGGCAAAACGCTGACCTCGGCAATTCCTTCACGAAATCGCATTTGAGCTATATTGCCGAGTTCAACCGCATCATTCACGATTCCACCGTTAGAGTCGAGAACTCTAAGCGTAAGAGAAGTTGCCGGCGGCGAATAATCGCGGATACGATTATTCAACTTGTCTCTCATCTCTATTCGCAGAGTCATCGGGATTCCAACTTCCGCAGTCAAAGGCGACGAAACCAAAATCTTTGCGGGACGAGAAGGAAGTATTCGAATTAAATCACTTTTACCGGTCACTCTTCCTCCAACCTCTTCGGCAAAAAGAACTGCGTCGCCGGTTCTGATAAACGTTGCAGAAATCTCCGCAGTTCCGTTCTGAAAGAGCGAAGACGAAACAAGTTGAGGCGTCATCGGCTCGCCATTCTCCATGTAAAGCGAAATGCTTCTATTGAGCGCAGAATAGGCTACAACAGGGTTTCCGAACTCATCAAGCACTTTAATTTTAATCTTTACCGGCTCGCCCGCAGTTGCCGATGAAGGTAATTCCAGACCAAAAATTTTCGGAGCCGCATGGGTCACAAGAACATTTCCGCTCTGTCCTTCTGCAACTCCGCCTTGCTCAGAAAGTGTTATCTTAATCTCTTCCGCAGTGTTATACGTAAACTTAACTTTTGCAATTCCGTTTTCGAAAGAAGAAGGAGGAATAGACGCAGGAGCAAAATCACCCTGACCGGAACTTTTAACAACAATACCGTTTCCGGTTCGCTGATAATCCTCAACTATATTTCCAAAACGATCTAAAGCTGTTATCTCAACCTCGAACGGCTCATGAGCAATTGCAATAGTAGCCGTCTTAATCGAATAAGAAGCCACACCTCCGGATTTTATCTGAACAGGATTTGATCTGCCGCCCGCTCCTGTCACTTCATCGATAACCTGAAGAACAAGCTGACCCGCGCGCTCCGGAGTGACAGAGATAAAAGCAACACCGTCTGAAAAAGATTCCGAATTCAAAGTCGGAGCAGAAATCAAAGATGCATCAGCAGAGGTCAGCACAGCCCGCATGTTTCTATTTCCGTAGTCACGAATAATGTTTCCGTAAAGATCATATCCGATTATCTGCACTGCAATCGGCTCGCCGGCTCTGCCGCGCTCGGCAGGTATAACATCGAACCGTCCCAATCTGCCGCCGGTGATCTCTACTTTTTCCCTGCTCTCGCCTCTCTTGGCTCCGCCTGCATCCTGAGCAATGACGGTTATTCTCTCTGCAACGTTGTATCTTACATTCACCATCGCAATGCCCGCATTGAAGGCAGTAGGCGGCACTGTGGCCGGTTCCAGCATTCCAGTTCCCGAGGTCTTCAATTCGACAACTCCGCCAAATCTGTTGTAGTCAAGAATCGTGTTTCCGTTTTGGTCTTTCGCCTCGATCATAATGCTGAACGGTTCTCCTGCAGAAATCGGACGAGACGGAATTGAAACCGCAAACGTATGCAGTTCGCCTGCTCTTACATCGAACTCGCGTGAAACTCCGCTGGCAGAACCTGATGCGCAAAGTATCGAAGTCCGCTCGGCTTGAGTATATCGAACCTTTACCGAAGCTCGGCCTTTGCTGAAATATGACGGCGAAATTCTTTCAGGCTCAAATCTTCCAATCGCTCCCACAGTTCCCGGCTTTATTACAACTTCAGAGCCGTATCTGTCATAATCGGCAACTGAATTTCCGTAAGCATCGTAGAGTTCGACAACGATGTCGAATGGATTAGAAACGCGAACTTCATTCGGAGCAGTGACTCTGATCGTAGAAACTTTTCCGGGGCTGACATCGATTCGACCCGTGCGGGAAGAGACTCGCAGAATCGGATCGGCAACATCGAGTTCCATAGTTCCGGATTTAGTTAAAACTACTTGAGCTGAAAGTATTCCTGCCCGAAACGCGCTTGCAGGGAATCTATTCGGTTCTATTCCGGCACTGCGTTCAGAACCTGATATTGTCTGAAGAGAAATTCCGCCGCCAATGCGATCGTAATCAGTCACAAGATTCCCCTGCGCGTCGCGCACTTCAATCTTCAATGTGACCGGTTCTCCTGCTCGAGCAATAGCAGGAACAGATATTTCAAACGTCGAAGGACGCCCTGGAGCAATATTTAGAACTTGAGCATTTGACGCAATTGAGAAGATGAAAAGAGAAAAAATCGCCTTCATGAATAGAGAAATTGCTTTTTTATTGGAAGCACGTGCGCCCACGCACATGCTCGATAAGCATTTCATCCGGAGGCACGTGCGCCCCGCACGTGCTCGATAAGTCGTTCGAGCAAAATTACTAATCATTCTATCCTCCAATTCATCTTCTCCTGGTTCCTTTGTATTCTATCCTTCCTCTTATTGCCGATGTGTCGCCGCCGCTAAACCATGGTTGAGCAGACAAACCTGGCTGAGTCAAAGGTAGAAAAGTATTCTCTGCACCTGGTTGCGTCAACAATATCCCCTGAGCAGTTATCTTTGAAGCTCTTATGTTTTCGGTTCCCGGAATAATTTGCCCCTGCCGAACCTCAGCGGAATTTTCCTCCGAAGTGCTCATCAAAGCCATGTATCTGCCGTTCAAACTAATTATGCCAAGTATTCGCAAGTTGTCTGTAGGAATAGGTAAAACTAATACTACCTCAGACTCAGTCTCTTCTTCCGAAGTATCTCCTTGCTTTGATTCAGTTTTCGGAGCTTCGAACGGGTCCCACGTTAATAGTTGTGACGGAGGAAAACCGGTCTTTATCTGAACTGTATCTTCTTCTTCCAATCCTTGTTGCTTCAAATGTATTACCGAACCTGCTAATGTAGATTCATCGATTTTAGTCAGTTCGCTTATACCCTCTGTAGTTTTCAAATATAATGGATACGCTATACCGAGGTCGAGCAGTAACAATATTAAAACACCAATCTTAGAATAATCAACTTTAGGCATTGCAAAGGCCATCAGCGTGTCCTCCCGCCGGTGTCTTTTGTCGGAACGGCAATAGAAGATGATGAAGTTTCCTTACCTGCTTGACTGCCGATATGAGCCGTTGCTGACTTTTGTAAAGCTGAAGTATCAGTCGGCACTCCAGTATCAGTCGCTACTGAAGTATCAGCAGATTCTGAAGCCTGAACAGGCTCAGGATTATTAGGCGCCAACGGAGTTTGCTCTTCCGGCAAATTCAAAAGATCTTCACCTTCTCCGGCAATATACGAATAAGTCTCAAGATTTAAATCTAAATCGTACGCAGCTTTTCCGGTCCGGCTCATTGATAAATTTGTTATGTTTACAATTCTATGAAACTGTCTGATTTCATAAATCAATCTAACAATTTGCGAAATTTTTAATCCTTTAATACCATTGATTCTAATCGGATGAACTCTATAAATATCTTTTTCAACTGCAAGCTCCACATTCTTGGAAGCAATATCCGATGAAGAAATACCGGCTTTCTCCATAATGGGAGTAAGCATTACAAGCAGATCCGAAAGTTCCGAAGCTGAAGGAAGCTTTTCAAGCGATACTTTCAGGCGTTTCTTCAGTTCTAATTCCTCTTCTTTAATTTGAGCCAATTTAGGAGCATTGCTTCTTGCAGAGCTAATGTTTCCTTTTAGAGTTGCAATCTCTTCGCCCCATTTCTTATATTCAGGATAAAGCTGGTCGTAGCCGTAATAACCTGCAAGTCCCAGAAGTAGAACAACATAAATAATGTTCTTATTCATTGTGTGACTCCGGAATTATCCTGCGAAAATTCGGCTGATTCCATTTCATCAGCTGAACCTAAAGACTGAAATTTAAATGTAATTGGAGCATCCCATGACCAATAATCAACTTCGTCTTCTTTAGTTCGCTGAAGATTGATTCCTGTACCGGAATAAGTCAAACATGCAGAAGATTGAATATTCTTGTAACAGATTCTTGCATTCTCTTCCACGTTTGTCTTTAGGTGAAGAGTGAAACCGGCTGGTGTCCAAACCAAAGTCTGGTCCGTAATCCAAACATTTTCCGGAATAGCCTTTCGCACTGACTCCATGATCGCAATCCAATCATATTTTGATACTTCAAGTTCGTTTATTGCTTTGAAGCGTTCGTCCAATTGGTCTCTTCTCTTCTGCATCTCGCTCATTCGCGCAAGAACATCTTTATTCAAAACAGGTTTGTCATCAATGATAAGAGGCTGTCCATTAATTTTTACCTGTCCTTCATATTCAGCAGTTAACTCCGCCAAAGCTGTCTTCATGTTGTTGTAAGTAAACCAAAGAAAAGTGCCGACTTCACAAATAAGAATAATTCCTAAGACAGAAGCGTATTGCTTCCATACTACACGAGAGCTCATTGCAATTTGAGCATAAAGATCGCTTGGTAAAAGGTTCAGAGTGATATTTTCTGTTGAAAGCAAAGTTAGAGCCAATCCGAAAGCAGATTGATAAATTGCAGGATTAGACATTGCAGATTCCGGAACTTTTGCAGAGCCAAAAGTGTCAAGTTCGATAACTTCAAGATTCAGTCTTGCACTCAAAAATTCCTTCAACCCATTCAAGCGCATTGCGCCGCCGGTTATGTAAATCTTCGAAACTGCAACTCCATCTTCTTGAGAGGTATAATATTCCAAAGAGCGGCGAATCTCCGCAAGTAATCGTTCAGCCAAAGGTTGAACAATTGCGTTAGGATCTTTTGCCGGGTCAGAATCCATTCCCTGTTCTTCACCTCCACTAGGTGGACGAGGTGGAGAAGGTGGACGAGGTGGAGCCATCGGCGGTGCAGGCGGCTTTGCACCCATCAGTCCCGCTCCCGGCGCAGACGGCGGTGGAGCCATCGGCGGTACGGGTGCCTTAGCGCCCATCAATCCCGCTCCAGGCGCAGACGGTGGTGAAGGCATCGGCGGTGCAGGCGGCTTTGCACCCATCAGTCCCGCACCCGGCGCAGGCGGCGGTAGAGCCATTGGC
>PEWQ01000046.1 GCA_002780065.1 Candidatus Hydrogenedentes bacterium CG07_land_8_20_14_0_80_42_17
GATAAAAGCAAAATGAAATGGAATTGCATATCATTCTTTCGAGTTTTACGAGTCGACGGCTTGGGGCAGGTGTCAGGTTGCAACTGCATTATGATACCTAAAAAAGAAAATGGAGATTGGAAAGAAGACAACAATGTTTGGAATAACATTTATTTTTCCGAGATGCGTCAAAGATTTAAAGAGCGGAAAGAAATTCCTGAATGCTGTAGATACTGCGGTCAAGCGCAATAGTTAGTGTGGCGTGGTACGTGAAGCGTCAGATATTCACGGCAGCACTTTTCGATAAACTTCGGCAACACCCTGAATCATTCTTTGAATCGGAAAATGCTCCTCAACTCGTCTTCTAGCCCGCCTTGCAAGCTCGATACGTTTATCTTTCTCATTAAAAAGCAAAGCAATCGCATCCGCTAATGCTTCAGGATTTTTTCGCGGCACAAGCAGTCCACAGTCTCCAAGTGTTTCAGAAATTCCACCGATATCGGTCGAAATAACAGGCCGACCGGCCGCCATTGCTTCCAAAATCGAAATAGGTTGCCCCTCCCAATGACTGCTCAAAACTGTAATTGATGCGCGTTTGAAGGCAGTTTTCATATCCTCATCAGGCTCAATAAATTCGATAAAGTTTTGAAGACTAAGTTTGCTTACCAACTTAATAATTTGTTCGGCAGAGTCGCCAATTTTCGGCATCAATAGCTTTAAAGCAAAACCTCTCTTTACAAGTATTTGTAAAGCAAGAAGCAAAGTTGCAGGATCTTTCTGCACAGACAATCGAGCCGGAAATATCAACGTATTCGTATCTGGAGGATCGTCGTAATTCCATTTTCCAATATCTACTCCGTTGTAAACAAGAGTTGAAATATCATTCGAAATTTCCGACTCCATCATATCTTTCCGACAGACAAAAATAAAATGGTCCGTTCTTCTATCAGAAAGTCGTTCAAGAGTATAAAGCATTTTTTTCTTCAAAAGAGCATAGGGCGTAAGCACTCCGGAACGAATATGCGCAAGTGTTCCTAACCCATGAACATGCATTATCACTTTTGCTCCGGCAGATGCGGCACGAGCTCTAACGAGCATTCCCGCTTTTGGAGTATGCACATGAACAATATTTATTCCTTTGCGTCTAATTATTGATTCGACCACAGTCCCCGCGCGCCTGTCGTATAATCTTTCAATCGGCAAATTAAATGTCTCTATGCCTGCATCTTCAAATTCCGAAAAGAGAACGCCATCGTCAGGCAAAGCTGTCATTGTTTCAAAGCCAAAATCCGAAAGTCCCATTACAAGTTGCTTCATTACATTTTGAGCGCCGCCGGCGCAAGCCGACTCAGATACATGCAGAACTTTAATACGAGTCACATCATGTTCCATAAAATTAAGTTATCGGAGGAGGTTTCAGCCAGTCATAACCTATTTCAGGATCATCATGAGGAATTCTTCCCTCGTCTTCAGGGTTATATGAATTCGAAGTTAAATAAAAAAGCTGAGACGGACCTGAAATGCACTTGCAACCGTGAGCAACTCCAGGCGGAATTTTCACCACCATAGGCGGCCGGCCTTCGCCAAGCATAAATTCCATTAGTTGACCGTAAGTCGAAGAGTCTTCACGCTTATCGTAAAGAGCAACTTTAAGGACTCCGTTGCCGACATACCACCAATCAAATTGAATCTTGTGAATATGCCAAGCTTTGATCACTCCGGGATACATTATCGAGAGACTCCACTGCGCAATTCCGGGCTTAAAAAAATCATTATCTTTTTTGTTTATCAATTCCCGAAAGAAACCGCGTTCATCCCAATGAGTGACGATTTCTTTGACAACAACATCCTTAATCATTTTAAGTTCTCCTCAATGTTATCAAAAACATTCTACTACAAAAAAATAGATCAGCTCAACTTCTTATACAGCTCTAAAGTTTTGCGATTCGTTCCAGAGCGTTATGCGCCTCTTCTATCTTCGAATCATCAGGCGCAATTTCGACCATTCTAAGCAATACAGTCCTGGCCTCTTCAATGCGCCCTAGCTGTTCTAGACAGAGTCCCTTGCCTAACAGCGAACCCGATATCTCTTTTTCATCGAGCGATCTTTGGAATAATGAGATAGATTCCTCATATTTTCCAAGATGAAAATTGCACCATCCTAAATAAGAATAGAGATGCGGCATTCTTTCAAAATATGGTTCTCTCTCAATTATTCCTTCCAACAGCGATATTACATTCTCATAATTACCCGAATAAAAATTGCACAGCGCAAGATTGTAACGCGCATTCATAAAATCAGGATCAAGTTCAATAGATTCCTTGAAGCTCTTTTTGGCTAGATCAAATTTACGCTTTCTTTGAGCTTCAAGTCCTCTGATAAAAGCATTCAGTGATTTAGAAACGTGTATAAGCTCAGGAACCTTCTCTATTGGAAGTATCTCCGCTCCGCAAGCTCTGCACTCCTCTTCCGACCACATAGTAAAAACCGCATTTTCGGCGCGCCTAACCGGTATCTTCGAAAAGAGCCCCGGCGCCCGAACTGCTATTGCAAGATCAGGTTCCGGCTTTTGAGGCAAACCGAATATTCCTTTAGCGATCGATGCAACTTCAGGGTACTTCTCTTCTATTTCCTTTTCTGGAAGAGAAGAAATTCTATGCTGTTCACTGCTCGAAAGCCGCAATGCCGATGCGGCTTTTTCAAAAGCTTTTTTCAAACTTAAAGGTTTTGTTTTGCCGAGAAAAACATATTCAAGTTTTCCATTCGATGAAGTATCAAATATTTTTTCAGGATTGAGTTCGATAATATCCGCGATCTCAATCGTAGCATCGCAGTATTCCGACGGAAATCCGAGACTGCGCATTTCTTCCGCAGATTTGACGTAATATTCATGCTGTTTCAATTCGAACTCGGTTGCCTTTCCAAAACGCGTCTTGATCACAGTATCGTGCATAAGCCATTCATCCTTGAACTGATAGTGACAGTCATTGGCTAAAACAGCTTTTCTACCGTATCTGCCGGCAATTTCGCATAATCCCGCGGCCGCCTTTTTTTCCTCTTCCATTCCGTGATTGTAAACTTCAATAAAGAAGCGATCTCCGAACAGATCAGAAAATAGTCCGTAAAATCTATCCGCCTCTTCAAGTTTGTTCTCTTTTATCGACCAGCCGAGCGGCCCCGCAAGGCATCCCGAAAGGCAGAGCAATCCTCCGTTATATTTTTCCAGAAGTTTCCAATCAACAAGTCCGAGCTTATGCATCAAACAATTATCTTTCCATGAAAGAGAAGCAATCGTCACAAGATTCTTCCAGCCTTCATTATTTTGAGCAATAAGCGTAAGGTGATTTCGATTGTTGATGCGGCGGCGGATATTCTCCTCAGCGTCTTCAACAAAATAAGCTTCCATACCTAGAATAGGTTTTATTCCGCGTTGCAATGCCTCCCGAACGAATTTAGGAATTATGGAAAGGTCGCCGTGATCAGTCACTGCAAAAGCGGACATGCCAAGCTCTTTCACTCGATCGAGCGCTCGTGTAACTCTGAGAATAGAATCCGAATAAGAACCTTCGAGATGATTATGGAGATGAACAAAATCCTGTCGATTCTTCAAAGTCATAATCAGCCCTTTAAGACCGGATTTCTTGCCGCGCGCGCCTCATCGGGATGTCGTATGATCGTGTTATTCGGAAATTTAGAAATTTCCTCCAGAGAAAGTTCCGCGATTCTTCTCATCGCAGAAATAAATTCATCAAGCGTCTCCAGATTTTCTGTCTCGGTAGGCTCGATCAGCAGAGCTTCATGAACAAGCATCGGAAAATAAATTGTAGGCGGATGGAATCCCATCTGAATAAGCGCCTTTGCAACCATCAACGCATTAATGCCTTTTTCGCGCTTCAGCTTTTCAGCGCTCAGAAGAACTTCGTGCGCGCAAAATCTTTCGGAGACAAATGAAGGGTAGATATCTTTCAAAGATACTCTGACATAATTTGCCGCAATAACTGCATCTCTCGATGCCCGCTCGACGCCTTCCGAGCCCAGAGTTTTAATGAATGCCCACGCTCTCACCAGCGCTCCGACATTTCCATTGAAGCCGATAACTTTTCCAATAGAACGCGAAGGCGAAATCATCTTGCCGCCGGAAAATATCGGACCCGGCAATAAGTCTTCAAGCCCTTTCCTTACTCCGATAGGCCCCGCTCCAGGGCCGCCTCCGCCATGAGGAACGGCAAAAGTTTTATGAAGATTGATATGTCCGACATCAAACCCCATAGCTCCAGGACTCGATACTCCGACAATTGCATTCAGATTCGCGCCATCGTAATACATGAGTCCGCCGGCAGAATGAACCAACTCGCATATCTCCAAAACTCTCTCTTCAAAAAGACCCAGCGTATTCGGATTTGTCATCATCATTCCTGCTGTGCGGTTCGAAAGATGCCTCTTCAAATCATCGATATCTACGCAGCCGGTCGGCCCGGATTTTATAGTGACAACCTTAAAACCTGCGATCGCCGCAGACGCAGGATTTGTTCCGTGCGCTGAATCAGGAATGAGCATCTCGTTTCGAATTGAATCGTTTCGGTCTGCATGATATTTCCTGATGATCAAACAGCCCGACAATTCGCCGTGAGCCCCTGCGGCAGGCGATAACGAAAATGAAGAGAATCCGCAGAGGTCGGAAAGCATTTCATTTAATTCTGAAAGTATTCTGCGAAGAGTTCGAGCTTGAGCAGAATCCTCCCCAATCCTCATAGGATGGAGTTCTCGAAGTCCAGGAAGCGTTGAGATAAAATCGCATATTTTAGGATTGTATTTCATCGTGCAAGAGCCGAGCGGATAGAAATTAGCATCTACAGAAAAGTTAAGAGTTGAAAGTCGAGTAAATCTCCTTACAACCTCGCCTTCTGTTCTGTAAAATTTTGGAGGTTCGAGTTCAACCTCATTAAATTTTTTCATCGCGTAACGCCTTTCAGAGATATTTCTCCGAACTCGGGATAATCCAAAATAAATCCGTCTTTTCCTCGCACAACATATTCGTTGAATATCTCGCCGGAAAAAATTCGTTTTCCGTTCGATTCGATTTCAGCTTTCTTCTTCAAGTTGCGCGCAAGCTCGGAAAGTCCGGTCTTTCCCATGATGCCAAGAAATAGAACTGCCCTGAGAGCCATCAGAGATTGGTTCGAGCAAATATTCGAAGTTGCTTTTTCGCGGCGAATATGCTGTTCACGAGTCTGAAGCGTAAGAACGAATGAAGTCTTTCCGTCAGCGTCAACTGTCTTACCTACTATCCTTCCGGGCATGCGCCGCAAGAATTTATTACGAGCGGAAATTATTCCGAGAAAAGGGCCTCCTCCTGAAAGCGGAATACCCAGAGGCTGCCCCTCAGCGACAGCAATATCCGCGCCGGATTCAAAAGGAGTTGGAAAAATACTTACAGCAAGCGGATTAAAAATTTGGACAGCAACAGAATTATTTTTTTGAGCGGCGCAGAAAATATCTTTGATGCCTTCTTCTATTACTCCAAACACATTCGGAGAAGAGATCACCACGCATGCAGTTTTATCAGAAAGTTCCTCGATCTTTTTTAAAGTCATTCCCGACTTATGATCGAATGCAATCTCTTTAACTGTCACGCCAATTGGCTCAGCATAAGTCATTATCGTTCTTCTGATATGAGGTGCTACTGTTCGCGCGACAAGAATTTCTTTTCGATTCGTCTCGGCGCACGACATACGAATCGCCTCTACAACTGCTGTCGCTCCGTCATATAATCCGGCATTCGAAATATCGAGTCCGGTCAATTCGCATATTCGCGTCTGAAACTCATAAATAGCCGCAAGCGTCCCTTGAGAGCATTCAGGCTGATACGGAGTATAAGACGTTACGAATTCGCCTCGTGAAGCAATGTAATCGACTGCTGGAGGAATAAAATAATTTCCGACTCCGAAAGCACTTTCCATCTCTTGCAAAGGAATTTGTAAATCACTGATCAAATCAATAGTTTCGGATTCAGAAAGCGCCGGAAATAATTTTACCGGCGATTTTTTTAAATTCGAAAAGAGCGCTTCTTCAGAAGCTCCGATAGCAGAAAGCATTTTTCGGCGGGCAAAATCGTCATGCGGAAGATATTTCATTTTAATTCTTTTTTTCTAAATCAGCCGCATCAAGAGATGATTCCGCGATATTCAGTCGGATTCAATAATCCGTCAGTAGTATCGCAACTCATCTCAAATAGCCAGCCTTTGTCGTACGGATTTCCATTCACATCCGCGGGATCGAGCGATTCATTGCAAGCAACAACCGTTCCTGTGACCGGAGCGTAAACGCTGGCGACAGATTTTACCGATTCGATTTCAGCGGCTGTATCGCCCTTCTCAAGTCTCTTTTCGACCTCAGGCATTTCTACATGAACAATATCGCCGAGCTCGTGCTGAGCGTAATCAGTTATCCCAACTCTCGCATTGCCATTTTGAAGAAGCAGCACCCATTCATGTTCACGGGTATAAAGAAGATTATCCGGAACCAAAAGTTCTTTTGCCATTCACATTTCCTTTCTGAAATAAAAAGATAACGCAAGAGAAATGCTAAATCAAGAGCAATCCCTCAATAGCCGGCACAGGCTCTGGAGGCACGTGCGGTTGTGTCAATAATTTTCTGCAAATTCGTTTAAAAAAAGCCATTTGATTCCTTCACTAAACTCAAAAAAGTTTTCATTAAGATAGTGACTCTTAAGTTGCACATTTTTAAAAAATAAATAACCGTCGCCGCCGTGCTGTGGAAACGGTGAAAGAAGTATACCAAGCCGTAATGGAGGAGAAGGAGGGGCGAATCTCGGAAGAAGTGGTCGGGTCGATGATGCGATGAAAACATTCGGGTTTCAGCGTTCACAAGGATGTCTATCTGGCCGTGGGTGACAAACGCGTCATCGAGAATCTGGCGCAATATATCTCAAGGTGTCCGTTCAGTCTGGCGCGGATGATTAAAGTGACATCAGAGGGCAATGTCCTGTACCGCGTCGAGCACTTCGGGCCGAAAGACTTTCCGCATTGGAAATCCATTCCGACCTTGCCGGGAATCAACAGAAACTTCGAGGTTTAAAAGCCGCTGGACTTTAGAGCCGAAAACCCGATCACTCTTGTGCTTGCGAGAAGTAGGTCATGTTCCGAAGGCTTCCGGGGCCATGGAAGCCCTCGAAGCACTTTCCTGTAGACCTGAACGCCCCACTCCACTACATTCGTGCGTATGGAACGGGGATTGAATTTCCTATCACTTATTGTTATTCCTGCTTATGTTATTGCAGATATTCCTGGCCTGATTTGTGGATATCATCTTGTTTTAATTCGTACGAATGTTTCAATATTAAAAGGTAAATATCTTTTTTGGATGCTTTCTGATAATAGTATAAATTACCAATACGAAATAGAAGCTTCTGAAGTTACAAGGTTCAGCGTAAGTAATTATTGATTAGATAACTCGACTGTACTTATTCCTCCGAAAGAGGAACAAGATAAGATAACTGGTTTTCTTGATAAAAAAACAGCGAAAATATATGGTCAGATAGAAAGAGCGCAAAAATCAATTGACTATTTGAGAGAATTCCGAACTGCCTTGATTTCTGAAGCAGTTACTGGGAAAATTAATGTAAGGAATTAGTAATAGAAATGATTGATAATTATATAAAACAAAAAGCAGAAGCTGTAAAATGGATTGAGGTGATCTAATAAATGACATACACACCAGAATATTTGTTGAAACTTTTGAATGAATTGCGTGCATTACCTAAGGAAACAGAATGGCTTGAGTTCAAACATAATCATATTGACCATCAGGAAATCGGGGAATATATTTCCGCAATTTCAAATTCTGCTGCTCTTTTCGGAAAAGTCGCAGGTTATCTTATATGGGGTATTGAAGACACAAAACATGGTATAGTTGGGACTGATTTTCAGCCTAAAAGTTATAAGGTTGGTAATGAAGAATTAGAAAACTGGCTGCTAAGATTGCTTTCTCCCAGAATTAATTTTACTTTTTTTGAATTGGAAACAGAGCAAGGCCGAGTTGTAATACTTGAGATTGAACGGGCTTTTAAAAATCCTGTCCAGTTTCAGGGTAAAGAATTTATTCGAATTGGATCGTATAAAAAACGATTAAAAGAATTTCCTGAAAAGGAGAGAGAGCTTTGGCGCATATTTGATAAGATTCCATTTGAGGAATTATGCGCAGTAGAAAAAATCAATACCGATGATGTTCTGCGTCTATTGGATTACCCTGCCTATTTTGAATTGACAAGTCAACCGTTACCGGATAATAAGACAGGTATTCTTAATCGGTTTGTTGAAGACTGCTTGATTATACAAGACGCTGCCGGTACATATTCAATAACAAATCTTGGAGCCATTCTATTTGCCAGAAAATTATCGGATTTCAAAAATCTCAAGAGGAAAGCTGTCAGAGTTATAATCTATAAAAACGAAACTCGTATGGAAACAGAAAAAGAATTACCCGTGAATAAGGGATATGCATCTGGTTTTATCGGTCTTATTGGATATATAAACGGTATTATTCCAAGAAATGAAATTATTGGGAAAGCATTAAGGAAAGATGTGCCTATGTATCCGCCAATTGCTATTCGGGAACTGGTTGCAAATGCAATAATCCATCAGGATTTTTTTATCCGAGGTGCCGGGCCTATGATTGAAATATTCCCTGATAGAATGGAGATAACTAACCCCGGCAAACCTCTTGTAAAAACAGAGCGCTTTCTGGACAGTCCTCCAAAATCAAAAAACGAGGCGCTGGCTTCTTTTATGAGAAGGATAGGCGTTTGTGAAGAAAGAGGCAGCGGAGTAGATAAGGCGGTTTTTCAGACAGAAATTTTTCAGTTGCCTGCTCCGTTATTTGAAGTCATTGATAGCAATACTAAAGTCACGCTCTTTGCTCACCGGTCATTATCAAAAATGGATAAAGAAGACAGAATCCGCGCTACATATTTGCATTCCTGCTTAAAATATGTGCAGAAACAGCATATGACAAATTCCACATTAAGAGAACGCTTTGGTATAGAAAAAGAAAATAGCGCTATGATTTCACGATTTATTAAAGAAGCCCTTGACAAAAAAGTTATAAAGTTAGTAGATCCTGATAGTGAATCAAGGAAACATACAAAATATGTTCCTTTTTGGGCTTAATTCTTATTTGACTGTCATTTGACTACAAGGGGTTAAAGAGTTAAAAAGCATTGATACTGAATAAGAATCTTATTTGACTGTTATTTGATTATAGAGGTATTATGCCATCAA
>PEWQ01000180.1 GCA_002780065.1 Candidatus Hydrogenedentes bacterium CG07_land_8_20_14_0_80_42_17
CTTAATTCATTGACATAACCATTCCTCTTCGCTGTAATTTTCTCTATGGCAAGAATTAAATAAGTGATGTGTCCCCGTATTTCAAATAAGTGATGTGTCCCCGTATTTGCCCGTATTTGTTCCCGTATTTGTTTGGTATTTGCTCGTCAAGGGACGCCACGCATCAATGGACGGCCTCGCCTGTGCTTGCGACGTATGCTTATCCAGCACGTGTGGGGGCGCACATGCTTCAATTATTTCCGAGACTGTCCAGAAAAAACAATTGACATTTTAATGAAATTATAGTTTGATATACAAAACAATGGTTTTGAAGTCAGAACATAACAAATCTTTTTTAGATATTGCAGGAGAAGCAGAATATAAAGAACATATCTATTTTGTGGGGCCTGCTAATGTAGGCAAGTCTTGCCTCTTTTCTGCAATCACTAAGAAATTTGCAATGGTATCCAATTATCCCGGTACTACAGTAGAAATAACTCAAACTGAATTCGATGGTAAATTGTGGATTGATACGCCCGGAATATACGGTCTAGTTCCCGGCTCCGAAGAAGAAGCGGTCGCAATAAGAATGCTGCTTGAAAATACCGATAGCAAAATACTCTTAGTTCTTGATGCAAGAAATCTTTTGAGAGGAATATCTCTTTTTCTTGCGTTGTCGGAATTAAAGCATCGTTTTATCATCGCTCTAAATATGCACGATGAAGCATCTGATGCCGGTTTCGATATTGACTCCGCTGCGTTAGGACTCATTCTTGGAGTTCCTGTAGTGCCAACTGTTGCAGTGACGCGTCAAGGAATCAGAGAGCTCACAGCTCGATTTTCTCAAGCTTCCTATGCGTCATTAAAGATGCAGGAAACTTATTCCATAGAAACAGTAATAGCAAACGTGCAAAAATCATTCGAATCAGAAACTCATTCAAGAGTGCGTGCTCGACTTGCTTTATGCGGATTTGTTGACGTAATTTCTAAAAAGAACGAAGAAGAGATTCAAAGCGCAAAACAGAGTCTAATCTCATATTATGGAAAAAGTGTCGTCACTCTTTTTGCTGAATCCAGAAATGAACTTGCTCGATTCATTGCCGACTCTGTGACAGTGCAGAGGGGAAGAAATCCGAAACGCATAGTGCGGATATTTGGAGACGCGGCCATGCATTCCGTATGGGGATGGCCCATACTTGCAATCGTACTCTTCGTTATGTATCAAATCGTAGGAGTCTTCGCGGCAGGAAAAGTCGTCAATGTAATCGAATCAGTATTTTTTGGCGAATGGATTCTTCCTTTCGTATCAAAACTATTTGAATTAATGCCAAACTCAATAATAAAAAGTTTTCTGTATGCTCCGGAAGGCGCCGCCGGAACCGGACTGCTTATAGGCCAATATGGGCTCTTCTCAATGGGTATCACGTATGCAATAGCGATAGTTCTGCCGGTAGTATTCTTCTTCTTTCTGCTCTTTTCTATAATGGAAGACACAGGATATTTGCCGCGGCTGGTTGTAATGCTTGACAAATTATTCAGGCGCATAGGTTTAAACGGCAGAGCGGTTTTACCGATGATATTAGGGCTGGGTTGCGACACGATGGCGACGATGACAACTAGAATTCTTCCGACTAAAAAAGAACGAGTGCTTGTCACCTTTCTTTTGGCGTTGGCAGTGCCGTGCTCGGCTCAGCTTGGAGTTCTTGCCGCACTTGCCGCATCACTTTCAGCTCGAGCAATTGCGGTCTGGTTTACAGTCATGCTTATAGTAATTTTCATTACAGGTTGGATAGGTTCGAAAATTATTCCAGGCAAACCTGCTCCCATGATCTTCGAAATTCCGCCGTTGAGAATTCCAAAAATTTCGAACATTGCCGCAAAAACTGTAGCACGAAGCGAATGGTATCTTCGCGAAGCCGTACCGCTTTTTATTCTCGGAACTTTTTTTCTCTGGCTACTCGACGCACTTCACCTTTTAAGATTAATCGAAAAGGCAATGGCGCCGGTTGTAGTGGGGCTTCTGGGACTACCTGAATCTGCCGCGCGGGCATTTCTAATGGGATTTCTCAGAAGAGATTACGGAGCCGCGGGACTTTACGATATTTTTAAGAATAGCGCCGTCAATGGAGTTTATCCTCAGGGAGTAGAAGCTCAAATAATTGTCTCAATAGTGACGATCACGCTCTTTATACCATGTGTCGCAAACTTTTTTGTTATCGGAAAAGAGCGAGGAATAAAATCGGCATTATTAATAGTCTTTCTGACAACTGCAATTGCTCTTTTTTGCGGAACCTGCACTAGGCTCTTTTTGATTGCCGCCGGATGGGCATAGGAAAAAAAGTGAATAACGAATTGATATGCAAAGTTTGCGGACATGAGCTTGTCTGTGTTTCCGATGTTAATTCCGCCTGCGCAAAATGTCCTGTTTCGAAGGTGACGAGTTGCACACCTGTAGGCGGGTACTGTTGTCCAAACTGCGGTTGGAAGCCGCCTGTCGAGACAAAGTTATCGAAGTTAGTTAAAAAAATTCTCGGAGGTGAATGATGGAGAATGAGAAAGCTATAGATCATCTATTAGTAAAGGTTCATCTAAAAAATATAGGAGAGAAACATCATTTAGGCGCCACTGAGGCTGAATCTCATTATGAAGAGATGGAGACTGCGTTTCAATCAGGAGTCAAAAAAGGGTTTTTATCCGGAAGCGCGAAATCGCCTCAATTGACAGCTCAGGGTGAAATTATCGCGCGTGATTTAGTGCGAAGGTATCGGCTTGCGGAAAGACTGCTTTCGGACGTGCTCGGAGTCGATGAAAGTGTTCTGGGACGTGAGGCATGTGGAATGGAGCATGCATTGTCGCCCGGAGTAGCCGACGCCATCTGCACACTTCTTGGCCATCCTCCGGTATGCCCGCACGGAAAGCCGATAGATCCCGGACCGTGTTGCCGCGGAGCATGGAGTCGAGTCCCGCAAGTAGTTGTGTCAATACTCGAGGCGGAACCAGGCTCAAAAAATAAAATAGTTTTCGTCAGGAGTAGCGCAAGTTCGAACATCGACAGACTTTCCGATATGGGAATAGTGCCCGGAGCAGAAATTGTATTGAAGCGTCTGAGACCAGTTCCTACGATAGAACTAGGTGAAACATTGCTCGCTATCGAAGAAGATTTAGCAAAGCAAATTTACGTGAGAAGACGTGGCGCGTGATGTAGAGTAAGTATCAATCTTTGATGTTAAAATGCAAAATAGAAGCTAGCGCAGAGGCTTCTACTTTTTTCAAAGGAATGCCTTTCTCTTCTGCTATTTTCTTGCAGTCTTCAAATTCCGGCTTTGCTCCATATTTCGAAGATACAACTTTTACATAACCGTATTCCGTATTCACAGTTTCAACTTTTCTTTCCAAAAATATTCTATTCTCTTCACGAAACCTAATTCCAAGAGTTCCTGTTTCGGAAAAAATAATTTCGCTCAAATTTTCTTTCATACTTGGCTCAGCAATAACCCGAATAAGATGACCAGGACGGTTCTTCTTCATAATTACAGGCGCAACTGAAACATCCAACGCTCCTGCTTGCATAAGCTTATCAATTAAAAATCCAATCACTTCCGGAGTGACATCATCAAGGTTTGACTCCAATATCATCACCTTTTCCGAAGAGTGTGTTTTTTCCAGCAATGAGCCTCTCAAAACATTTGCTTGCGGCAACTCCATTGTTCCTGCTCCATATCCGATACGCAGAAGTTTCATTTCCGCATTCGAATCATCAACTGCCCAAGCGGAAAGAATTGCCGCGCCGGTAGGTGTGACAAGTTCAAACTTTTGCTCTACCGAATAAATTTTTCTTCCAGTCAAAAGTTCCAATACTGCAGGAGCAGGATTTGGATAAACTCCATGCGCGCATTTCACAGAGCCGTAAGGAATCGGAATCGGTCCGTGAACGATCGAATCTATTTCGAGTAATTCTATTGCAACTGCAGAAGCGCAAATTTCTCCAAGAGCGTCAATTGCTCCGGCTTCATGAAGGTGAATATCTTCAACACTTTTTCCATGAACTTTTGCTTCAGAGGAAAAAAGCGCTTCAAAGGCTCGCAAAGCCATTTTGGAGGCTTTCTTCGAAAACTCTGATTTTTCTATTATTTCTTTAATTGACGAAAAGTTTCTTGAGATAGAAAGTTCTTCACATTCATCAGCGGGGCGATCATTAAAGAGTATTGTTGCTTTGACAGCCTCGATTCCATTTTTCAAAACCTTTTCCGCTTTCAAGTCGGCAGAATTGCCTGCAACCGCTCTAACTATTTTTTGAAGAAACCCGATATCCGCGCCAAGATCGATAAGCATGCCGAGAAACATGTCTCCGGCAATACCGGACGGAAGGTCAAGCCGAAGCTTTTTCATTTTTTTTCGACGAGTCCTGCAATCTGAGCCGCAAGTAATCCGGCTCCAAAACCGTTATCAATATTTACAACAGCAATGCCCGGCGCGCACGAAGAAAGCATCGAGAATAGCGCCGCAAATCCGCCGGTTGAGACTCCGTATCCCACAGAGGTTGGAACTCCAATAACAGGTCCGCCGTAAATTCCGGCGACAACTGAGGGAAGCGCTCCTTCCATTCCTGCCGCCACGACTTTAACTGCGGAACTGCGGATTCTATCGTCGTCAGCAATTAGCCGATGCAATCCCGATACTCCAACATCATAAATTCTCTCAACATTTCTTCCGCACGCTTCAGCAGTAATCGAGGCTTCTTCCGCAATCGGCATATCGCTCGTTCCGGCTGAGATCACAACAACAGTTCCGCCTTCAGGCTTATTCTTTTTTCTGTCGAGCCAGAAGATCTTCGATTGGTCATTTACTACTGCATCGGGAAACTTTTTTTTCAATTTTCCGCCCGCAGTTTTACTTATTCGAGTCGCCAATACTTTTCCATGCGCCTCAAGTATTTTTTCAGCAATATCTACTATCTCTTTATCCGTCTTATTCAGCCCAAATATTACCTCAGGCATTCCTGTCCGTAATTCTCTATGAGTATCGATTTTCGATGAAGAGAGAGATTGAAAAGGCATTGCCGACAATTTTTTCGATGCAGTGACCGGATCTATTTTTCCATCTCGAACTTCTTCGAAAAGTTTCAAGATATCTTTTTGGTTCATTCTTTAAAATTCATTCAAAGAGCCCTGCCTATAGCCTCTGGGGTCGAATGAGACCTCTTCAAATCCCAACAACTTTATCTCTTCAATTATCTTTTCTCTATCTAAATTAATTTTCATTTCATCTTTACCGAGTTCTATTGTCGCATAATTTCCTCTATCTCGCACACGAAAGATATTCAGACCTTTGGCATATAGTAATTCTTCAGCCTTTTCTATTCTTCTCAATCTTTCTTCTGAAACCGAAATGCCGTACTCGATTCTGGACGCAAGACATGGCGATGCAGGTTTCTCAGCAATATCGAGTCCGCGGCGGCGCGCTTCGGCGCGAATCTCTGATTTGCCCCAACCAGCAATTATGAACGGAGCAATAACACTCGCTTCCTTCGCCGCAATATTTCCCGGCCGATAATCGTCGAGATCATCTTTCTGCGCTCCGTAAAGTATTTCCTGATATGAAAACTCTTCGGCGAATTTTTTCATTGCTGAGAATAGATGCCGTTTGCAGTGGTAGCAACGATCTTTATCATTTGAGAGATAATGCTCGTCTTTGAATTCAGAAGTCTCAATAAAAGTGTGAGGTATTGTGTGTTGAGCAACAAATTTCATAACACTCATTCTATCGCGCGATGAAAGAGAAGATGTCAAAGCAGTGAGCGAAAGCATTTCAGAGCCTTTAGCCTCAAAGAGCAAAAGCGCTAAGAGAGAGCTATCCAGCCCGCCTGAAATCGCAATTATGGGCCGGCGCAAATTTTTGAGAAAGAGATGAAGTTCATCCAAAGAATAATGTTCCATACAATTAAGATTTATCACACTTTAGTAAAACTCACTATGGAAAAAGGGGGCAGGAACCTTTTTTTATTACATCTTTACGTTTAGCGTAATTCGATGCTGGTCGTCGATTGAATCGAGTTTAGGAATCCACGAATAATCGAGAGAAAAGCTTCCGGTCTGAATTCCCAATCCGAATGAAGGCTCGAATTTTTCGTATCGTCTCGCAGTGCCGCCTGCGCGAAGCACCAAGAACTTAGTGCCTTCAGCTTCGAAGCCGAACGAACCTTCCCAATCTCCGTCTGAAGGCTTTGCCGCATCGAGCGCAAGAAGGAAACGATCATCAAAGAACGAGACCTGCGCTCCAAGCCTAAAAGTTCGCGCAAGTCGAAATGATTCGCTTACAAACTTCAAAGAGCCGCCAAGATTCTGCGCAACTGCTCCGATTCGTAAACGCTTAATCGGAGTTTGATAAAGCACTCCAATATCGGAAGTGAATGTTTGATCTCCGTAACTACCAAGTCGCTCGCTCATGTATCGAACAGTAGCTCCAATCGCAATTTCAGGCTTCAATGAAAACCCGAACGAAATAGCTCCAACATCATCGCCTGTCTTCACCTCACCGGTAGAGCGCCCTGAAATATCTCTTCCCTGAATCGAACCGTAATCTACCGAAGTATAACTTATTCCCAGCACCAAATGTTCTCCAGCGCGCTGACCGTATGCCATCATATTAGAAGTTATATTTGCGAAAGACTGGACGCGTGTAAGGCTTATTTCGCGGCGCGCGATCTCAACGAGCGAAGATGGATTTCCCCACATTCCCTCAACACCATTTCTCGATGCCGCTACGGCTCCACCGATAGCAGTCTGATGAGCAGTTCTCGACTGGCGCAGAACAGTTCCGGCACGCGTGCCGGCATTTCTCGAAGAAGTAGAATATGAAGGTGTGGAAAGCAGAAGGAATGCGATTGTTAGAAGTAATATTCGCCTCATCGCACTACCACGACCTTTCCAACTTTGCGTTGATTATTGTGCTCGATTACGTAAACGTAAACTCCAGATGCGACTTTGAATCCTGACCTATTTGTTCCATTCCAACGCAGAGTATTAGCTCCGGACGGCACAACTGCTTCATCCACAAGCCGGCCGCCCGCTGTGAATATTCTGAGTTTCGCACCTGACGGAACATTATCGAAAGTGACATAGAGATGCCCCAAGTTCGAGTTTGGTTCGAACGGATTGGGATAGACGTTCAGTCTATCAAGATTCGTCACCGAGGCTCCGCCGGCAAGAGTGAAGATTGTAAGGTGGTTTACCCTTACAGATATTCGGTTGTTCACGTTATCGATTGTGACGTCAGGTTCCAGTTCGAATCGACCAAGATTTTCATCGAGGCGATATACGCGCAGATTCAGTTCCTCTATATTTGTTCCGTCAACAACTCCATCACTATCGGAATCCGGATACGTAAAGATCAAGGTTATATCTCCCGGCAACAGATGCTGTTCCACACCATTAACTTTTATCAAGAATCGATGCTCGGGCCGAAGCCCGCTATTTGAAACAGACGAAAGCAAACGCACATTAGGAATGCGCTGTAATTCCGCTCCTGCAAAATTAATGAGCGCGCTTATTGTGCCCGACTCATCGATTTGAGTTCTATTGGCAACGGAGTAAAGAGCGCTGTCTGAAAATAGTCCGTAAGGAATCATCATTGTTCCAATGCTTCCGTCGCGGGGAATATCGGAAACCGTTATGACCGCATTCACTCCTGGAGCAGGAATAATTACAAGAGCAGGATAAGTATCGTCAGAAACCTGAAATACAATCTCCAGCGTCACGTCTTCACGTTTCGAATAAACAAAATGAGCTTTGTTCTGAACTACTGTTTCAGAAGTGGTCTGGAAATTTCCGGTGCCGCCGCTCCAGGAAGCAATCTGAATCGGAACCAATCCCTCAAGAGTAGGAATGCTGTCCCCAGATTCATCGAGCGGCATTACAATCAGTTCTGTCGTGTCAGTGTAAGGAACGGCCGTCACTTTTATCTGGTAGATTGAAGCAATAAGAAGCTGAGCAGTATCGAAAGATTGATCGGAGGTATCATCAGGATCAGTGTAGCGCGCGTAAATAACATCGGAGATAAGTGCCTGAATTCTGCCGTCTCCGGGCAATCCGCCGGAAATGATCTCGAATCCCGGAGATGTTGTCGAGACAAAAATTCCGCTGGTTTCGGTCGTCTCGAGACATGTAAGTATTTCTGTGTCATTTCGAGGTGAAGTTATTGTGACTATCACTGTATCTTTGATAAGAGGATCGAGGTTGCGTTCGATATCTACGGCCGTGACGGTCACAAATTCGCCTGGAAGATAAGAAACTTTATCAGCAGTTACGCTTGATGCCGATGGCGTTTTGACGAATGTCCCTGTTGCAGAGGAAGAATCAACCTGATAAATAGGATCCTCATATCGAACAATAAAAGTATCATCCGCACCAATAAAAAGTATTCCGTCATTTACATTGATACCTATTGTATCCGAAAGCCTGAGCCCTGAATTTGTAAAGATGCCCGATGCAAGCGCAGTCTCGGTCAACACTACTGTCTCCGCATCGTTAGTTCTCGAAGTCGTGACCGACACTTCTATCGTATCCTGAATGAGTGCTCTTATGTTCTTATCGAGATCTCGTATTGTAATGATGAGCAGATTTGAGGCTCGATATGTATCTCGATTTAAAGTCATTGTCGAATAAGTTGAATCCGAAACTATTGCAACGTCTAAATAGGTTGAATCCGTCGAATCGTAACTATCATTATAGAATGCAATTACGGAATCACCCGGTTGAACTAGAAGAGTTCCATCGCCTTGAGTCATGCTTCCGGTTCTAGTCAAAGGAATACTTCCATCAAAAATTCCTGATGTCTCGGTTGTCTCATTCAAAATAATAGTTTCCGAATCCAGAGTCACATTCGAGCTCACAGTGAGTATAAAAGTATCTTTACTTCTCGGTTTCCTGTTGCGATCTAAATCAGTTGTAGTGATTATCACGGTGTCAGCGGAACGATAATTCGGCTGGTCGAAGATAAGCGTTGACACAGTCGAACGGCGCACGGTCGTTGCGGCTGCCGACTTCGTTTCGGTCGTGCCG
>PEWQ01000139.1 GCA_002780065.1 Candidatus Hydrogenedentes bacterium CG07_land_8_20_14_0_80_42_17
TTTGAGGTGGTAAAGATGGTAGTTGACAAAATCTTCATAGCAGAACACGGACAGGTGCGTCTGGGAGCGCACGGAAAAATAATTCAAATATTTTTAATCTCCGTGTTCTCTGTGAACTCCGTGGTAAATGAAAGTTTTCGGCGACTTGCATGACTCCGCTTAATTATATTTTATCTAAAAGATTTTCCATTCGCTTTTTTGAAGGAGGCACTGAGAAAAATGTCGAATGAGTTTCTCCATCGAGATTCCACGACCATATCTGCATTGGATGCTTTCCATCATAGACTAGAGTGAAGCCGTAAAATTTATTCGCGATAAATTCTTTTTTTGTTATCGGAAGAAGAGTGCGGTACCAATGCTGTTTTGGCCACTCTTTGCGAGGACCTAAATTTAATTCTTTGTCTTCGCAGAGCTTTGAACTCCACCATAAAAGAATAGAATTTGCAAAGCAATTTTCTCTGACGGAAAGTTTAACTTTATCCTCAAAACATTCATCCGACATTTTATAGAGATCTAAATCTTTGAAAAAAGATTCTTCTCCGAGAATTTTAGTTTCTTTGCTGGAATCGGGATAGAAGTCATTCGAGACGTTCTCGATGAAAGCAGAAAAATCAATTCCGTATCGCTCCTGTTTCCAAAAATCGGAGACCTTTTCAAGAAGAGGAGACCATGCTAATGCGGCATGAAACCGTGCAGAGCAGGGAATTAGAACTCCATCAGGTTTGAGAAATCTCTTTCCATTCTTCATCACGGTTATCAGAGTTTCGTCAAGAAGCACGTTACCGAGCATCTCGCTGACGACAATATCGCAAGGCTCGATAGAACTTGAATCAATATTTGCAATGTCATTTTCGATGAATTCGATTTTGCAGTTGTTTTTTTTCGCGAGTGCTTTGGCGAACTCGATCATGTCCGTTCGCTCCACAGCGTAAACCTTTGCGCCCATCTTTGCCGCCGCAACAGCAAGAACTCCGGTTCCTGTTCCGATATCCAGCAATACTGAATCAGTGTGAATATGTTTTGAAATTGCATCGATAAAAGATTTAGTGCGAGTTTCATCATCTAACAACAAAGCATGATAGGAGAGCATTGACATTGGAGAGGAGGAATTATTCAGGGCACTAGCCATGGCGGCAGAGCCGCCGCACCTTCACCACCTGAACACAGATCAGGATTAGTGCACTTAAACGAATTTGTCACACCAGAGGCGACTTGATACTCCTGAACGTCTCCTTTCTTAGGACGATATCTTGTGAGTTCAGGTTTTTTCCAGTCTTTACGACTCCTGTCTTTACGACTCCAGTCTTTACGGTTTTCAGAAATTTTTGAACTGCCCATTTTTTCCCTTTGTAATATCCAATATTCATATTCAGAAATTGTCAAGCCCCAACCATGCGGCTGTTATCTCACAGTGCAGAGGAGACGGTTCTTCATACTTGCCGGTCGATAAATGAAAGAGTCCCATACATCGAAATTTACAGGAGGCTTCCATTTCACAGTTAGAACATAAATCAATCTTTTCGTTTTTTCTTCTTCTCAACTCGTTCATGCGTTCAGAGTAGCGCCATACCTCGCGAAATGATTTCGTTTTGACTTCGCCAACCGGTTCTTTGACTTGGGAACAAGGATAGATTTGGCCGTGTGCGTCAATTGCAAAACGATTCCATCCCATGTTGCAGAAGTAAGGCCCGTTTTCGTCGTGGCAGTTAGAGAACGAGGGCCTGCCGGTCCATTCAGAATAATCGTGTTCACATTGCCGAATCTCTTTCGGAGTCAGCCTGTCTTCGAGAAATTCATTTTCATTGGAATTGAACCGCGGAATGATGTAGTAGGAAGGTCCGAAGATTGTTCCAATATCTCGACTCCATTTTGCTAAGAGAGATGCATCATGGAAGTTCGAATGCATGAGCGACATTTTGATAACTGTTTTCAAACCGAGCTTTACGGCGTATTCGGCTAATAATTTGCAGTGAGTGAATGAACCTGCTGCTCCGACAAATTTGTCATGAGTTTCTCCCCATCCGTGCATTGAGATATGAAGTTCGCGGCAGTTGTTTTGTGTTAGAAATTCCGCATCCGCTTCAGTCATTGCGAAACCGTTTGTCATTATTTCATAACTGAATTTAAGTTTATTTGCTTCCATAATTATTTTGCGCCAGTCTGGATGAAGAAGCGGTTCGCCTCCGGAAAACGTAAGATCCATACAACCTTCAGTTTTAAATTCTTCGAGCAGTCTTAGCCAATCATATAAAGTTAATTCGTCTCCGATAAGTTTTGAAGCTCGGTAGCAATGAGGGCAAGAGAATTGGCAACGGTCGGTCAGATAGATATGACCGAGAATTGGAACGCAGAGCGATTCCAGACGGTCGAGAAGAGTATCTAGATTTTTTTCCTGAATCAAGCGGCCGATTCCAGAATGAGCTCTTCGCGGACAAGGTCTGCAATAAGTTCATCCAGATCGTTTGAAGCTGTTGTGTTTTCGACTTCGAACTCTTCAAGTATCGACTTTAGAATTTCTTCTCTAGTTTTAGGAGTTTTTTCCATTCTCTTCCAAATAAATGTGCCGATCGGGTCCAGAGAATAATATGTTGTCGTTTTAATCTTCAGTATCACAACTTCGTTATCGATGACTCGCCATGCGAGGTCGGGATTAATTGAGTATAAACTTGTCATGATAATATTTTATGTTTTACATTGTTAAACTGCAATTAATTTAATGCTCTCACTCCTATCCCTTTACCATTGAACGTGTGAAATGATACGTCATGGAGGCACAGGCGCCTCGCGTCAAAGAACGTGTGAAATAATTGGAAAATGAAAATTGGAAAAATAAAATTTTCAATTTGCACTTTTCAATTTGCAATTTCAAATATTATAACTCGTCATGGAGGCACAGGCGCCTCGCGTCAATGGACGCCACGCGTCAATGGACGCCACGCCTGTGCTAGCGGCGCAAGCTTATCTCTTTTCCGAAAATGGCGAAATAGCTTTTAGAAGAAATTCGTAAGCGTTTGAGTAGATTCCTGGTGATTGACTTTCGCGCGGGCCTGCAATATTCAGTATAGTAATTGAGTTCTTTAAAATCCAATCTGAAACTATCTTGCAGGAATTAATGCCTTCGTTAAGATCAATTGTCAGCAGTGGCTTAGCTAATTCCTCTGCAACTTTTTTTGTGTATGCGGTTCCGCTCTCCTTTCTTATATCTTCCCGAAAAAGTATCAATGTCCCTGAAGAAGTCTGAACATTGAGTCGCGTTCTGACATCGTATCTTTCTGAGCCGGCTTCCCTCAGCGGATATTTTTTTGGTATTCCTCCGTCTTCGCTCAATCGCCCTTTAGGACACCAACCTCCACAAGGTATTTTCAATTTCAGCGCCACATCGAGCGCGGCTCTGTCTACTCCGGTCTGCCCTCCGGAAATTATTGCGATCTTCCGAGAAATGGCTTCTGCTATTCCGGTATCCATACTCCATCCCAATCAGTTTCCGGCGGATTTTTCCGAAGCTCTGCAATGCGCTCTATGTATTTTATCGAAGGCCCGTCTTGAGGTACAATCTTAAGTATCTCACGGAATACTTTTTCTGCTTCGACCCAATTGCGTTTCAAATAATGTTGTCTTGCCTCTTCAAATTTATCTTTTATGAGCAGATGCTTATCCGATACTTCGCGGAAGGTAGAAAAGTATTCATGAAATGCTTCGGCACGCTTGCTGTCTCTAAGAGTGCCTAGAAAGATATCTATTTCGTGTCTGATTTTTGAAACCTTGCTGTCGTAGTTTCTCTTCATCTTTTCGATGTCTTCTGAGTTTTCACGGCATATCAAAGATTTTAAATTATCGGAAAGTTTATTCTCGACTTCGCTTCCCGAAAGATTGCACCTCTTTACAAAACATGCAGTGCGTTTTTCTAAAGCGTCCAGCCTCTTCATTAAATCGTCGTATTCGTCCTTGCTGAAGGAATCACGAATCTCTTCACAATTTTCGATTACTTTCGAAATTCGCTTTTTCCATTCATCGAGTTTTATCTTCCATGAGTCCGATTCTATCTTTGCGTGAACATCATTTTTAGTTGCAGTTATAGAAAGTTTTTCTTCAAGACTATTTATTTCTTTTTCAAAATTGGAAACAAGAATAGAATCTTCCGATTTCATCGCGTCAACCGCATCATTCTTTAATTTTCCAAATAATTCCTGAATTTCTTTTCCGATTCCGCTTTCGCCTTTCTGAGCGAAGTAATAGTGATACCCTAACAGTTTTTCAGGAGTCATATTTCGCCATCCTTCAAAGAAGAGCGGATGAATCGGCTTTCCACTCCAAAACGATAAATAAGCGGCTTTAGACCAGCCTAAAGGTTCATACACGCTGATGTGAAGATGAGAAGGCCCCATTGCGGCTACATCCAGAAGCCGGCATATTACTGAACCTTGAACATTTTTTTCTGTTTCACCGCTGATTGCTATCCACGATTCGTAGAGTTTGTTGATTGGTTCGAGCTCTTCCGCTAAAGCTACTCCCTCTCCCATTACTGTGTATTGCATTCTGCGCTCTGAACCCATATTGCCTGCAGAAACTATTCCGGAATTTACTCCCATGCGCGCCGTGATTTTTACTCCGTATTTCAAAAGAATCATTCGAGCAATTGCAATTAATTCTTCCTGCTGTTCCATTGCCGCAAAGACGCCTTTCAAAGCATGCTGTGAGTCTGTAATTGGAACCCCGAACTCGGCCTTTATTGCATCACCTTCATATTTGTCCGCGAAGCCGTCGTATTTCATAATGATGTTGGACATTGGAGTCAGATAGCTGTTCAGTATTCCGGCAAGTTCCTGAGCTGTCACTCCTTCTGAAATTGTCGTAAAGCCGGAAACGTCGGACGAAAACATTGTGGCTTCTTTGCGCTCGCCGGCGAGTTTGAAGTTGTCGGGATTTTCTTCCATCAATTTGAGAATCGTGGGTGAAATCATCGCTGAAAAAAGTCCGCGCACCTTTCTCTTTTCTTTCTGCGCCGACCAGTAGTTGTATAATATTCCTGTAAGGTGCGAGAATACGATTGAAATGATCGGAGGTGTAATCGGCAGAACAATTCCATAACGCGCAAAGCCGCCCCACGCAAGCCCTGCATATCCCAAAACTGAAATAGAGGAAATAATTATCTGCAATAAAGTTCCGAATCGAGTGACTAGAAATACTGTTATCAATGAATAAACAAATATCAATGCGTATGTCAGCCATGAAGGAGCTTCATGAATAAATCCGCCGGTCATCACTGTGTTGTAAACTGTCGGTTGAATTCCGAACATTTGAGATCTTTTTTCATATGGAGTCGGATTCAGCGAATGAAGAGCAGTCGCAGTCAAACCGATGAAAATTGTTTTGCCTTTTAATTGAAGAGGAGACCATTCGATTTCTCTGCCATCTATTTGTTTTATCGGAGTTGTTATAAATAGGGGAGGAGTGAGTTGATCGAAATATCCGTGATCATACATATACAGCATCTGCTCGAAACCTTTGCGAAGAATTATTGAGTCTTTCAATTTCAGCTCGGTCAACAATTTTTTGTAATCAGGTCTTACACCGTTTTGAAGTTCAGAGAGCGCAGAGATATTTAATTTTACAATATTCCATCTCGTGAGACCTATTTGATCAGAGTCTTTGCCTCCGAGATATTCATTGAAAAAATTCTCGTATTCTTTTCCGTTGCGGATGAAATATTCTGCAACCTCTCCGTCTATGATCGTCCATGATAAAATTTGAGCTTCCTCTTCGGATACAATTTTAGTATTCATTATTGAATCGTAAACCGCGCTGAAAAACGGCTGGATATTATCAGGCTCGAATTGCAGTTCCGCAGCTTTGCTTTTTCCTGCAATGAACGCGTAATGTTCCGCAATAACCAAAAATGGAATGTGGGGTATTCGATAATTGTAAGGACCGACCCAGTTAAGCGCCATTAGGCCGTGCTTATCTATGGGAATATTTACTTTTTTTCCGTCGGAATATCGTGCACCCTCGAATTCGATCGAATGGCCTGGAACTATTTTAATTCTTTCCTTTGTTATTCCGAATTTTCTCGCCGCAATTGACAACCCGAGATTCAGATACGCTTTTCCATCGTAAAGGATTATGGCCGGAGTGTGCCTGACTACACCGTCTCCGTCGTGAAGTATTCTATTAAATCCGATTCCTGCCGCAACCTCTGCAATCTCCGGTATAGGAGTTTTTACTCGTCTCGCATTAGGCATCAAACCATGAGAGAATATCTCGATTCCAAATCGCTTGATCGATTCTGCGTCTCCGGATGCTGCAATAGCATCTTGATTTTGAAGTTCTTCTATCTTTTCCGGTATAGAAAAATCGGCGCAGACTTGAACTCTGCCTGCAGATTTCATTGCTGATTTTAAATCTTCGATTGGATGCGGAATTACTCCTGAAATATCTTCTTTCTTCTTCAAAACTTCGTTTATTTTGTCAGAGAGTTGATATGCGGCATCTACTTGCAAAGTGATAGGATCTTTTTGACTGAAATGATCATCGCTGAATCCAATTGTCTCTGCTCCGAACATCTCTAGCGCTTGAACTAGAGCCGCATGCCGCTCCCACGACCATGGCCATCTTCCTAGAGTTTGTATTGAGGTTTCATCCCAGTCGATGGTCATGAGATCCGGATCGACGAGCGGCTCGCAAATTTTATCTCTGGTCAAAAATCTTAAATCTTCCAGAAATAAATCGATATCGCGAAAGACTCCAATGAAGTTAAGCAAGGAGATGAAGAAAAAGATAGGAATGCTAAAGAGCAAAGCGCGTTTCAAAGGCTTTGAAATAGCGTCGAGTAAAAATTCTTTTAACCTAATGAAGTTGACTTCTATCCAGGGCTTGAACGAATCAAATATTCTGGAAATCATATCTTATTTCTTCCTTTGAATGAATTCGCCCTGCCACTCTGCGCCTGGCGGATTCACTTTATATTCGTCAATTCTCTTTATGAGTTCAGCTGATGGACTGTCGTTTGACTTGAATTTTAGAGCTTCTTCAAGAAAAGATTTTGATTCGTCCCATTTCCTCTCAAAATAACTCTGCATTGCTTTCTCAAATCGAGTTCTCATTTCAATTTCATTTTGAGAAGGCGCGCCGGCTTCGGCTATCGCTTCGTGATATTCATCTTTTCTCAGAGACAGCTTATTGAAAAATGAGGCAACTGAATTTCGATATAATGTTTGGTTCTTCTTTGCTGTTTCTTCTGCGCCGTGGAACTCCTTGCCCTCCAGTTTTTCGCGCATCGCCGCTAATTTGCGGGCAATAGACTCTATTCCGGATTTGGGCCGCTTCGGCAGGTTTTCGATTAAGAGCTCTATCTTTCCTTTCATAGTTTCTATTGAAAGAACAAGATTCGACAAAGTTGTGGAATCAATATCTGTTTTCTTTTCGGAATTCTTAATCGTATCAATTCGCTCTTTTAAATTCTCTACGCGTTTTAAATATGCCAGAAGTTTTTGCCGCCATACCGGCTCAGAACTCGATGCAAGAGCATCTTCCGCTTTGTAGTTTTTGTCGTCCAGAACTCTGCATCTCTCCTCTAACTTTTCTAGTTCGCTCTTAAGTCCGTCAATAGATAAAACTGCAAAATTTACGATTATATTTTCTACAGTGGAAATTTGACTTTCGAAGAAGTCTGCAATCTCTTTAGCAATAGAAATATTTTTTTCGCGTTCTATTCTGCGCCATAGTTCAATGTATCCGAAAACTTTTTGAGGAGGAGACAAGAGCCATCTTCTTAGAGCAGAATCACTAAGAGGCTTGCCGCGTTTTTCAGATAAGTATGCCTCTGGTTTCCAGCCCATTACTTCATAGATAGTTGTCGGCTTTGTTTTGCCTTTCAAAAGTATTCTGTCTAAAAGTCTCAATTCGATTTTATCGCTTACTAACGGTTGCGTGGATTCTCCGGTAATTATCGAGGTGCCGTAAATTCCATTTGCAGGCCTGAATCTCGCCGAAACATTTACTGCATCACCCATGACTGTGTATTGCATCTTCTTTTCCGAGCCCATGTTTCCGGCCGATATGTAGCCGCTGTTTATTCCCATTGTCACTTTTACTTCGGCGCCATATCGCGCGAGCACAAAGAGCCGAAAGGCTTCTATGTCAAGCTGTTGTTCAATCGCTGAGAAACAACATTTCCACGCATGATCTGTATCGTCGAGCGGAACTCCGAAATCGGCCATGATTACATGACCTTCGTATTTGTCGATATACCCGTCGTAATCCATGATTATCTCGCTTGTTGGAGTGAGATAATTTCCGAGAATGTGAGTCAGTTCTTCAGGCGCCTCCCGCTTCATTACATCTCCGAAACCTTCTATTGCGGAGAACATTATCGTCGCTTCTTTGCGCTCGCCTGTTAGAGAAAATCGGTCCGGATGCTCTTCCATCAGTTTTAAAACCCGTGGAGATACCATCGTCGAGAATAAGTTCCGCACTCGTTGCTTTTCGATTATTGCTTTTATTAAGGCGATTAAAACCTCGCCTGACCATGTGCCGGCAATTCCCATTAGCGGAGCCGCCGCAGGAACCCATTGACCATTTTTATTCCATGCCCATAAAACGAAAACGATATATCCTCCGGATATAAGTGATGCTCCTATAAAAGATTTTGACGGCGACAGTAAAGCAGAAATAATTCCTACGATTATCGCGAAAAATAATGTCCAGATGATTTCGTTGTACTTGCCGGGAAATCTGAGAAATTGTTCTGTGAGAATCGTATTCAGCGTGTTCAGATGCAGAGCCACCATGGGACATGCGCTTTGATATGGAGTCGGATTGAGATCGATTGTTCCTTCGCCGGTAAGCCCGACCATATAAATTCTGCCCTCGAGGTCAACAGGTGAAAAACTTTTTTCTTTGCCGGAATTGATTACGGAAAAGGGCAAAGGAAAGAAGAGCGGCCGCATTGAATCTGCCATCGAACGCTTGGCAAAAAAATCTATGTTCTTTTTTATCTCTTCAGTCCATTCTTTTTTTAGAGATGATGAGTTGGCTGAACTATTGCCGTCTGCAATTGAATTCGCATATTCGACAGCGTCTATTATTTCTGAAAGTTCATTTTTATTCGTTAGTCCGAGTTTTTGAAATTCTTCAAACAAACCTTTCAGAATAGTTTCTTTATTGGAACCGTCTTGCATCATGCCTTCTGCTATGCGAGCTACGGTTATTTCAATGGAAATTTTTCTAATTGAATCAGCAGAGCATAAAATTTCGCCGGATAATACAGAATGAATTTTGTTGAATATCGCAGGAACTTTATCAGGTTCGGCAGGATATAACATTGATAGTTTCTTAGCTGTATTCAGAGCGTAGATCTCTGCAATGTCGCTGTAAGAAACATGAATGCCGTGTTCAAGAAATTCGCCTGCCCAATTTACAAGCATTTGGCAATTCTCGTTTACAGGTATTTGAATTGTTTTTGTGATAATTTTTTTCGGATCGCTTCGGCTGTTTATTGGAATTTTTGCGTTCGGGAACTCGGCATAATGTCCGGGAACGATTTGAATTTTGTTTAGCGGAACTGAAAACATTTTGGAAAGGATAACAATAGACAGAGCAGGATACGCCTTGCCGTTGTATTGAATGAAGAGAGGGGAGAGCCGCACTGTTTTGTCCATATCCTCGGTTATCTGAGCGAATCCGATGCCTGCTGATGCTTGGACAAATCGCGCGAGAGGCGGAACTACATCGATACAACTGAACAGTTTTTCTTGCATCTCTTTGCCTGCGGGAATTGAGAATTGCTCTGCAATTTCAAGAGCGGCTTTTTTCTCTTCAGACTGCATTGCAAAAATTCGGTCTACTTCTTTTTGAACTGCGACCTTGTCGCTTCGGATTTCAGGCGGAGCTAAAATCATGAATTCAGGGAGGTAAATGTTGCCTGCGTTTAGAATTGATTCTTCGAGCTCTAAATCATAATCGCGAAAAGCTGTTTCTGCCGACGGCTCCTTGTGATTTGAAGTATCGGACAAAATTTCATGGATTCTTTGAGGATTAAAAACGATATCGTTTGGCTCGGTAAAGAAGACATCGTATCCGACAACTTTTGCGCCGTACAGACTCATTGCTTGATTGAGCGCTGTCTCACGATTTCGAGTCCAAGGCCATTTTCCAAAGGTGATGATTGATCTGTCGTCAAAATCGATATATCCGAGATCGTTTCTGAAATGAATCGGCGGCCTGAATTTATAGTTTAAATCAAGCGCTATAAGTTTGATTCTCGAAAAGGTTTCGGTTTGACTGAAAATTAAAAGAATCAATGCGACTGCAACACCGAATAACAGTCCGCGAATAGCAATTACAAGTTTGAAGATGGGGATGTTTTTTATTTTGCTTTGCATTACGATTAACTCCCCACGCACTACGCATCATAATCTTTGGGCGCGACAGGATTTGAACCTGTGACTTCCACCGTGTGAAGGTGACACTCTAGCCACTGAGTTACGCGCCCTATAACTAAATTATTCGTTGAACCTTTTAGCTCTATACGTAAGAATAACTTTACTATGAATTGTTGCTTTCAGTCAATGGTAGCCGCAGGCTTTAGCTTGAGTAAGTTAAGAACGATAATTGTGACTGTAATATTTTTATTTATTTCCGCTTGTGCTCAGAATAATCCTGCTCCTTCTTTATATGAGCTGGAACTTTCTTGGAACGGTGATGCGGATTTGGATCTGGAATTATGGTCGGATGATCCTGATACTTGCTCGTATCTTTTAGGTGCTCAAACAAAATTTGGCGGGCGGGATGAAGTCGGAAATAAAATCGGAGCGGAAAGAATAAGGCTAGATAAGTTAGAAAAACCGATTATTGTAGGAGCTCACTTTTGGGCGCCTGGAACCTCTAAAGATACTTCTGTCTTTGCAACTCTTTCGATTTTTAGGAAAGGACAGTTTCTTCAAAAACTTTCAGCTGAGATAAACGACGATTCAGGAGATTTATGGCTTGCCTTTAGAATTGATTCGGAAAAAGATACATTTGAAAAAGTGAATAGATTTAGGCATTTGGATTTATGAAAAGGCGGGTTCAATGAAAAAAATATCGGTGATTGTTCCAGTTTACAATGAGAATGCCACAATCGAAATTGTGCTCGAACGCCTATTGAATGTGAAATTTAAAGATGTAGAGACGGAAATAATTCTTGTTGATGACGGCTCTTCGGACGGCACTCAAGATAAAATCAAAGGCTTTTTGACGAAATGCGGCCCTGCAGGAATTAAAGTGTTTTTCTTTGAGCAGAACCGCGGCAAAGGCGCGGCATTTCGAAAAGGGATCGAGCTTGCTGAAGGCGATATCATTATGATTCAGGATGCTGATTTGGAATATAATCCGAAGGACATTCCCGCGCTTGTAGCGCCGATACTTTCAGGCGATGCGGATGTGGTTTACGGTTCGAGATTTCTTAGCGGACCTCACAGGGTGCTCTATTTTTGGCATTATGTCGGCAATACGCTTTTGACTCTCTTTTCGAATATGTGCACAAATTTAAATTTAACCGACATGGAGACGGGATACAAAGCGTTCAAATCCGATCTCTTGAGAAAACTTAAATTGAAGCAGGACAGATTTGGAATTGAACCTGAATTGACGGCTCAAGTTGCAAAGTCCGGCGCGGTTATTTTTGAGGTTCCAATTTCTTATTACGGACGAACTTATGAAGAAGGCAAGAAGATTACATGGCGCGACGGACTAGCCGCGATTTGGCATATCATTTATCATAATTTTTTCGAGTAGGATTTACGCACAACTAATCACTCTCTTCTCTAATACTTCTCTGTGCCAGAGTTCGAGCATCAAGAGCGCCCAGAGTTTATTCGCATTGTTTTTCATTCCTGATTTGTGCTCGCTAATTAATGTCTCTATCGAAGAGCGCTTGAAATAATTTCGGCCTATCGATTTATTATCGAGCAGAACCTCTTTCAAAAATTCATGAAGTTCATTTCTGAACCAGTGAGAGACCGGCATGCTGAATCCCATTTTTCTCCGAAACATTACTTCGTCAGGTATTATTCCGCGGTGCGCATCCTTCAAAATCTTTTTCGATTGAAACATTCCAACCTTCCATTCGCGCGGTAGAGACGCCGCAAACTCCATAATCGAAGTATCCAAAAGCGGCGATCGCGCTTCGAGTGAAACAGCCATCGACGCAATATCTACTTTTACCAAGAGCGTGTCCGGCAGATACATAAGCGTATCGGCGCGCAATACTTTGTCGATTTCATCCGCTTCAGTCATCGAGTCTGCATTCATGATCTCGAAGAGATATCGGTCCGCATTGTATCCATTCAAACGCGTTTGAAATTCGTCGCTGTAAAGTTCTTTTCGCTGATTGAGATCGAAATATTCAAAGAGACTTATGTTGAATTTATCAGGTTCGAGACGAGCCGCCGCCGCAAATCTTCGTATCTTCCGAGGAATCGAACGATTCATTGAGCCTTCCGGAATGAATTTTGTGGCAGACTCGAACAGAGAGCGCAGAGGCTCATTGGTCATCGACCTGAAGAGCTTGTAAAAGAGCAATGCACGGTAGCGCTCATACCCGCCGAAAAATTCGTCGCCTCCGTCTCCGTTTAAAGCAACAGTCACTCTCTGCCGCGTCACCTGACTTACGTAATAAGTCGGCAAAGCCGACGAATCTGCGTAAGGCTGGTCGTAATGCCAAACAAGTTTTGGCAATATCGAGATTGCGTTAGGCTCAACAATAAATTCTTCATGTTGAGTTCCGAATTTTTTTGCGATTATTCGCGCGTATTTGGTTTCGTCAAAATCGGATTGAGGAAATCCTATTGAGAATGTCTTTACCGGCGCATCTGAGACCTCAGCCATCGCGGCGACTACTGCTGATGAATCAACTCCGCCGGAAAGAAATGCGCCAAGAGGAACATCTGAAATTAATCTGCATTTAACTGCATCTAAAATTAATTCTCTCAGTCTCAGTTTCGCGTCCTCGTAATTCATTTTTGTTTTTTCAGACCAATTAGCCTCCCAATATTTAGATACCTTTGCGTGACAGTCGGGTTTCCATATCAGCATGTGGCCGGGCGCAAGACGCTTTACTCCGTCAAATATTGTGTGCTCGCCGGGAATCGATTGATATGCGAGAAATAATTCAATTGAGCGCGGATCAATTTGCCTCGGACAATTTTTAAGAACTAGCAAAGCTTTAATCTCCGAGGCAAAATAAATTCCTTCGTTGTCTTCGAAATAGTAGAGAGGCTTCTTACCGATTCTATCCCGAGCAAGCAGCAAAACTTTTTTTCGGGTATTCCATATTCCTAACGCAAACATTCCGCGAAGTCGATTAAGAAGCTCCGCACCTTTTTCTTCGTAAAGATGAACTATAGTCTCCGTGTCGCTTCGCGTTCTGAATTTGTGACCGAGCGCTTCAAGTTCTAGTTTTAATTCAGGAAAATTGTAGATCTCTCCGTTGAATGTTATCCATACGCTTTCGTCTTCGTTGCTCATGGGTTGAGCTCCGCATTCGAGATCTATGATCGAAAGCCTGCGATGCCCGAATCCACAGCCGGCAAGCGCAATATTGCCTTCACCGTCAGGCCCGCGGTGAGCCATGGTATCGCACATTCGACGAATTAATTCTTTGTCCGGAACTTTTCCGTCGCGATATAGAATGCCGGCTATCCCGCACATCTTATCCGCCTATGCCGTGCCGAAGCGCGAATTTTATGAGCCGCTTAATTATTCCAAGTCCGTATTTTACCGAACGCGTGAAATTAATTTGAGATGCTTCGTCGAAGTAACGCGTCTCGATTGGTATCTCTACAAATCGCATTCCATTCTCTATTCCCTGCAGAATTATTTCAGTGTCGAATATGAAGTCGTCGGAATTTTTTTCGAGTTCGCACGCAAGAAGATACCGTCGCGTGTACGCTCTGAACCCGGAATGTATTTCTGTGAGATAAACTCCGCATACAATGTTGAAAATTGCGGTGAGAGCAACATTGGCGACGAATTTCCATTTCGGCATTCCACCCTCTTTGAAGCGTCCGCCAAGCATTCTGGAACCGAATGCGGCGTCGGCTCGTCCTTCAAATAAAGGCTTGAGAAGATCCGGCACCATTCTCGGATCATACTGATGATCAGGATGAACCATTATGATAATGTCTGCTCCGCGGCTTAGCGCAGTGCTGTAGCATGTCTTCTGATTTCCACCGTATCCGCGGTTTTTTGGATGGACAATTACTTCGAGCCCGATTCTTTTTGCTGCTTCAACAGTTCTGTCTTTCGAAGCGTCGTCTACTACCAATACGTGATCAAAATAATCTTTAGGAAGATCGTTGTATGTTCGTTCGATAGTCTTCTCCGCATTGTACGCGGGCATGACTATCCAAACAATTGGCTTTTTTGTTTCGGTATTTTCTTTCATCATGAAATATTACGTTAACACTGAACTCTGCGCTAGAAATTATTGACTGATATTTTTTACTCGCTCGATTGCAGATTTTCCGTCGAGTTTAGGAAAGATGAGAACTCTGTCGCCAACATATTCCATTTTGCATTCGACCGGTTCATTGCTTTCTATAAATTCTGATGCGTCGTTGAATGTAAGCAATACAGCCGGTCTTTGCGAGCGGCTTACAAGCTCAGTCCAATCAGGCCGTCTGTCGCCAGGATTCAGAGGCGCGATTGCCGCTGTTGGAACGCAACCCTTTAATTCAAAAGATATCGGATAGCCGAGATCGTAATCGGCTATAAGAGAATCTGCTCCGTAACGCTTTATCTCAACGGCAGATGCGGATATGCGAGAATCAATCTTTGTCTCTTCAATAAGTTTGATTGAAAACCATCCGCCGATGATGATGAATGCAGAAAATAAAAATATCTGGATCCTTCTATTTAGTCCGGCCCAGGCCGGAATCGCGGCGAAAAGAAGAATGCACCAGTGACGGCTTCTCGTTAGGTTCCCGGCAAAATTAAAAAGAATAAGTGCAATTACAAATGCGAATACAAGTTTGCCGCGGACATCTCTTTTTTTTGTGAGAATGTATGCACCGTATATTACGCTGAAGATAAATATTATTGAGAGAAGAAATCCATAAGGAAATGGAAAGGCAAATATTGAATTCAGCCCTATTACGCTTTCACGAACCCAGTCGATAATTCCGCTAATTCTGTTTGTTATGCCTTCGCCTACACTGCCGCTGCGTTTGACTTCAAGAGCGCGCGCACCAAGCCGCATGAATGTTGCTGCCGGTGCAATAACGAGATTGTAATACAGAAACGGTAAGACTCCGATGAGAAAGCCTGATGCAAGATGTAAACTTTTTTTTGTAAGGAGAATTTTTTCTGAATAGAGAATATAGATGGCAGAAAGTATGAATGGTATTCCAAGCCACAATATCGAGAAGGAGAGTCCGCACATTAGCCCAAATAGAAAAAATAGAAAAGCACTTGGCAATTCGATTATTCCAAGAGCGAGTATCCAGATTGCAAAACCTAGAAAATATGTCTCGGTATGTCCGCCGTTCGCAGTTACAGAATAGCTTAATAAAACTGGCAGAGGCATTGCTATGTAAAGAGCGGAAAGAGTCCCTGTAATTTCACCTTCTTTTTTTCTTTGAGAGATGTAAATAAGCGGAATGAGAAAAATACCGTAAATCAATGTGGTTATTTTTAAAGCAAAAGGAGTTATTCCTGCGAAGAACATTACCGGAACGGCAAGATACGAGATTAGAGCCGAAGCATAATGCGCTCCCCAGCAATACAACGGATACTCTTCTCCTCGTCCGATAGAGATTGACATTAACCCAAAAATAGCTTCATCGCCGTTCAACGATGATTTGAAGACGTAAATAATCCGAACGAAAAGATATATTGAGATGAGTGACAATGCTCGCAAAAAAATCGAGATATTATTTTTCAAATTTGTTTTATCAGTATTATTCATTTCAAATATTCTTTCCAAACATTTGAATTGCGCAAGATGATTATGAGTTATTCACAGCCTGCAAAAAAAACATAAATAAATGTTGAAATAGAACTAAATTTATGCTATATTAAAAATATCAAACTAGCGACCGAGCGGGTGCTCCAAGAGCGAGACCCGTTTAATGGTTCGGAAGGGGCGGCTTTTAGCTGCCCCTTCTCCGTTAAACGAGAATCAAATTTTCAATTTGCTTTTTTCAATTTGCAATTTCAAATATAATAACTCGTCTTGGAGGCACAGGCGCCACGCGTCAATGGACGCCACGCGTCAAAGGACGCCTCACGTCAAAGAACGTGCGAAATAATTGGAAAATGAAAATTGGAAAAATAAAATTTTCAATTTGCACTTTTCAATTTGCAATTTCAAATATAATA
>PEWQ01000175.1:0-4158 GCA_002780065.1 Candidatus Hydrogenedentes bacterium CG07_land_8_20_14_0_80_42_17
CGCCGTGAGCTCGCCCGAAAATCCTGAGGCGACAAATTCTATCGCCCGTTTTTTCCATTTTGGAATTTGGTTCGGATAAACTTTATAATCCGTTGCAATCTCATTGAGAGTTCGCTCGCCTTTGATGGCTCCCTGGGCAAGACTCGAACTTGCGACATTGCGGTTAACAGCCGCACGCTCTACCGGCTGAGCTACCAGGGAATGCAACGACATAATATCTAAAATTTTTTTTTGATGCAAGAATTTTTAAAAAATTCCTTCGATGTTACCAATCCCTTCTCTTTGAATTATCGGATTCGATTCTGTCAGATCAATTACCGTCGAATAATTTGCAGAGCGAAATCCTCCATCGAATACATAATCGAGTTCAGGATACTTTTCAGCTACCGCTGATGCTGTTTCACAATATCCGTTTGGTGGAAGAACCGCAGAGCCTGAAATCAAAGGTTCTCCGATTGCTTCGCACATCGCATCAATCAACGGCATTCCGCATATTCTTATTCCAACAGTTCTCTGCTTTGTCAGAGTGAGTCTCGGCACTTCTTTTGTTGCTTTAAGTATAAACGTATAATGCCCCGGAGTGACGCGCTTGACCAGTCTGTAGCCTATTCTGTCGATATATGCAAATTTCGAAATCTGAGTGAGGTCTTTAATAAGCAGAGACAGATTTTTTGATGGAGGAACTTTTCGCAACTCTCTGAGCTTTTCGACTCCGCGTCTTGAAGACAATGCGGCAACAAGTGCGTATGTCGTATCAGTTGCGAGTCCAATTACTCCACCTTTTTCTAAAGACTCGGCAAGTTCACGTATTGAAACTTCAAATTCGGAGTATATTCGGACCATTTTTTTTACTCTTCAAATGGAATCGGTTTCATATCCCCAGATAATCTTCTGAAGCTGGGGAATAAAACGCACATCGAGTTTGTCGGAAAGTATTAGGTCTGCGAGTTCTTTTCGGTTCAACTTGTATTGCTCTCTTGAAGCTGACTGAAGTTTGGAATGAGTCGGCGCCGCCCATGAAAAAACTTTTGAGCATCCTTCAGGAAACTTTTCGCTCCTCATAATATTTTTTGCCCATTCGTAATCTTCCTTTGTTCCGATTACAAATTTCACTTCATCTCCACTTTTAAGTTTTTGAATGTTCGACAGTAAATTCTTTTCGGATTCTCCGCTCGAAGGACATTTCAAATCCATTATGACTGAAGCGCGCTTGTCTATGACTCCAATGTCTTTAGCTCCGTTTGTCTCAACTTGAATATCATGGCCTTTATCGAGAAGCTCAGAAATTAAGCGCGAAGAGTCAGCCTGCAGTAATGGCTCTCCGCCTGTAATTACGGTAAGCTTTGTATCTAATTCTGCAATGCGCTGAAGAACCTCTTCAACCGACATCTCTTTTCCGCCCTCCATTGCGTATTCCGTGTCGCAATACGAGCAATGTAGATTGCATGCAGTAAGTCGCACGATAACGCAGGGTTCACCGATGCGGGTCGTCTCTCCCTGTAAAGTCCTGTAAATTTCTTTTATTATCATAAGTGTTCGAAATAATCTATCGAGAACGCCGTCAGGTCAATAGTAAAGACGTGCTAGTGCTCTACGTTCAGCGCTTTTCAAAAAAAAGAAGCAAGAGAAATAATTTTTGATATTATCATTTTTGAATTAAAAATTACTTTACTAAATTTTGGAGGAATTATTCATGTCAACTGCGGCTGTTATTCTTGCGGCAGGACTCGGTAAGAGAATGAAATCTGCTCTGCCGAAGGTATTGCATCTAGCAGAGGGAAGACCATTAATTCGTTGGGTTGCCGATAGCGCGCGTTCTGCAGGCGCTAACCAGTTGATTGCTGTTGTCGGACCTGAGCTAACCGACTCGGATAAAAAAAATTATTTAGGCGGTTACGATGTTGTGATTCAGAGGGAAAGACTCGGAACAGGCCATGCGGCGATTCAGGCTATTCCCGCGCTAAAAAAAGAGATAGACGAAGTTATTGTTTTGTGCGGAGATGTTCCGTGCATCAGACCAGAAACTATTTTTTCGCTTCTGCAAAGTAGAAGAGAGAAGAACTCTGCGGCGTCTGTGCTGACTATGTTGCTCGATGATCCTTATGGATACGGTAGAATCGTGAGATCTAAAATAGACAGCAGTAAAATTGAACGGATTGTCGAGGAACGCGATGCAACAGAAGATGAAAGAAAAATCAAAGAGGTTAATAGCGGCACTTATGCTTTTCGCAGAGATATACTCGAATCAGGATTGAAGAGACTTGGACGCAACAATGCTCAGAACGAATATTATCTCACCGATGTTATTCGCTTCTGCGTTACAGATGGTGAAGATGTAGTCGGCTCGATTGCCGATGATTCTAACGAGCTTTTAGGAGTTAACACACCGGAGCAATTAAAAATTGTTGAGAGCGTACTTGTCAAGCGGAGCGAACGTGAATAATATTCTGCATCATGGATATTTGGACAATGAAATGAAACTATTAGCTGGAAATTCAAATCCTCTGCTTGCGAACGAAATTGCTCAGCATCTCGGAGTTCCGCTCGGCAATATTTTTGTCGGCACTTTTTCTGACGGTGAAGTTCGAGTGAACATAACCGAGAACATTCGCGGAAAAGACTGTTTTGTTATTCAGTCGACATGTTCGCCTGTAAACCAGAATCTCATGGAGATGCTCGTGATGATCGATGCGGTCAAGAGAGCGTCCGCATCGCGTATTACGGCTGTAATACCTTATTATGGTTACGCGAGGCAGGACAGAAAAGACAGACCTCGAGTTCCAATTACTGCAAAGCTTGTCGCGAATTTAATAACTGCGGCAGGCGCAAACAGAATTCTTACAATGGATCTGCATGCTGATCAGATACAAGGATTTTTTGATATTCCGGTCGATCATCTCTATGCCGCACCTGTCTTGATCGAATATTTAAAAAATAACATTGATCCTGAATCAGTCGCGGTTGCTCCTGATGCAGGAAGCGTGGAGCGCGCAAGAGGAATGGCGCGAAGGCTCGGCGGACTGCCTCTTGCAATTGTTGACAAGCGCCGCCCCGAACCGAATGTTGCAGAGATTCATCACGTTATCGGAGATGTCATAGATAAGCACGCGATAATTGTTGACGATCTTGTCGATACTGCCGGCACTCTTTGTCTAGTTGCAAAAGCGATAAAAGACGCAGGCGCTAAGAGCGTGCGAGCGGTCGTTACGCATTCTATTCTTTCAGGAGCGGCTCGAGATCGAATCGATAATTCGCCAATTGACGAATTGATAGTGACGAACACGATTCCTTTTGTTGGAGAATTTAAGTCGAAGAAGTTGACTCAGCTTTCAGTTGCACCTCTGATTGCCGAAGCGATTCGCCGAATTCACTCGATGGAGTCAATAAGCTCTCTTTTTATTGAATGAAATTTTGCAGCTTGCTATAAACTCTAATAAATAATAGTATCTTTTATTCATATTGAACTTATATCCCGATAATTTCCGGGGAAAAAATTTCGGTGGATCGACGAATAGGCGGTTCACACAGGAGAAAAAAATGGAAAAGATAGAGTTGACAGTTTTAGAACGCACTTCATTGGGTTCAGGTGCATCAGGGAGATATAGGCGGCAGGGCAAAATTCCGGCGATACTTTACGGTCATGGTGATCCGAAATCGTTGTTGGTTGACGAACTGTCGATCGGCAAGATTTTGAAAAAACATGGAGGAAAAAATGCGATTCTCTCTTTAAAAGTTGGGAGTAAAGAAGAGACCGCGATTATCAGAGATATTCAGCGCGCATCGATTTCAAGAAAAATGCTTCATATTGATTTTCAGCGAATTTCATTAACTGAACGAATTACTGCCAACATTCCAATCGAGATTATTGGCGCATCAGAAGCTGTGAAGGAGGGCGGCATTTTGATAACGATGATGCATTTAATCGAAGTCGAGTGCTTGCCGATGGAGATACCCGATTCCATTAAAGCCGACATATCTGTACTCAAAGCGATTGGTGACTCAATACACGCGTCACAGCTTTTATTGCCTGAGGGAGTGATTTTGAAGACTTCCCCGACCGCGGCAGTAGTGACGGTTCAACCTCCTGAAGAGGAAGAAGTTGTTGCTCCAGCGGAGACTCCAATTGAAGGGACTGAGTCTCAAGAGCCTGAAGTCATT
>PEWQ01000175.1:4249-9108 GCA_002780065.1 Candidatus Hydrogenedentes bacterium CG07_land_8_20_14_0_80_42_17
AAAAAGGCAAAGAAAAGGGTAAAGAAAAGGGTAAAGAAAAAGGCAAATAGAAGAGCAGCAAAGTGCCGCAATTTCTTGTTGTCGGTTTGGGAAATCCAGGCAAGGGTTACGAAGGAACACTTCATAATGCCGGCAGAGAAGTTGCCATTGAATACGCAAAAAAATGCGGATTGGATTTTAAAGAACGAGCGAATGCATTGGTTGCAAACGGCGACGATGCAATAGTTGTTTTGCCGAATACGTTCATGAATAATTCAGGAATTGCCGTTTGGCCGATAATGAACAGAAAAGCTATTCCGCTCGAAAAACTGATTGTTCTCGTTGACGATACTTATATCGAGATGGGAAAAATAAGAATTAAACCGAACGGTTCGTGCGGAGGCCACAACGGTCTGCTATCGATTGAAGAGTCGCTTGGAAATCGGGATTGGACTCGAATTCGAATTGGAGTTGGTCCAGATCCTGGCGGAACTTTTAGATCGGATTACGTTCTTTCAAGACCAAGGCCTGAAGTTATTCCTTTGTTCGCTCAAGGAAAAGAATTAGCTCGATTCGCTCTGGAGACTATTCTTGACAAGAGTTTAGAGGAGGCAATGACGATCTTCAATGCCCGATGAATTAGCCGAAAAATACATAGATGAAAGCAATTTTGAACAAGCGATAAAGAGGCTCGAAGAGCTCATTGCTCGCGAAGAAAATCCAGGGTATAGATTAAGACTTGCAACGATATTATTTCGCATTGGAAAACTTTCAGACGCGCTTGCTCACGCTCGCCGCGCAGCGGAAACTGATTCAGAGCATAAAGAGGACGCAGTGCTGCTTGTAGGATATTGTTTAAGATCATTGAAACGCTGGAGAGAAGCGTCGAAGACATTTTTGAATTTTTCCGAAGAATTTCCAGATTCACCTCGAAGCAGAATGGCGCGCTTTTCATCCGCACTTTGTTTAGAGGAACTTGACGATTGGGCGGGTGCGATAGAGATATATTCCTCATTGAGCGATGATGAATCGACATTCAGACATGCAATTTGCCTTGAACGAAGCGGCCGCGCCGATGACGCGTCAGCTCTATTCGAATCTTTCCTTTCGAGGTTCGGAGACAGCAAGGAAGCTCTGAAGGTGAGATTCAGATTAGGCGCCATGAGGGTGCGGCAGGGAAGGTTTGAAGAGGCAGTGCGACTGCTTGAAGATGTCATGGAACGAGGAAAAGGCACTTTTATGGGACAGATAGCGGAGCGCTTGATAGAGCGAGCCAGGACTAAAGCAAGCCATGTTGCAAAGCAGTTGAGAAATTATAGTTAGAGCAAAGTTATTTTGTAGAGACGTAAAATATTGCGTCTCTACATGCTCACCGGTATTTTCCTTTCTTGACTCAATTCAAAATTGATAAGAAACTTATTTAATGCTGAATCAGGTTGAATATTATAAAGACAAAAATGTTCGAGAACATATAGCCGAATATTGCGGATCCTCTTCTGAGACTCCTGGCGAATTTACTGCTGAATACATGGTTGGATACGGAGAGGCTTTGCTTTGGGAAGGCAGGCAGGAAGCGTTTATTTCGGCTCCAAAAGACGGGTTCGATTTGTTGCTCGATAAAGGTTTGGATATTTTTAGATCGAACTGGGACAGAACATCTACACTTGGAGTCCTTGATATAGAATACTTCAATTTAGATTTTCCAGGCGAAGTTTATTTGAATCCTGAGAGAACATTTGAACTTTTAGAACCGGTGCGGTTTTCTGTCAGAAGGCAGTTGGAACGATTCAAAATTCCTTATATCGAGATAATGACCGGACAGGGCTATCACTTTTCTACTCGTGTGAAGCGAAATTCAGAAGCAGATGCGAAATTAATTTCGATTGGAAAAGTAGGCGACTCGGCGGCCGGAAAATATGCTCACCCGACCGGCCGCAGACACAGATACGTTTCGCTTCAGCACGGAGCCTCTTTCGACGGAATGGGACGCGTGATCGAGTATCTCACAAATTGCATTTTGCGCGACGCGAGGACTCAGTCGACTATTCCGATAGTCACGACGGATGTTTCAATCGGAGCCGGTTCACGCGGAAGGGAAGCTATTTCGATTGACCTTTCCATGTATGGGGATCCCATTTACATGAGAGATATTCGCTGTCCGTTTTCAACACATCAGAAGCACAAAGTGATGCGATGGAAAGTTGGGGAAGAGATTGCAAACAACATTCCTGTGCAGATTTGCGTTCCGACCGCAGGATTATCTTTGAGTGAGTTAATAACGATGAGAAGGAACTTTACAAAATCTGCGGAGTGGGCTTCGAAATGCGGCTCGATGAAGATCCCAAGCGCGGACGTTCCGTTTCTTTCTTTGATAGAAGAATATTCTTCCTCAAGACTAATGGAACTCCACCGCGAATTTGATTCTGCCGAGCATGACCATTGGACGGTCTGGCACAAGACTTATGATCGTTTCGATCTTAACATCATTCCTCCATGCGTTTCATACGCTTTAAAAAAACCGAATCCGAATCTTTTAATGCCGACTAACATTCAGACTTTGACGAGAACTCTTTTATTTCTTGGGTGGAGTCCGAAACATATTGCAGGGTTGATTCGCTCGAAGTTTGAACGCGATTACGGATGGGAAGGCGGATGGACAAAATACGACGCCGCAATGCGGGCGGATTTTTATGTTAGGCTTTTTTTTGGACAGATAGGAACAGGGCTTGACCAATTGTTAGATCACAATTGCGTTAGTCATCAGCAGAAAGGATATTGCATAAAACCGTGGTGCGGATATTCTTTAGCAAATTATAAATAGATAGAGGGTTATAGTTGATGATGGATTCTGGTGCAGGAAATTCTGCAGGGAGTGATAGAAAAGGAAAAGCCGACAGGCAATTTCATAGAGACTATGCTGTCTTGAGGGCTATAATGTCTATCAACGAAGAAGCACCTGTTTCATGCGGACTCATGGATATTTCGGTTGGCGGCGCAAAATGCAAAATGGATTTCGGCGAACCGAAAGAGAAAGATAAAATATTGCTTTTCGTTGAGGCAATAGGATTCAGGGGAAAGGGGAGTGTGATTAGAACTTATTACACTCCTACAGGTTTAGAGGTTGCAATTAAATTTGATGAATTACAAAAAGATATTCCTGGAAAGATGCTTCAGTATAAGATTCGGAGTCACGAATCAAAGTTATGGAAAAAACAATGGAAAAAACAGAGGAGGTAATGAGATGCTGTTTGAAAAGAAAAGACTGATGGCTGGATTTAATATTTTAAAATGGTTGGTTATGATTTTAATTATTGTTTCAACATTTACTTTATCTTCATGTTCTCCGGATCCTTACAATCTTCATCCTCAAGCCTACAAAGTCGAATCTGCTGTGATGGGCGGAGTTGCTTTGGATATGCAGGAACCGCGTCAAGGTTCGGGAGAATACATTCTTCTGGAAGGCGTGCCTTATTACGACGGAGGGATTGTATGGAAGGCATATTATTTGACTGACGTGGAGATTACCCCGAAAGTTGGAGATGCAATCAGGCATAGAAAGTCGCGCTGGGGAGAAATATTTGGGTTATTGTCCCGCGGAGTTGCCGGAGAAAATGCCCAAAATGAAATCATTCCGCGAGCGAGTCTTTCTGAGCTTACAGAAGCTGAAAAAAAATTAATGGAAGAAGAGAACCGCGACCGAGAAATAATCATTTCAGCTTTTGCTAAAGGGAAAAAGATTGTTCTGACAGAAATTCCAGCTGTAAGAAGAGTCTCTGCATTTGCTCGGTATCAGTTGCTTCCGCCAGGGGTTTGGGTTGAGCGTGAACCAGGCGAATGGATTGTTAAGGGCGGCCGCGACTATCGAGCAAAAGTAATGGCTCGGGAACCGATTGAACTAAAGCCTGTAGATGACGTTAACGCAACGCAACCGGCGAATAATCAAGAATCGGAAAAAGCGTCTGAGCCTGTTCTGCTCTCTCCTCAACCGCGAGTAAGGTAGTTCGAAAATATTTTCGGAGAACGAACTGAAAAATATTTATCTCGATAGAATCAGAGATTTAAATCAGGAACTGTTCGAATGTTTAGGATTTCAAGGATGGTGGCCAACAACTGTAAGAGCAGGAGAACCTCCAAAATATCATTGCGAAAGAGAAGGAAAAAAAGTATCTGTCCGTGAATCATTCGAGATAATTGTCGGAGCGATATTGACTCAGAATACAGCATGGAAAAATGTCGAGAAGGCAATAATGAATTTGACTAAGCTCGGAAGACTGGAATTAAATATGATTGCGTCAGCGCGCGGAAAGTGGCTGGAAGAGGCTGTTAGGCCTTCAGGATATTTCAGGCAGAAAGCGGAGCGATTGAAGAGAACCGCAATTGCGATAAAAAAATCAGGCGGAATAAAAGAGCTTTCTAAAATCGATACGCTTGAATTGCGCAAACTTCTTCTTTCATGGCATGGCTTCGGCTTTGAAACGGCGGATTCAGTTCTTTGCTATGCATTCAGTCGGCCGATATTCGTTGTTGACGCTTACACTAAGCGATTATTTGACGAAAGAAAATTACCTTTTAAAAATTACGACGATATACAGAACGCAGTTCATTCGGCTTTACCGGCTTCTGCCGGACTATACGGAGACTTTCATGCTCGAATAGTAAAATATTTTGTCTCGAGGCGAGAAGCTGTGAAATAATTGCAAAATGAAAATTGGAAAAATAAAATTTTCAATTTGCACTTTCCAATTTGCAATTTCAAATATAATAACTCTTCTTGGAGGCACAGGCGCCATACGTCAAAGAACGTGTGAAATAATTGGAAAATGCAAATTTTCAATTTGCACTTTCCAATTTGCAATTTCAAATATTATAACTCGTCATGG
>PEWQ01000020.1 GCA_002780065.1 Candidatus Hydrogenedentes bacterium CG07_land_8_20_14_0_80_42_17
GGAGAGGGAATATTGCATCTCATCTGGAGGCACGTGCGCTACGCGTCAATGGACGCCTCGCGTCAATGGACGCCCTGCTCCACACTATTTCCTGCTGTCATTGCGAGCACCGAAGGTGAATAAGTCAAAAGGCAAATAGCAAAGGGCAAAAGGAATGGCACGTCTGTTCCTAATCACAAATCACTAACTACTTTGCTTTTTGTCTTTTGACTTTTGCCTTTTGTCTTTTCCTTTTGACTTTTTTCAGATTGCTTCGTCGCTACGACAAATGAAAAGGCGTTACTCGCTACGACACATGTAACCGCTTTTTGGACAGCCCCGGATACCTCTTTTCGATGTTATTACAAAGAACAAAAAATAATTTGTGTTTATTAGTGTCCATTCGTGGTTTCAATATTTTTATTATTTATTCGTGGTTAAATTTTTTTGAATTCTCTATCTCTTCCATCTGTTTTCTCAATGGAAGAGGATCATAGCCCACACTAAAAGCCAAAGAGCTATCCAGAGAGACATCGAGCGGCCTTTTCGCAGGCATAGGTATATCGTCATGACTGCATGGTTCAATCAAAGCAGTTTTAAATCCAAAAACATCTTTCATTAAAAGTCCTAATTCATATCTCGATGCTCTTTCAATGCCTCCAAGATGAATCGTTCCGGCAAATCTTCCAATCATAAGTTTCAAGCCTTTGCACGCAGTTAAAACGCTGACTGGCGTGCGGTATTCATCGGAAAAAAGTTTTAGTTTTTCACCTTTGCTCATCTCATTAAAAAAATACTGAATAAAATTATTAGCAGCCGGGCCGGGATAACCGAACATAAGCGGCATCCGACAAATTAGATAACTGTTAAGACTTGCTCTAATTTTTTCTTCCGCAAGCGTCTTCTGTTCAGCGTAAAGGTTCAACGGCGATACCGAAGATTTTTCATTGTAAGGAGGATTCAAACCGTCAAAAACAAGATCAGTGGAAGTAAAGATAAAAGGAATAGAAGCGTCAGCGCACAGCCCTGCAAGATTAATCGTAGCATCGAGATTAATTTTTTTTGAAGCAGTAGGATTCTCCTGACACCAATTCGGTTGTGAAGCGGCCGCAGTATGAAGAACTATATCGGGCTTGATTGTTGTGAAAGCCTCTTTGAGCTCAGCAAAATCAGAGATATCAACTCTGCATGCTAAAACATTTTCGATACTCACTCGATGATTGTTGTAGCATGCGAATATCTCCCATTCCTTTGCAAAGAGCCTGCAGAAATTCCAGCCCAAAAACCCGCTCGCTCCGGTTAAAAACATTCGAATCATAAAATAAGGTTACAATAAAATTAAGCTATAGGCTACTCTGCAGACAAAGCTTCCACAGGGTCGAGAAACGCGGCGCGGCGCGCAGGAAGTATTCCGCTCAAAATTCCTACTCCAAAACTCACAGCAATCGCAATGATGACGAACTCAATCGGAGTCGAAAGAGGAACTTTAGGCAAAGCAATATGAATTGCAAAAGAGATAAGATATGCGACGCAAACACCAATTACTCCGCCTATCGTTGAAAGGATAGATGCCTCGGCAAGAAAAATTAAAAGTATCTGTCTTTTTTTTGCGCCAAGCGCTTTCGCCAATCCAATCTCCCGAGTGCGCTCATTCACAGAGATCCAAATCATAGTCAAAATTCCAATCGCTCCGACTAGAAGTGAAATTGCAGCTATGCCTCCGACAGCATAATTGATTATCGTAATAATCTTATCCATCGTAGTTAGCATTTCGGTCTGTGTCACAATCGTAAAATCTTCTTCACCCCGATGCCGCGCCACCAAAAATTTCCTAATCGATTCTTTAATTTGTTTTTCCATTCCGGCGCTCGAAAAGAGAATATCAATTTCCATTAGTTCATCGCGATTAAAAAGATTTAGCCCGCGAGAGACAGGGATATATGCCGCATCATCAATATCAAATCCAAGAACATAACCTTTGGGAGCCATTACGCCTATCACAGTAAAACGCTCTCCTCCAATACGAACATGCTCACCAAGCGCGTTCTTGTCTCCGAATAATTCATGCTTCAAATTCGGACCTAAAACGCAAAGCAATCCTCCATTGTTCGGATCACCTTTCGGTAAAAAGCTCCCCTGCCTCACTTCAAATTTCCATACATCAGAAGCGTCGGAGGTGACACCGTAAATAAAAACATTTCTTCCATGCTCTTTAGAGCGAACCTCTGCAGTGCCAAAAATAGCCGGCACAACTTTCTCGATTCCCGGCACTCTTTCCAAAGCAACTGCATCATCGATCTTCAAGGGATTTGTAGTGCCTCCGAAAATTCCGGCAGGACCTGAAGTCTTCGAAACCCCAGGCGTCACCTGAAGCAGATTAGAGCCGAACTGAGTAAATTCAGAGAGAATATATTGTCGAGTTCCTTCACCAATCGAAGTCAAAAGAATCGCGGAAGCTATACCAATAACTATTCCGAGAATCGTCAAGAACGAACGAAATTTTTCAGCTCTAAGTGTCTGAAAAGTAAATCTCAAAAGATCGTAAAAGGAGATCATCTTCTTGAGAGCGCCGCAATAGGATCGAGCCGAGAAGCCCTGCGAGCAGGCAGAATACCGAATAGAAGCCCTACTCCGACAGAAACAAAGACAGCCGCAATAACTGCCCATTGAGGCGGCTCTGCCGGAAACGTCGGATAGAAATGCCTCAGCAAATTTGCCGCGGCTACGCCGAATAAAAGTCCAATTAGTCCTCCGAATGCCGAGAGCATACCAGCTTCTAAAATAAAAACTTTCATAATTTGAAATCGTGTAGCGCCGAGCGCCTTCAAAAGTCCTATTTCAGATGTCCGCTCCGAAACCGAAACCAGCATTACATTCATGATGCCTACTCCGGCAACAGTCAGAGATATCGCCGCGATGCCTCCCAATGCGTATGTGAGAATCGAAAGTATTTTGTCAAAAGTTGAAAGAACTGCGCCTTGAGTAAAAATAGTTATGTCCTCAACATTGTTATGGCGCTTCTTGATAAGAGCGATAACTTTTTTTGAGACAGCATCGATTTCGTCATGCCGCTCGATCTCAACAAAAATTCTGAAAAGTCCGGAGCTATTCAGCATACGCAAAAGACCTGAGACAGGAATAAAAACCATCTCGTCGATGTTTCCTCCAATCGACGTCCCGCTCGAAGCAACAACGCCTATCACTCGATACTTCGAGCCTCCGATTTGAATATTTTCCCCCAGCGCGTTTCTATTTCCGAAAAGTTCCTGTTTTATAGTCGAGCCTAACACGCACACTCTGAAGTCACGGGCAATATCGCCTTTTGGCAGAAACCTGCCTCCATATAGTTCCAGAGCCCTGATATGCGTAAATTCATTTGTAGTGCCGACAACTATGCAGTCGCGTTTTTTTTCAATTGTAGCCGCCTGCATAGATGCTATTGCAAGAGGAGCGACCATTCTTGCGCCTCGAACACCTTGCGCAATCGCTCTTGCGTCTTCAATCGTCAAATCATTTGGAGCGCGGCCGAAGACCGGCAGACCTCCGGTCGTTTCCGATTTTCCTGGAAGCACAATTATCAAAGTAGAACCGAGCTGAGCAAATTCGTCCATCACATACAATCTTGCGCCTTCACCCAAAGATGTGAGCATAATAACGGACGCAACACCGATGGTGACTCCAAGCACGGAAAGAAAAGTTCGAAGTTTATGTCCACTGACAGAAGAAAAAGCAAAATGCAAAGAGTCAAAAAGCTTCATCTTGTTTACCCTCGCGCCGCATCTCCCGCGCATAACGCCTACGCAGGCGTATGGAGGCGCGTGCGCTACGCGTCACTGGACGCCCTCGCACGTGCCCGCAGCTGCCATTCGAAGATTATTGCACACACCGTTCATAATATTGAAACGATCTTTCCGTCTGAAATTTTAACCTTGCGCGTTGCTCGACTGCCAATCAAAGAATCATGAGTGACTATCACTAGCGTCAAACCATTTTGATTCATTGATTCAAGAAGATCGATTATTTCTCGGCCGCTCTTCGAGTCGAGATTGCCGGTAGGTTCGTCGGCAAGAAGTATCGAAGGCCTCATTGCGATAGCTCTTGCAATTGCTATTTTCTGTCTCTCTCCACCTGAAAGCTGTTCTGGTCGGTGTTTGGCTCGGTGCGCCAATCCCACCGAATTAAGTCCTTCCATTATGCGATCGCGGCGTTCCTTTCGATCGATCCCCGCAAAGATCATCGGCAGTTCGATATTTTCGGCCGCGGTCAATCTAGAGATTAAATGAAAAAACTGAAATACAAATCCAATCCTATTTTGACGAAGTGATGAGAGTTCTGTGTCAGAAAGAGAGCTCACATCCCTGCCTTCAAAAAGATATATTCCTGAATCGGAGCGGTCAAGGCAACCAAGCAGATTCAATAATGTCGATTTGCCTGAACCCGAAGGTCCCATGATCGAGACATAATCTCCTCTTAAAATTTTTAATGAAACACCTGTTAAAGCATGGACAAGATCGTCACCCATCTTAAATGTACGATGAATATCACGCAGTTCTATCATAAAAATTTCATTCTACGAAAACTAAAGCGCCTTCTTTGACCTCAGCTCTGTCAAGCGAAACTACTACCTCGTCTCCTTCACTCAAGCCTTCAACAATTTCAGTGAATTCCCAATTTTTAAGTCCGATTTGAATTTTCTTTGCTGCGAGTTTTCCATTCTGGATTACCAGCACTTTATCTTCTTCAAGAATTGCGTATGTCGGAATTCTCAATACATTGTCGTGTCTTTCAAGAATAACTTCGACATCAGCAGTTGCGCCGGGCAAAAATAACTTATGCACTGAAGGATCATTGAAGACTGCTTCAATTTCAAACGTACGATTTTGCTTTTCAATATCCAAAACATACGGTGCAATGCGATAAACGTATCCCAAAAAATCACTGTCAGGAAACGCATCAACAGAAATTCTGACAGGCAAGCCGTTCTTAACCTTCGCCAAATCAATTTCGTCAAGTGGAGCGCTGACATAAATCGAATCCAAATCCGCCATATCAATCACTGCCGGAATATTTACTCCAGGCGGCGAAGGGCTAAGCCACTCACCTACTTCAGTCGAAATTTCGGCAATCACTCCGCTGAATGGAGCGTAAATTCTGGTCTTTGCCAAAGTGCTTTTTGCTCCGTTCAATTGAGCACGCGCAACTTTAATTCTTGCTTCTGCTGATTCAAGAGAAGCTTTCGCAATGTCTCTTCTCGACTCATAAGTTTCAAGAGTTGCGGCCGGAATCGCGCCTTCTTCAGCAAGAGGACGCTGTCGTTTCAATTCGCGTTCAGACTGCTCCAAAGCCAGTCTAGCTTCATTTACAGCAGATATAGCGGCGATAAGATTTTTCTCTGCCTGATCGACTCCTGCTCTGTATTCCGAGTCTTCAAGCCTCAATAAAAGCATTCCTTTTTCAACAAAATCGCCTTTTCGAACAGTAAGTTCTGCTACCGTTCCGCTTATGCCGGGAGATAATTGAGCGCGCTGACGAGATTTAATCGTTCCTGCATGAGAATTGACTACCAGTTCTTCTACCGCTCCGCGCTCCGTTTTAAATACTGAAACAGGAATAGGTTTTTCTCTAAAGAAAAAAAACTTTATTGCCGCTATCGCCACTGCGGCGACCGCCAGCCATATAAGAACCTTAATGAAGCGCTTCATATATTTAGATTATACGAATGTTTTTTTTTAGCAAGCGGGATTGACGACAGTTGTTACCTCTCGTGCGCATCCTCAAGATAAGTGTATCCGTTCAGACCTGACTCGTAGAATCTTAAGAATAATGCCGATTCTTCCAGAGAAAGTTTCTTCTCTCTGACTGCTCTTTCCACATCCTTACGCATCGCATCAAGCATCTCGTTCGAAAAGTATCCGACATATCTCAATACCTGCCAGACTTCATCTCCGCGAACAACATGTTTAATGCTTGTCTCTCCGTCATCATCCAGAGTGACATGCACCGCATTCGTATCGCCAAGAAGATTATGCAAATCTCCAAGTATCTCCTGATAGGCTCCAACAAGAAAGATCGCCAGATAATAATTTTCACCATTAAACGAATGAAGCTCCAAGACTCTCTTAACATCATGAAGATCAATGAATCGGTCTATCTTTCCGTCAGAATCGCAGGTTATGTCCGCGAGAATTGCTCTTCGCGTCGGTTCCTCATTAAGTCGATGAATCGGCATAATCGGAAAAAGTTGGTGCAATGCCCAGCTGTCCGGTGCAGATTGAAAAAGCGAGAAATTGCAAAAATAAGTATCCGAAAGTAACTGCTGAAGGTTTGCGAGTTCGTCCGGCACATAATCCATCTCATTCATTATCTTTAATATTTTCCGACACGCAATCCAATAATAACCTTCTAACTTGCTTCTCCATTCGAGGTTGAGATAACCGAGATTGAAAAGGTTCAAAGTGTCTTCTCTGATTTGAACTGCGTCATGATAAGACTCAAGAAGATTTTTCTTTGTAATATGCGTCGCTATCCATATCAGATCTTTGAGTTGCTGAGGAGCATCTTCAGAAACGGCATCAGCGCAGTTAGAATCATCAAACCTAGATACTCCAAGCACATTGAAAACTAATGCACTGTGAAAAGCTACAGTCGCTCGGCCTGACTCGGAAATGACTGTAGGATGCTTTACTCCGGCGGCATCGCACACGGATTTAATCCGAAAAATAACGTCGCTCGCATATTCTTGAAGCGTATAATTTGCGGATGATTCGAAATTAGATTGAGAGCCGTCGTAATCTACTCCCAATCCTCCGCCAATATCCAGATATTCTAAACCTGCTCCGAGCTTTACAAGTTCAACATACATTCTGCTCGCTTCTGTAAGGCATTCCTTAATTTTTCTTATATTCGTAACCTGACTTCCCATGTGAAAATGTAAAAGCTTAAGGCAGTCAAGCATCCCTTTCTCTTTGATGAATTCAAATGCCGAAAGAACCTCCATTACCGTAAGGCCGAACTTCGAGCGATAGCCAACAGAGGATTCCCACCGGCCCGCTCCTTTCGAAGCCAGCTTCACACGAATGCCGAATTGAGGTCTGACATTATGTTTCGCGGCATAATTTATAATCAGTTCGAGCTCGGTAAATTTTTCAACGACAGGCAAAATGTTTCGTCCTATCTTTTGCGATAGAATTATTGTCTCGATGAATTCATCATCTTTAAATCCATTGCATATGATAGGAATGTCAAGTCCGGAAGTCAGAGCAAGAACAGCGAGCAGTTCCGGTTTCGAGCCTGCTTCAACTCCAAATTTGTATTCCTTCCCAAAGTCGAGGAACTCCTCAACAACAGCTCTCTGCTGATTAACCTTTATCGGATAGACGCATCTATACTCGCCTTTGTATTCGTTTTCATTGATGGCGTCTTGAAATGATTTATGTATCTCAGTGATTCGGTGCCGCAATATATCGGTAAACCTTATCAGGATAGGAAGCATTATGTCCCGAGCTTGAAGCTGATCCACAAGTTCTTTAAGATCCAATGAGCGATCAGGGTTCTTGTCAGGGTGAACAGTGACATGACCTTTTTCGTTGATTGAAAAATATCCCTTGCTCCAATTCGGAACGTTATAGCACTCGAGAGCATCCTGAATAGTCCAATTTTCCATCTATCTTAAACCTTCCCTCAAGCAGTTGCGCCGAATTCATCTTTGAGCATCTTAAGGTTCTCGGTCACTTTGCTTTATAAAATTAAATTTTTCTGAGAAACTACATCAACAAAACGGCACAATAGCACTAATCGAGTTTCATGCAATAATATTTTTTTCTCCGCATGAAGAGCGAATTATCAGTTTCGGTTCTATTATTTTACTCATCTGAACTTTTTCCGCACCCGCTTCTATCGTCTTGAAGAGAAGCCTGACGGTTTCACGCGCAGTTTCAAATACCTTTAGATCGACAGATGTTAAAGGCGGAGAAATTAGTCTCGAAAAATCTATATTGTCGCAACCTATCACTGCGCAATCGCCAGGAATTCTCATGCCTTTTCTATTCAGCGCTTCCATAATCGAATAAGCCATAATGTCGTTAGCAACCATAAAAGCTGTTGCTGATTTATCACTATCTAAAAGTTTCAGCACTGCTTCCACAGCAGCTTCTGGAGAATACGTATCACCTATCTCAAGCTTCGAATCATATTCAATTCCTGCTTCCCGCAATGCCTTCCTGTAACCGACTCCGATATCTCTCGCCGTCACCGTATTCGAAGAGCCTGCAACGCGCGCAATTCGTTTATGTCCTAGGCTGATGAGATGATTTGTCGCAAGCAAACCTACTTTAACGCAGTCAACCATCACATAAGGTATTTCTACTCCAGGCAAATAGCTGTTCATAAACACAAATGGAAAATCGCTTCCGGCAAAATCAGCCAGATAATAATCATCCAAAGTCGAGCCCACATAAATCATTCCGGAAATCTCAGAACTACGGAAAAGATTTAAGAATTCCTTATTGCTTGCAAAAGAAAGCGAAGCCTTGCGCAGAGTTATTCTATAATCCATAGCTTCGATTTCATCATACACTCCGCCGAGCGCGCGGCTGAAATATGGATCTTCGAATATGTGCCCAAACTCAGGAACTACGACACAAATCGTCTTGTTCTTTCGAGAGGAAAGATTTCTTGCGTTTACATTCGGCTGATAGCGAAGAGACTGAACAATATCCAAAACCTTACGGCGAGTCTTCTCGCTGATAGTAGGATTATTATTAAGAACGAACGAGACAGTAGTCTTAGATACTCCTGCTTCAGCCGCCACCATCTCGATGGTAACTGCGCCATTTTTGTTCTTCACCTTTTTTGTCATCAACTAAACCAGAAAGATAGCGCATCCTTTTTGTTAGTTACCGATCTAAAGCGCGAAGCAAGCTGAATTATTATTGTTTCGTAAAGCACAAGAACCGCTTCGGGATTGCTCCTCTTAAGTCTATCAAGGTCCTCTCTCCTCAAGCGCAAAACCTCGACTGAATTTGCGGCGCGCACTGTCGCATTTCTCGGGCTGTTATCAATCAGCGATGCCTCGCCAATCAATTGCCCCTCCTCAAGCGTAGCTATGATATCCTCTTTTTCTTCTTTCCGTGTTGCTCTTACAACTTCGCATCTGCCGGAAAGAATTACGAACATAGAATCGCCTCGGCTTCCTTCTTCAACGATTTTCTCGCCAGCCTTATATGATTTCTTTTCAAACTCTTTTTCTATTATTTCCCTGACATTAGAATTCATGGAAGCAAAAAACTTATTTTCATTTGTAGCAGAATTTTCCGTCATGTTCTCCTCCTCTTCAAGATTATCTTTTTTTATTAGCTAGTCGAGATAATAAAAATTGTAAATTTGAATTCAAAGGCGTTACAGAAAATGAGTTAATATATTTTTCCCCTAACGCAAAATCTCCAACTATTATCTTCTGTGAAGGATCCGTATCAG
>PEWQ01000189.1 GCA_002780065.1 Candidatus Hydrogenedentes bacterium CG07_land_8_20_14_0_80_42_17
AAATTGCAAATTGGAAAGTGCAAATTGAAAATTTTATTTTTCCAATTTTCATTTTTCAATAAATTGCAAATTGGAAAGTGCAAATTGAAAATTTTATTTTTCCAATTTTCATTTTTCAATTATTTCATACGTTCTTCGTCGCGATGACTCTGCGAGTCCGCTCCTCGCAATGACACAAGTAAACACTTTTTGGACAGCCCCGGCTACCGTTCGAATGCGTCGCTTGCACGTGCGGGGGCGTCCATTGACGCGTAGCGCCCATTGACGCGTAGCGCACGTGCCTCCTGCTCTTCTTATAATCATCGGAGTAATTGTTATTCTAATAGCAATGGTCAAAATTTAACTTAATCACGCATCGCACTTCAAAGGTGTTGAATCAATTCCATAACTGTTCCAGCTCTCTGCAAATTCAGCCGGGTCGGATATTTCATCAAGCAGACGCTGAGCAAGCTCGGCTGAAGTTATTTTACTCTCCGCTCTTTCTCTCAGCTTTTCCAAACTGCCATCGCAAACACATGATTTCTTTGCAATATTCAAAAGGTCGTCAGCCCAATCTGCAATGCTTCTTCCTCCTGCTTTGCCTTTCAATCCAAATTGAATCGCCGCTTCTCTCATTCTAAAAAAATCTTCGCGAGATATTTTCCCTAGAAGCTCAAATATTTCATCCAAGTTTCCGTAGATAAGCGAACTCCAAAAACATGGCACAGTGGGCAATAGAGCCGGCTGGAGCGAATCCGCTGATCTTATTTCAATAAAGCGTTTGAGCCTCACCTCTGGAAATGCCTGAGTCATCGCAAGCTCGACATCATAAAAAGTAATTTTCTTCTTTTGCATTAGGCTTCTCAAAGATACTCCGTCAGACTCATAATAATTTCCATTCTTCTCTATAAACATTAACGGCATATCGAGAAGCCAATCAACATATTCCATGATGTCTGAATTCGCCTTCAGCATAAAATCTGGAATGTTGCATCGGGCGTTATCAGTTTGAGTCCATATACTAGCTCGGTAATCCAAAACCGGCAGAGTCTTCCCTCCGCCAATACCTGACGAAGCGAAAAGCGCCTGAGCAATAGGCGTGACCAACGATGCAGCGCGGAGTTTTTTCATCGCGTCATTCGCGTTCTTATAATCGAGCGCAACCTGACAGCCTGCCGTCATCTTCATCATTTCAAGAGCAAGCGCTCCTTTTTTTTTCAAATACGGCGCCATGAATGAATAACGTTTTTTCGGAACAAAAGAGATTTCGTCTAACTTTGAAAACGGATGAAATCCAATTCCAAGAAAAACTATTCCATGAAATTCTGCGGCGCGGTCGAGTTCGTTTACAGCTTTTCTTGCAGACTTCATAAGTTCTTTTACAGTGCGAGCCGGCGCCGACGAATATTCAGTCTGCCCGCCTGGTTCCAGAGTAATCGACTCTCCATCACGTTCGAGATAGACAATTCTTCCGTTCTCCAATCCCCTCTTCCATCCGCTCTGTTCTGCCATTGTATCGAGAACCTTTTCAACTCCGTTATCAAATGGAATCGCTCTGCATGTATCGCGATAAACTCCTAATCTCTCATACTCGATTCCAAAAAGCCGTTCTTCATTGGGTTTGGAAAATCTTTCAATATACTCGGCAATATCCGAAGGGGAATTAACAATCTCATTCAGTTCTTCACCCCCAGCTATTTTTGTCGTCATGGTTCCACCTCAAATTCAAGCGCAGATTTTTCGTCTTCCAAAATTTCATTCTCTAAAACTTCATTCTGCTCGCTCTTCGTTTTTAAACTGCCTGTCATCTTTATGAGATTATACAATCGAGCATACAAGCCGTCTCTCGCAATTAATTCTGCATGAGTTCCTTCTTCAACAATCTTGCCGTTGTCGAGTACTCCGATCCGATCTGCGCCTTCCAGCGTAGATATTCTATGAGCAATAATTATTGCCGAACGATTTGACAAGGCTTTATTCATTGCTCTGCGCACTTTTGCATCGGAGATAGGATCGAGAGCTGAAGTTGCTTCATCAAGAATAACCATTCCAGGATTGCGAGCAAGAAGCCGCACAATTGAAATTAATTGTTTCTCCCCTTCTGATAATCTTCTTCCCCATTCCCCTACTGCGGTAGAGTCTTCCAGCTTCCTAGCCGTATCCAAAAGTCCAACAGCAGAGAGCAGTTTTGTAAGCTCTTCATCAGAAAGTTCCAGCCCCATCGCCACATTTTCTTTCAGAGAAGTATCAAAAAGAAAAACCTCTTGAGGAAGAAGCAAAAAGGCAGAGCGTCTCGATGCGAATGAGAAAGAATCCAGTTCCACTCCGTTCCAGCAAATTGAGCCCGACGACTGTCTGTAAAAACCGGCAAGGATTCTAGCGAGAGTTGATTTTCCTCCGCCACTCATTCCAATAAGCGCAAGATGAGTTCCTTTCGGTAGATTCAAATCAACTCCTCTCAATACTTTTTGGCCGGTTTTATATTCGAATTCGAGTCTGAAAATTTCAAGTCTTCCTTCTTTTTCGTTCAGGCTCTTCCTATTTAGTGTTGCGTCTTCCTCCGACGAAATGCCGAGAAAATTATCGACGCGTTCGAGCGCCACAAAAGCCTGCTGAAATGTTGCGAACCGAGTTGATAAACCTCTAAGCGGAACGAAGAACTGCTGAATGTACTGCGCCATAGCAATGATAGTTCCGGCTGTGACTATCTCTCCATCCGAAACAGCGCTTCCCAGAATCACAAATGCAACTGCTAAACCGCCAAAGAAATCGATACCGGAATAAAATGCAGATTCGAATTTATTCATCTCAAGCGAAGTCGTTTCGTATTCACCATTAATAGTTTCAAACCTTGCGTTGAAATAAGGCCGAGCCGCAAGAATTTCTATAGCTTCATGACCTGAAAAACTTTCCTGCGCAAATCCGTTCATCATCGCAGTAAGTCTTCTCATCTCTCGAGTTAAAATCCTCATTCGCCTTCCAATTTCTAAAGTAGAAAAAAACATAACAGGTATTACGCACAACCCCCAAATCCCTAATTTTGGCGAAAGCATAATCATAGCTGCTCCAATAGCTACGGCTGTAAAAACATCCCAAATCAGCATAACTCCGCCGGACGCGAAAGCCTGATCTATGCTCTCTAAATCAGTAGTCAAACGCGAAACAATTCTACCTCTGGATTCATGCCTAAAAAATTCCAACGGCAAGCTCATCATATGTTCGAAAAGTTCGTTCCTCAGCGACTTCACAACCCGCAGTCCGATATCTCTTAACAAAAATTGAAATACAGCCTGTATCATCATATTGAGAAGAACTATTCCTGAAAAAAGCAAAATCATTTTCATTAAGTCTGCGATATTTCCCGACATAATATGTGAATCAACAATATCCCGAAGCATTCGCGGTAATAAAAGAGGAAGTGAAACCGAGAGCGGCAACAGCAAAATGCAGAGAATATAATTTTTCTTTTCCTTTGCAGCGTGAGGAATTATTCGTCTTATTGAAGAGCGCGATAGAAATTTATTCATCATTCAATGCCGCTTCTGTATCGAATATGCAGTTTCTCGGCTTCTAAAGACTCTCTAAGCCATTTTGAAGCCGATAAAACGGATTCCAAATTTCCGTCAGCTACGATTCTTCCTTTATCAACAACAACTATTCTGTCCATTCGTTCCAAAAGAAGCATGCGGTGAGTAATAAAAATTGTAGTTTGTTTTTTTCTTCTGAGATAAATTCCGTCAAGAATCTTTAATTCCGAATCGATGTCAACTGCTGAGATTACGTCATCGAGAATCAATATTTTAGGTTCCGACAAAAATGCTCTAGCAAGAGCTAATCGCTGTCTCTGACCGCCGGAAAGCAATAATCCTCTTTCGCCTATACGCGTCTTCAATCCTTCAGGCGTCGTCCGAATTTCATCTATAAGAGCGGCTTCATGCAGAGCACTATAGAGTTTTTCTTCGTCGTATTTCTCGCAAGCCAGACTTAGATTTTCCTCAATCGACATTGAAAACAAAACCGGGTTTTGCGAAACGAGATGAACATATTTTTTCTTTTCGGAAACCGGCATATTTAAAATTTCAGTTCCATAAAGCTTCAGGCTTCCTGAAGAAGGCGTTCTCAAACCTGAAATCAATCTTGCCAGCGTAGTTTTGCCCGACGCGGTCGATCCCACGACCGCAATCCATTCGCCTTCGGTAATACTGAGTGAAATATCTTTCAGCGTATTTTCTGAGCGTGTCGGATATCGAAATGAAATATCTTTCAACTGAATTGCAAATTTATTATCAGCAGATGATTCTGAATCACCTAAACAAATTTCATCTTGCGGTGCCTCATAATTTCTTCCGCAAAACGGCTGAAGTCTGATTGCCGCGGCTTTTCCGCGCTGAATTACATTTACAATCCAACCCAATGCAACCGTAGGCCAAACAAGTTTTGCAAACAGGAAAATAAATGTTGTTAAATCTGCTACACTAATTTTCTGCGGATAAATTCTATATGTGATACCCGCCGCAATTAAAATTGCAATTATTCCAATCCAGATGATTCCGCTCATCATGCCGATAAATCCTGATTCAGGGCGAGCTCTGTTCCGTTCAGACTCGTAATATCCAAAATTCAATTCCTTGAACCGACCGGTCTGCCATTTTTCCGAAATATGTGATTTCAAAACTTCTATGCCGGCGACGCTCTCCTCAACAATTGAAGAGAGGGTTCCCAATGCTTTTTGAGCAAGCACTGACCTATCATGCATCTTTGCCGTAAAAAATCGCGCGAGCATAAAAACCGGAATAAACGGAAGAAGCGCTGATACAGCCAATTGGGGCGAAATCATCAGCATAACCGTAATCGTCATTGCATAAGCGATTATGTTGTTTGTCACTTGAAGGAAGCCTGAACCTAATACCATTCTTATATCTGAAACGTCGTTGATCAATCTCGAAACTAAATCGCCTGTGCGGTATGTATCCATTTCATCTTGACTAAGTTTTAGAATATTCCGATAAATTTTTCCTCTCATCATACGCTCTATTTTTCGGCCGGAAAAAAAAGTTACGATTCTGCTTCCCCATCTTAAAAGAAAAATCAAAAGAGAAATCAGCATCAATTCGAAAGCCATTCTAATTTCAACTCGGCCGCATGCCGCATCCTCTACGGCAATAGAGGTCATTCTTACCCAAATTATCTCCACTGCATTGACGATAGCTATCAAGAGAAAAGAGACTAAGTATGATTTCCATGACGGCTTAACAAGATCAAAAAAGAACTTATCTGATTGCCGTAATTGATTGTTCACTTCAAATTCTTTACTGTCTAAGATTTTTCAAAAGTTGCTGCAGATCGAATTCTCCCTCAAATACATGAGTAGCCGGTCCCGTCATCAAAACTCGATTCTCTTCAGTAAGCTCGACGCGAAGTATTCCGCCGCGAAGCTCGATCTCCACACTGCGCCCGCATAATCTGTTAAGATTCGCCGCAACAAGAACAGCGCATGCTCCACTTCCGCATGCCATTGTCTCCCCCGAGCCGCGCTCCCATGTTCTCTGTCGCAGTCTATCTTTGGAAATGACTTCCACAAATTCTATGTTTGCCCTTTCCGGAAATACCTGATGATTTTCAAGACCAGGCCCGACAGTCTCCATATCTAAGCTGTCTATTCCATTCATGAATATCACCGCATGCGGATTTCCCATCGATACGCAAGTCACTCGCCATGTCTTTTCATTTACGGTTATCGGATTATCAATGATCGGTTCATTTTCGCCTTTTGGAGATTTCAAGAGCGTCGGAATTTCATTAGGGCGCAATCTTGGATTGCCCATGTCGACTCGGACTTTTATAGCTTTGCCTTTCGACTCCTCAGCAATCTCGACTCCGACAATTCCGCTTTTCGTTTCGATGCTGGATTTCTTTCCTATTCTTCCATTGTCAAAGAGATATTTTGCAATGCATCTGACTCCATTCCCGCACATTGCGCCTTCAGAACCGTCCGCATTATACATTATCATCCTGCCGCCTGCTTTCTCAGACGGCGCAATAAGAATGATTCCATCGCCGCCTATTCCAAAATGTCGGTCTGAAACAATTTTTGCCAGAAGCGAAGGCTCTTCAACTTTTTCGGTCGCGAGATCGATATAAATATAATCGTTGCCCGCTCCATGCATTTTATGAAATTTCATAGAGTAAAGTTTATCAGATTTTTTAGACTCTATTCAATTATTAGTACTGCTCAAAATTTACCGGCACATTTCATCTGGAGGCACGTGCGCTACGCGTCACTGGACGCCCTCGCACGTGCTGGTTAAGCATGCATCGCTTGCCCACGAGAAGGCGCCTGTGTCTTTACGAAAATCAAAACTCGCTCCACTCTATTCACGGCTGTTAATCAAACTTTCCAGTCTGTCGTATGCTTTCTCTATCAGCATCGGTCCTTCCACAAATTTCCCGTCGCGATATAAATTTACCGTGCCCTTTCCTCCACCGACTAGCCCAAAATCAGCATCTGCCATCTCGCCAGGCCCGTTCACGATGCACCCCATAACAGCAATCTTAACATTCTTTAAATGCGAAAATCTTTTTTTTACCTCTTGCACAACTTCGGGAAGATTGAAAAGCGTTCTTCCGCACGATGGACATGCAATGATCTCGGCTCGCGAAATCCTAGTCAGAGAATTCTGTAAAATTGAAATAGCAAGTTCGTGTCTCACTTCATCAGAAGACTCTCCTCGTATCTCTATCGCGTCTCCAATCCCTTCTATTAGCGGCGCCCCCAGCGCAACGCTTGAACAGAGTTCTATGTCTCCTCGCCTCTTATGTTCATAAGTTAATATGAGCGGCAGGTCTAAAATTAATGAAGAAACTTTTCTGACAAATGAAATGCTCTTATCAGGTTTAGTTAAAATTGTTCTGACCGCTTTGTATTCGGCAATATTTAATTTCGAAACTGAAATCGGTTCATCATCTCTCAATGTCAGTATTTCCGAATCACCGTCTGCAGAGAATTCAATCGGTATCTCCGCGCCAAAAGCTCCGACGTTTTCGCCGGCAATTCTTACCGGATTGTTTCCTCCAATATTTTTGAACTCACGACTTTTTCTTTTGCCTTTAATTTCGCCGCAAACTTTTTTTTCATAATCCCTGTACTCGAAAATATCAACAAGCTCACGCGCAACAGGAATTTCATTCTCAGGCGGTTCCGCTAAAGAGACTCGAATCGTGTCTCCAACACCATCAGCTAGCAGAGCTCCAATTCCTACAGCCGACCGTATTCTGCCATCCTCGCCTTCGCCCGCTTCAGTGACTCCGAGATGTAGAGGACAATCAAATCCCTCTTTGTTCATTGCATTGACAAGCATTCTCACAGACTGAACCATTACTCTTGGATTGGACGATTTCATCGAGACAACAATATCTTGAAAATCAAGTTCATGCGCAATGCGCAGATATTCCATCGCGGATTCAACCATTCCTAAAGGTGTGTTTCCGAAGCGGGATAAAATTCTTTCAGAGAGAGAGCCGTGATTTACTCCGATCCTCAATGCTGTTTTGCGTCTCTTCAAAATGTCAATCAGAGGAGAAAATTTTTTTCGAATTCTTTGTAAAGCTTTTTCCGGTTCTTCATCTGTAACTTTTTCTGAGCATCTTGAATCGGCAAAGTTTCCAGGATTGATTCTCACCTTCTCAACATGCAGAGCCGCTTCCATTGCCGCTTGAGGCATGAAATGAATGTCGGCTGAAATAGGAAGATCGATGCCTTCCTCCAATAATCTGGATTTAATGTTTTTCAGAGCCGACGCATCTGCAACACGCGGAGTAGATATTCTTATCAATTCGCATCCTGCATTGTAAAGCCGCCTGCACTCCTCTACTGAGCCTTCTACATCTGTTGCAGGCAATGTCGTCATCGACTGAATTCGTATCGGATTAGAGCCTCCGATCCCAAGAGATCCTACTTCACGGCTTTTTCTTCTCATTACTTCGATTCTGACTGAACTGCCTCATCAACAGTCTGATATCCGAACGCGCGGCCGAGATCGTTATAAGTAATGTAAACTATCAAAGCTAAAAGTGCGGCTAAACCTGCCTGCATCATGCGCTCTTGAATCTTCTGCGGAACCGGCTTCTTTGCAAAAAATTCGTAAAGCAAAAATATAAAGAGCCAGCCTCCGTCCAAAAGCGGAAACGGAATCAAGTTCACCACGCCTAAATTGACAGAGATTAAAGCCAGATAATAGACAAGCTGTTTTGCTCCGCCTTCGCGGAAAGAAGAGCCTGACCCCTGAGCAATTCCGACCGGGCCGGCTAATAACTTCACTGAAAGTTTTCCTGTCACAAGTTTATGCAGAGTCACAAGAATTAATTTTCCCATCTTTACAGTCATGAATCCCGCTGAAACCATCGAATAAGTAAAACCCTTTGGATCAGGCTTCATGGTCGGTGAAATGCCTATTGCTGGAAAGCTTTCTATAGTTCCGTTACTGCGTTGAGCAAATGAAATCTTCGGAGAGGCAACTGCAATACCGGTCTCACTTCCTCTTTGATACAAAATATTAATTGCCTGAGCTGTATCTCTGACAATAGCGGTATCAGGCCAAAAAAATCTGCAAATCTTTATCGTTGCCGGTGAATTTAAATCAGACCACCATCGCTCTTTTTTTACAAAACGAATCGGAGGAATCTTAATTGAACGAATGCTCCTCGTTATATCGATCCATTGCATAACCGGAGAGTCGTTGATCGCAAGAATTGTATCTCCAACCATCAGTCCCGCTTTTTTTGCCGGACCGTCTTCTTTCATCTCACCGATAACAGGATTCCACCACGGAGCAATCTCCAAGGTTCCGCTTCCGAGCAATCTCGCATCGGCTTCAAGTTGGAGTTTAGAGACGTAATCGATGTCATTCGGAATTTCGAAATGTTTCGGAGTAACAGACAAATTCAATTCTTGAGTATCTCTCCGCACCTTCAGCGCAATGGACTTATTCACCGAAACACTCATGATCTTTTCAAAATCAAACCACGTCTGGATCGATTTTCCATTTGCAGATTCGATTACATCTCCGACCTGCAATTCAGTTGCAGGCGTCTTTTCGGCAATAAAACCAACTTTAGCTAGAT
>PEWQ01000109.1 GCA_002780065.1 Candidatus Hydrogenedentes bacterium CG07_land_8_20_14_0_80_42_17
CGCAGGCTTATTCTGCACGTGCCTCTTGCCTACTTGACGTATATCAGAGTTCCGCCTTCTTGATCGTAAAGTTTCATGTTGGCAGGAACACTTCCTCTGTATTCATCGCAGACCCAAACATTTCGTTCATCAAACATTTTAGATGTATCGATGTATGGAAGATCTATCACCGGATTTCTGTCTGCAAGAAGCGTCAGCAGTCTGTGTTGCCCTTTTACAGCAACTTTGCCTCGCGGCATTCGTTCTATCAGAGCTCGCAAAGCCGGAATTTCTTTTGGAGGCTCAGAAAGAAAAACATCGTAGAAAGCGCCGGTATGCGATACAGGCCCGATATTAGAAAATATTGCGGATAGAATTGCGGCAGAGCATACATATTTCATTGCAAAATGAGCCCACTCTTCTTTTACCGTATGGAGATAACCTATGCCAGCTCCTGCCGCAAATGATATCAGAGGCAGTGACAGCGTAGAATAATGAGCGTCCATATAATACATAGGAAAACGGGAGATTAAGTTCAACAGAATTTCCGGCAGAGCCGGAATGAGGAATTGCCAACCAAGAAGCGAAATGCCACCTTGCGAAATGATGAGGTGTATCAAATACCCGATTCTTCCAAATAGAGTTCCTTCTCTCAAAGAATCTGAATGATGAGCCATTCTCAATGCAAATTGCGTCTTGAGATTCATCTGTCCTTCCAATAAGAGACTGCATGTTAGAAACGAAGCGAGTCCGATAAGACCTATAATAAAGAGCCAATACGCTGTTTTATTTTTTCGGTCTTTTACGGCAAGGATTACCGACAAAATAATTATTGACGGTGCAAAAAGTTCTTTCGAGAACGCCGCAATGACAGCGCCGGCGATCATTGCATTTTTGTTTTTCGTTCCGAATCCGAAAAGAATCATGGAGATGCCAAGAGTGCCGATCACTCCGGGATCGAATTCGTGCAAAGCTTGTCCTACGAATGAAGGATGAAGAAAGAATGCGAAGAAAGCGGCAATAGCGGCTTTATTGCCGTATCTATATTTAACCCCGGTTGTAGTCAGCAGAACGGCTATTCCTAAAAGAATAACTTGAATTGTCTGAATGGTTATCGAGTAAGGGAAGAAAGAGTAGATTGGCGCAAGAGCGGCAAGAGTGAAGAACGGATGATGAGTTAGGATTGACGCTCCGGTATAATCGCTGTAGAGAAATCTTCCATTGAGCGTATTGACTAAAATATTTTGAACATGAGCGAGATCATAACCGTAAGATAATCTTTGATCGAGTTGAAATATTCGCGCCCAGATAAGAACGAGCCATGCAAGAAAAAAGAAATAATGCCATGCTTTGATAGAATCAGTATTCGAATTTCTGAATCCGGCAAAAGTGAGGGCCGCGGACAAAATGAACAAAAATCTTGTCGGAGGATACGGACCGTTCAGCCCCGGAAGAAATGGAAGAAAGAATGTAGCGGAGAGAAGCGCCCAAGAAGTAACCGCAAGCCAATTCCATTTTTCTTGTTTGACTAATAAGATGACGATAGAAATAAAAGAGATGATTAAGATTGGATACAAGCCGGTTGAGCCGGAATGCTCTGCGGAGATTGCAGAGCCTGCGCCAGCAACGATCAATAAAGAGTATAGTATCGAGAAAGCAATTTTATTCATTCAAAGAAGTCTATTCATTGAGCAAAGTTTATTCAAGAGTGATCAAATGCAAGAGTTTTCCTCGCACGGAGGCACAGGCGCCTCGCGTCAATGGGCGCCTCGCGTCAATGGACGCCTCGCCTGTAATTATATTTCTTCTTGGCTTTCTGATTCGCTCTTTTCAAAATAAGTTTCGTCGAAGAGGAGCTTTCTCGGTTTGGAGCCGTCGGGCGGAGTAACCAGTCCCATAGCTTCCATTGTATCGACAAGCCTTGCGGCTCGTGGGTGCCCGACATTCAATACTCTCTGCAGTCTCGAAACACTTGCCATCCCGTCGCGCAGGCATATTCGCATTGCTTTTTCAAGAAACGGATCAGGCTGATTTTCATCAAGCGTGTTTAAGTCGGAGTTATTTGAAACGTTATCTTTTAATATCATTGCTTTTTTCGCAATTCCTTGATCTCGATAATGCTTCACAACGGAATTAATCTCTTCATTGCTGACGTAACATCCTTGCAGTCTTACAGGCTTCGGAAACTCCGCAGCTCTGAAAAGCATGTCGCCTGCTCCCAGAAGCCTTTCCGAACCCTTTTGATCGAGAATGGTTTGACTGTCTACTTTCGAACTCACCTTGAATGAAATTCTTGAAGGCAGATTAGCTTTTATGACTCCTGTTATGACATCTACCGAAGGACGCTGTGTAGCGATAATCAGGTGAATGCCGACCGCGCGCGCCATTTGAGCCACTCTAATTATGGCTTCTTCACATTCTTTCGGAGCAACCATCATTAGATCGCTGAATTCATCAACGACAATTAGAACATACGGAAGACGGTTGGGACGCTTTGCAACGTTGGAAACCTCTTCATCGATATCAGCGAAGTTATCGATATCTTCGGACTCTGATTTTGGCAAATCCGCAGAAAGCTTATTGTAAGATTCAATATCGCGGACACCGGCTTGAGCCAAGAACCTGTATCTTCGGTCCATCTCTTCAACTGCCCACATTAATACCTGCGGCGCTTTTCTTGAGTCCGTGCATACCGGCGAGATCAGATGAGGGATATCGTCGTAACCTTGAAGTTCAACAACCTTGGGATCAACCATAAGCATCTTAACTTCTGTAGGAAGCGAAGAGAAGAGAATCGAATTAACTATTGCATTTATGCAGACAGATTTGCCGCTCCCAGTTGAACCTGCAATCAATAGATGCGGCATTCTCCTGAGATCAGTAATAACCGGCGCTCCGGCTATGTCCGAACCCAATGCTACAGTTAGAGGAGATTCTTTTCGCATCTTCTTGAACTCATCGGAAGTAATAATTTCTTTCAGTGTGACCTTATGCGCTTTTCGGTTAGGTATCTCTATTCCAACCGCAGACTTACCGGGAATCGGCGCCTCGATGCGAATTGACGGAGCGGCCATTGCCAATGCGATATCGTCGGCTAATGCAGTTATCGAAGTGACTTTTACTCCCGGATTCGGCACTACTTCAAATCTGGTGACAGTAGGTCCCGGCACTATGTCTCCAATTTTGCAGAGAACATTGAAGTCGGAAAGAGTTGTTTGAAGATCCTGAGCTTTTTTCAAGAGGTCTTCTTGAGTGACAGCTTCAGTCAGCGGCTTTGGATCTTCGAGCAGATTAATATCAGGAAGCGTAAATTCATCTAACGGCTTATAGATTGTGCTGTCGACAATTTCCGCCGAATTGTTTTTTTCATCTTCAAATGCTGTTTGATTCACATCAGGTTCTATCTTTTCTTCGGGCTCAGTTCCGCCGGACAAAAGTTTAAGAGCCGGAGTTTTTACAACTCGAGTTTGGACCTTATCGAAGTATTCTCTGATTGTGGAATCTGCCTCATCATTTTCAGTTTTTTGAGCAGGTTCTTTTTTCACTTTTCGTTCAGCTTTTGCCTCTTTCCACTTATCCGGATTTTCTCGTTTCTCATAAATTCGCTCTGCAATCTTTTCTTCGAGCGATAATGCGCCTTTCCAAACGAGCACAATTCCTTTGATGCATGCAGAAAAGACTCCGCTGAATGAAAGCGGAGTGCCGATAACCAGCGATATCATTCCGGCAAAGATGACCATAAGAAATGAGACTAGTCCGAAATTCTGATAGAGATCGGCTGAAAGGCGGTCGCCGAGCGCTCCACCAAGATACCCGCCGCGATTTATCAGACCGAGAAATGCAGATACTGAAATGAGTCCTACAGCCAATGCGAGTGCTTTAGCGAAGAGAGCTCTCGGCTGACGCCCCTTGAAAATTGAGAAACCCCACGCTCCAAAAGCGAGCGGCATTACAAGACCGCCGAGCCCAAAAAGTATTCCGATCTCTTTTGCGATCCATCTCCCGAATTTACCCGCAGGCGACGGCAAAGCCGATGACTCAATGCCCATCAATTCGTTAGGGTTCAATATGAGAGACGCAAAGAGAACGATCGAAAGCGCGAGCATTACGAAGCCAAGAGCTTCACGGCGTTCAACTGTCGTGAAGAACCTGTTCTCTTCGGATTCCTCTTTGACTTTTCGTCTCTTCTCTATATTTACGACTCTGTCCTCTTCAACGCGGACAGTATTTTCTCTACGTGCCATTGTATTGTTTATCGAAAGAAGAGAACTGAATCTAAAGAAAAAAATGAATCTCATCTGATTTGTCACTGCGAGCACCGAAGGTGCAAAGCAATCTCTTGAATGGAGGCATGTGCGCGGCAGAATGGAGGCATGTGCGCGGCAGAATGGAGGCATGTGCGCGGCAGAATGGAGGCATGTGCGCCCCGCACGTGCAGGATAAGAATGCGTTGCAAGCACAGGCGAGGCGTCCATTGACGCGAGACGCCTGTGCCTCCACGCGAGGCGTCCATTGACGCGTGACGCCTGTGCCTCCACGCGAGACGCCTGTGCCTCCACGCGAGGCGTCCATTGACGCGTGACGCCTGTGCCTCCACTTATAAAGATTTTAAGTTTCTTTTTTATTATTTTTGTTTATATTTGCTTTTATGAAAGATAATGCTGCAAAATTGCTGATTATCATATTGGGAATTTCCATTCTTATTGGACTCCTTGTTCTTGGCGGCTATTTCATTTTTACAGGTGAGGCATACTCAGTTAAAAATATTTTTATTTCCAACAAAGAAAGCGGTTTTTATCCTTACGTACCGCCATTAAAAAGTCCTGACGAGGTATTGTGATGCAGAAACGCGTAATGCTTTTTACGTATACCTTTGTTTTAGGTGTTGCAATAGGACTTCATTTCAAACCTCCTTACGAGTGGGTTTGGCCGCTTTATATTTTCGGGGCTGTTTTTGCTGCGATAGCATGGTCGCTCGCTGTCATTCAGGACCAGGGAAATCGAAGCATTCGAAATTGGATGGTGCTCATCAGCTTTTTACTTTCAGCGATTCCGCTTGGAGCAGGTAGATACGCGGATCGTTCTCACATTGCTAAATTCGACCCTGACATTTCGACAGGGAATCATATAAAGGCTCTTTTTGATGCGTATCCGGATACTGATTTCAATACGACTACTCGAATTGTCGGAAAGATAGTCAGCGAACCGGAATATAGACCTAAGGCCGGCACACCGGGAATTGTCGCCTTGACGATTCAGCCTTTTGAGGTCGAACCGATTCCGGGAAGCGGAAATATTTATCCAATATCTGAAGGACTCGTGCAGGTTTATTTGAGACCGACTCGTCCGTTTGCAAGTTATGAGATGGAATGGCAGAAAGCATTCGAGAAGCTGGCGGACAATGACGCTTACGGCTGGCTTATCGAGGTCGAGGCTCCATTTACAGTTTTTCGTGGAGCAGACAATCCCGGGCTTTTTGATCCGGAAGTATTTTCGAACGATAAAGACGTTTACGCTCAAGCAGCGGTTTATTTCTGGAATAAAAACAAACCTTCGATAAAGATCATAAGTGAAGAAGAGAAAGGGAATTTTCTTGTTGAGTTTTCTCTCGCTTTAAAAAAGAAGATGCTTGGAATAATAAAACTCACGGTTCCATTTCCAGAATCGGCATTTCTTGCCGGAGTGACACTAGGCTCGCGCAGAGGGCTTGACGGAGTGAAATGCAAGTTCGAAGAGGGACCACCTCAATCCGAATTTAAAGATGCAAATGCAGATGATGTGCCGGACTTACGGCAAGAGATTCTAAATGAATTTCGATGGTCGGGCACCAGTCATGTTCTTGCCGTGTCCGGACTTCACGTGACAATCATTGCCGGAGCTTTGTGGGGACTCTTCGTTCTCATGAGAATACCTCCAAAGATTTATACTCCTTTGGTTTGTCTTGGTCTTGCAATCTTCTGTTTGATTACAGGAGCGGCTCCGAGCACGATGCGCGCCGCACTAATGAATTCCATTGTGATCATCACTTACGTTTATTTCGGAGCCGCATTCAGAGCGTCTTTGCTATTAGCGATCGGAGTTGCGGGATTTATTATTCTTATGATGAATCCAAAGTGGCTTATTGAGCCTTCATTTGCTCTTTCTTTTATGGCTGTTTTATCTTTGGGACTTTTGACCAAGCCAATCGAGCAGATTATGAGGCATATTCCCGGAATGAAAAAACTGCCGAGTTGGCTGCAGCAGTTCACTTACGCTCAGGGCTCAATTCAGCTTGGAATGATGGGACCTCTTTCCGCTTATTATTTCTGCAGAATGTCATTGGCAGGCCCGATCGCAAATTTCTTCGCGATTCCGCTCATCGGCATAATTGTTCAATTGGGATTGTTCGCCGCACTTTTAGGATTGATTCCGTTTGCTGGAATTTATTTAGCATTAGTCTTGAATGCCGCAAATTATATCATAATTTGGTTCTTTTTATGGGTAGCGCATTTCTCCACGGTTATTCTGCCATTTCCATTTGTTCAGACTTTGACTCCGAAAATGATAGCAACATATTATTTTCTGCTCGGACTCTTTGTCTGGAATAAACCCATTCTCCGCCGTGGCCGAATACTTTATTACGATCTCATGATGGGTATTGGCGGAGCAAAGAGAAGAACCCAAGCGCTTTTAACTTTTGGAGCCGCATTTCTTTTGATTGGTTCAGTTGTAATTTATGGATTCTGGCCGCGAGAGCCGGCGGGAGAGTTGCGCTTCAATGTTATTTCTGTGAGATACGGTCAAGCAATTCATATCGAGACTCCAAACGGCGCAAACATTTTGGTTGATGCGGGCCCTAACGATTACAAGAGCGGATGGAATACAGGAATTCGGACAGTCGCTCAGTATTTCTTGAAACAGCGTATTGGAGCTCTTGATGCGGTTATCATGACGAATACTTCGCCGGAGGACATGGGCGGAATTGCCGGAGTTCTTTCGATTTTTCCGACGCGCAGATTTTATTCTGCAATTCCGGTTTGGGATTGGAACACTAAAGACGAGGCGCAATTCACTAAGCAGTTTGAAGAGGGAGTAGGGGCGGATGCGGCCGAGAGTAAACGGAATCCTGATTACGGCGCGGCTCTATTTTTGTTTCACGAGCTGGCGGAGCAACTCCAGAAACCATGGAGTATCGGAAGATTTGTTTCTTCCTTTTTAATTTCGCCCATGAGTGCGTTTTCTGTTACTGGCCCGCCTGACCCTGTCAAAGTTTCTTCCGGAATGGTTTTATGGAGAGAGGACGGCCCCGGAGGAAAATTCGAAATTGTGGCATTGCATCCTAATGCTGATTATCCTTTGAAGCCTACGAACAACAACTCAATTGTTCTTCGAGTGACGTACGGTAAGAAGAGCTTTTTGATTGCTTCAGACATAACTGAAGATGGAATACGAGAACTTCTAAGATTGCCGCCTGAATTATTGAGAGCAAATGTAGTTGTAGTTCCTGCTCACGGCTCTTCAAAATCGGACATTGAATTATTTTACAAATATGTATTGCCTGATGATGGTGAAGCTCGTTATGCGGTAATGTCATTTGGAAGAAATTCGGATTTGAAGCCGCCTCGTAGTGCTCATGGTTCACGAGGTTCGCGTGAATCCTACCGCGACTCATTTCTCTCGCACAGACAGCTTTTTATGAAAGACATTCAAGGCGGAGCAGACGAGACTGAACGAAAACTCAGAGAGCGTGGAATTATTGTATCGAGAACTGATCGTGACGGAGCTTTCCTTAGCGCGTCGAACGGGATTGATTTAAGAATATCGACGATGCTTGGCGGAAAACTAGTAGGCGATTTCGATTTAGCGGCGGAGGATGCAAACAAAGAGAGCGGATTGTAAAGTGATGCGTAATGCGAAATATTGGGTATTTTTTTTTCAGAAGAGTGTATAATATTTGAAGGTGATGGACTGAACGAATGAATTTTGGAAAGATTCAAAAATCTATTTTGGTTCTCGAGGTTGTTGCTATTATTGCCGGCGGCGGAGTGCTTGCGTTTGTTCCGAAGAAAGCTCCGAGACCTCCGAAAATTGCACAAACCTCTGTTGCGTTCGACACGTCGAGTCTTACAAGAAATCCGATTGAGATGCTTTCGGAAGAAGAACGCGCGAAGATGGAAGACAAATTGAAGGTGGATATTAATTCCGCGTCCGCTGATGAACTGATGAATATACCCAGAGTCGGAGTATCAACAGCCGACGCGATTGTAAAATACCGCGAAGAGCACGGCCCGTTTAAAACTTTTGAAGAGCTCGATGCGATTCCAAGAATAGGTGCAAGCTTGATAGCTGTATTGCCTAAATACGCTCGATTATCCGGAGCAGATTCTGCGACGCCACAAACATCGTCTTCAAGTGAGCAGGGTTTGGATTTGAACACGGCAACAGTTTCTGAGTTAATGACGATACCAGGTGTTGGCCAGTCCACAGCCGAGAAAATTATTTCTGCTCGTCCGTTCAGTAAAGTTGAAGATCTTTTGAATGTTCCGGGAATTGGCGAGGCAAAATTCGAAAGATGGAAGTCGTATCTCAGGGTTTCAGGAAATATTTCATCGGCAGTTCGTTCAGCTTCTTCTGCATCATCAACTCTGGTAAACATCAATACTGCATCTGCGGAAGAACTCCAGAAGATTCCAGGAGTAGGTCCTTCAACTGCGACGGCGATTGTTGATTATCGAGAAAAAAACGGAAGATTTTCTAAAATCGAAGACCTCGATAATGTGCCGCGCATAGGACCGGCGTTTATTGAAAAGGTCCGCTCTCAGGTGTCTCTATGAGTCAAGCAGATTCTTCATACATCGATGCGTTTGAGAGATACCGCCAATCTAGA
>PEWQ01000196.1:0-147 GCA_002780065.1 Candidatus Hydrogenedentes bacterium CG07_land_8_20_14_0_80_42_17
CAAATTGAAAAGTGCAAATTGGAAAGTGCAAATTTGAAATTGCAAATTGGAAAATGCAAATTGGAAAGTGCAAATTGGAAAATGCAAATTGGAAAGTGCAAATTGGAAAATGCAAATTGGAAAGTGCAAATTGATAATTTAATTTTT
>PEWQ01000196.1:159-4967 GCA_002780065.1 Candidatus Hydrogenedentes bacterium CG07_land_8_20_14_0_80_42_17
ACGTTCTTTGGGGCAGAGGTAAGGAGATGCCAATAATTATTTATCGAAAAAATTAGTGTGTATTTGCGTTCATTAGTGGTTCGTATTTATTTGCGTTCATTAGTGGTTCTCAAACTTCATCTTCTTGATCTTTCGGTAAAAGGTTCTCAGGCTCATGCCAAGACTGTCCGCCGCTTGTTTCTTGTTTCCTTTGTTTCTTTCAATAGCTATTCGTATCGCTGTCTCTTCAATTTCATCCATAGTCATGCCCTCTGGAAAATAAAATCCGCTCTTGCCAATAATCGCTAAACTTCCCGCAATATTTACCGGCAGATCCGAAATTTCTATTGTGTCTTTCTCTGTAATTATCACGAGCTTTTCAACTAAATTTTTAAGTTCTCTTACGTTGCCAGGCCAAATATACGCAGTCATAGCATCAAGCACATCTTTGCTGAAGCCTTTAATTTTTCTTGAGTGCCTATGATTCAGCTCCTTCAAAAATGTATCGGCAAGCAAAGGAATATCTTCGCGTCGGCTAGACAAAGGAGGAATATTCAGAGCCACAACGTTCAATCTGTAAAACAAATCTTCCCTAAACTTTCCTTCAGTCATCAGCTCTTCGAGATTTTTATTCGTCGCGGCAATTACCCGCACGTCAACATCGATATTCTTTGTCCCTCCGACTCTGAAGAACGAATGAGTCTCTAAAACACGCAAAAGTTTTACTTGAGTATGAATAGGCATATCTCCAATTTCATCCAAGAGCAGAGTTCCACCGTCTGCCAATTCGAAGTATCCTTTTCTTTCACTCACAGCACCGGTAAACGATCCTTTCTCATGCCCAAATAGTTCCGACTCGATTAAAGACTCCACAAGCGCTCCGCAGTTGAAAGCTAGAAACGGTTTATTTTTTCTCGGAGAGTTTAAATGAATCGCATGCGCAATCAATTCCTTCCCGGTGCCGCTCTGCCCCGTAAGCAATACAGTCGCGGAGGTCGGAGCAATCTGACGAATCTTCGAAAATATTTCGTTCATTGCCTGCGACTGCCCGACTATTTTGTCAAAGCCATAACGCTCTTCGACCGACTTTCTGAGGACGATGTTGTCTCGCGCTAGACTTCTCTTTTCGAGAGCCTTTCTTACTACCTCTCTGAGCTCCTTAATATTTATCGGCTTATTAAGATATTGATACGCCCCGCGCTTCATCGCTTCAACTGCAGTCTCTACTGAACCGAATCCAGTCAGCATTATCACTTCGGCTGGCAGTTCCTTTGAACGAGCAGTCTCTAGAATTTTCATTCCGTCTACTTCAGGCATGACTAGATCTGTGACAATAACGTCATATTCGCTTTTCTCTATCTTAGAGAGCGCTTCGCGGCCCGACGAAGCGACAGCTACTTTATAGCCTTCCCCGTCTAATACCTCGACAATAACTTCCCTTGAACTTGCATCGTCATCCGCAACAAGTATCTCTGTCAATTAATCCTCCGCTTCCAACGGCAATAGTATATCAAATGATGTCCCTTTTCCAATCTCACTCTCGCATCGGATCTCTCCACCGTGCGACTGAATTATTCTAGATACAACCGCAAGCCCGATTCCGGTGCCGCCTGAACGAGTTGTAAAAAATAGTTCATAAATGTGTTTTATCTCTTCCTCTGAAATTCCTTTGCCCGTATCAATGACAGAAATTGCCGCAAACTTTTTTCCGCCTTTTTCGAGTTTCCCCAATTTAAAAATAAGTGTTTTTGAAAGAGCTTTGTTCTCCCCAATCGCCTGTATCCCATTCATTGCTAAATTCATTATAGCCTGTTTCATTGCTTCAGTATCAACCATAGAATAAACGCTCTGAGTCAAATCCGAAAGCACTGTCACTCCTTCAGCTTCAGCCTGCGGAGTAATCAGAGAAACAACTTCTTGAATCAAAACAGACAAGTCGCAAAGTTTGCGTTTCAATTCGTCACTCCGAACAAATGCGAGAAAATCGGAAAGAATCTTGTCGAGTCTGTCTACCTCCTTCAAAAGCCGCTGAACGCGTCTGGAATGAGGGCCTTCCTCTTCGCGCTCTTCGCGCTCGACATCCTCCTGCATCAGCTGAAGGTTCGCTTTTATGGCGTTCAAAGGATTTCGTATCTCATGCACTAGCCCTGATGCCAATGCTCCGAGATCAGCAAGCTTCTCCTGAGTAGGTTTCGTATTCTTCATTTGCAATACTCTAACGGCCTCTATATGAAAATCAACTCGTACTTGATACTTTTTTGCTTCTCATAATAATGATGAGTATGAAAAAGAAAAAAATAATTGAATCAAAAAAACTGCTGGATCTTTTCGACAGAAAAACTATCGAATGGCATAAAGTCGAGCCGAATGAACTCGAAGAGATAGAAACAATCGACGATGCAATATTAAAACTTCTTCTAAGAAATTTTCAGCTCTGGCACACTGAAGATGAGGCTCGTAGAAAAGACGTTCCCGATTCTTGCATCGCAGATTGCAAACGAAAAATAGATAAACTTAATCAGTCAAGACAAGACATAATAGAAAAATGCGACGAGCTAATAATTTTAATTTGGCCGTGGGTTTCAGAGAACTCTGATTTGCCGATGAATACTGAAACCCCCGGGTCCGTCATCGACAGGCTTTCAGTTGCGTCTCTAAAGATGTTTCACATGAAAGAGCAGACCTTGCGTACGGATGTCGGTTCTCTTCATATTGCCAAATGTAATGATAAACTGAATGCGCTCGGAAATCAGCGCAAAGATTTAGCTCTTGCTTTCGACCAACTTATCGAGGACCTTTGCGAACACAGAAAAAAGTTGAAGGTGTATAGACAGTTCAAGATGTACAACGATCCGTCATTGAATCCGGCAATGTATGGCGTGAAGCGTGGTGCGTGAAGTGTAAATTATATTACAAACATTTCTTCATTTTACTATTGACCTACTCAACTTTTTTCTAAACTATTTTCATAATAAAAAGGGGAATAAAAATAATGCAATTATTTTCTTCAATTTTAAATATTGAGAACTGCCTATCATGATCTCAATTTCTGCGGCCGCGCTCATATTAACCTTTGCTACCAGCGCGCCTAAGACCACAATTTTTGGCGATGTCATTACTTCATGGTCGGATTATGGGCATGGCCAGTACACGCTCGTAGATGCTGAAGGAATGAGTTTTGACCAGGCTGATCTTGGGCTTTATACGTATTTCAATTCATGGGTCGATGGATATGCTCGCCTTACTTTAACTGGAAGCTCATCAAGCATCAGCGAAGCCTATTTAAAGATGAAGGGACTGCCCCACGACGCAAGTATAACGATCGGTAAATTTTATAAGCCTTTCGGATCTCCAATTCCTCTGGCAAGTCTTTCCTTCCCTGCTATACTTTTGCACTCTTCCCCTGAATACGGGCTCAAACTCAATCTGTCATTAGGTTCTTTCGATTACGAAGTCGGTGTAGTAAACGGCAATCCGATTGTGCCTCTTCTCTACTCTACTACGATTGCAGGCAGTTATGCTCTGACGACCGGCAATCCGCCGACGGGTCTTGAGATTGATAATAACAAAGACTATTACGGCCGAATCGCTTGGGTAAAAGGGGAAGACTGGGGTTCTCTGACTCTAGGCGCAACTTACACTGGAGGACGTCTCTCACGCTTTGAAATCAATGGTTTTAATCGCTTCGTGCCTAAGAACCTCCAACTTTTTAAATCAATCGACTACAGTTCTCCACGAAGCCAACTCTCATTTGATCTTGATTATCAGCACGGACCATGGCGAGTCTTCGGAGAATATGCTGATGCGCAAGACGGAAGACTGCGAAGAAAAATATGGTCTACCGCAGGTTCATATACTTTCTATCCTGGATGGGGAGAGCTTACATCAACTATAGGTTACGATCATTACACAAACAACGCAGAGGTTCGAAGCATTAATTTGCCGCAATCATGGAATAGAAACAGAACTTCATTCAATCTTTCATGGAAGCCTAATGAGGTTCTTCAATGGCAAGCGGAATATGATCTCAACAGAGAGAGCGTCCTTCAAACGGACGGAAGGAGAGTTAAAAACAATGTTGTCACGATACAAACAATTCTTTATTTCTAATCTTGGAGTCTATTTTCTTGCCTTCTTTGTTGTAATGCTAATTGCCGCGGCCGATGCAGGACGTGACGGCATACAAATTACTCGTATTTTCGGCACAGTGCAAGTTCTGCGCGAAGGCCACACTTCATGGTCGCGAGCAAACGAACGTCAGGTTCTCCGCACCGGAGACAGGTTAAGGACCGGTGAAAACGGATGGTGTTATCTTGAGCTTCACGAAGGCAATATTATCAAAGTTTTGAAAAACAGTACCGTTGTTTTAGACAGTGTCAAGCAGACCATAGAGCGTGTATCCGGCCGAATTCTCTTTGCATACCGCGGAGTAGGATCATATAACGTAAGGCTCGAAGAAGGGCATGTCGTACCGGTATTGGAAAGATTTACTGGAAGCAGTATGAGTCTGTCTACACCGGTAGCTACCGCAGGAGTGCGCGGCACAATTTTTGAAGCCGAGGTCGAAAAGGTTGGAGGAACTGCAGCGTCATCAGGTGAAGCATCATACAATGTTAACTTCACAGTTCACAAAGGAGAAATTGCAGTCACGGATCTATCGAATCCAACCGCAGGCGCAACTATGGTTCCAGCCGGCTTTCAGCTCGGATTTCGCAATGTCCACGTTCCAACCGGTGGTTTCGGAAATCAACAGCAGAGGCAAGGTCAGGGAATGCCCGGTCACCCCGGACAACCCGGACAACCTGGTCAGCCTGGTCAAGGTGGACATG
>PEWQ01000196.1:5110-8966 GCA_002780065.1 Candidatus Hydrogenedentes bacterium CG07_land_8_20_14_0_80_42_17
CCTAATTCAGCGGGCAGACCAATTTCTTCACCAACAAGTATCGGGCCAACTTCGAATCAGCCAATAGTCGGCGGGCAGAATGCATCTCCATCTGCTATGCCTAGCGGTCCGCTTTCAAATCAAGTTCAGCCGATCGGCAACATGCAAACAATAAGACAAAACAATCAGCAACCTGCTCCGAATCAGCCCGGCCAGCGAGGCATAATGAATAAACAGGTTCCAGGTATTATGCAGCCAATTAACCAAATCCGTCCGCCTCAAACAATGCAGGGCGGCGTCATGCAACAGCCGCTACTAAAGCCGCCACTGCCACCTCCTGACGGTTCTACCAGCAACACGTTTCTCCCACCTCCGCCAACTGACGCCACCTCACATCCACAATAAAAGTTTAAATTAATTCGAGGTTTCTGCCGATAAAGAAAATAGTTAATACTATCCTCATTTATTTTTTTCAGAGGAAAACGCCAAGGAGGGCGTAATTTGAAATTAAGAGAAAATATAATATCTGATTATGCTCTGAGGAATTTTGAATCTCAATCATCCAGTCTTATCAATAATACAAAACATATCTCTAGAGGAAGCCGCATTATTTCCGCCGGCGATGATGCGGCCGGGCTTGCTGTTGCCGATCTTATCAAAACTCAAGTCAACGGTAATGACAAAGCTTTAGCTAATGCTCAAGACGGTTTGTCTCTTCTCAGTATTGCTGACGGTGGAATGAGTAGCATAAGTGAAATGATCCAAAAAATGCGTCAATTAGCAATCGAGTCTTCAAACGATACTTATATTGACTCTGATAGAAATGCGTTGAACAAAGAGATTGTAGCATTGAAAAGCGAAATTGACAGAGAAGCTCAAACAACAACTTTCAATGGAAAAATACTTCTTAACGGCTCCAACAATATTTTTAACTTTCATGTAGGAGCAAACTCAAACGAGCTAGTTTCAATCGATCTTCCTGATGTCACTTCGGCTGGTCTCCATTTGACAGGTGTCGATATCTCGACGAGAGATACGGCAGAAGAATCAATCAGCATTCTAGACGACTCTTTGAATCGGCTTAGCGGAGCTCAAGCAAAAGTTGGAGCAACAGAGAACCTCCTCATGGGAGTAATTAATTTTCTTGGAATACAGAAAGAAAATCAAGCTTCATCAGAATCGCAAATTCGAGACCTCAACTTTGCCGAAGCTTCGACAGAAAGCGCGAGAAGGCAGATTCTGATCCAATCTTCAGCCTCCGCATTAGCGCAAGCCAACATAAATCCTCAATCAATTCTAAAACTTCTATAATTCGGGCAGCACATTACTGCCAACTTAATAAGATAGCTGCAGGCTGCCTTTCGAATGCAATGCGTCGCTACTTTGTTCCTGAGCTTCTCAACAGATCAGCAGTCATCGACCCGAATTTCAGAGAAATTCTAATTCGAACCGGAATATGTAGGTCGTCGTCTGTCATCCACAAAGTCATCTGGCCGCTCTTTGAGAGCTTACCGTCTTCACCGTACAGCTTCGGCTCAACTTTCAGAGCGTCAAAAGTTCCTGCAGGAGTCTTAACAGTTTCTCTACCGACAGCTTTCACGCGCATTGTGTAGTCTCTCTTGCCGTCATGAACCGGAATAGTATATGTTTTGCCGATACTAAGATCTTGCGACCTCACATAATAGATTGCGCTCAAGACATCCATAGAGCCGCGCCTATAATTCATCGGAGGGTACGCATGTCCGTCTTCAGTCCTCACTGCCTGGCCCGCCGCATTATTAAAGACGGTAACATTCTTACTAAATTCATTTCGTTCGCGCTGATTTTTTTCATATCTCAAAGATGCATACGAATTCGCGTCCGAAACAGATAAAGCCTCATCAAATATCTTAACAAAAAAGTTTGATCTTGATTGAATCACAGATTTGAATTGAACTATATTTCTTCCACTCGATTGATACTCTTTTTCAACTAAAAACGTGCTTGTCCCTGCATTGAAGAACGCATAATAAACCCTATATTCGAGCTTTTCTCCAACCTTCCACGCCCTGTTTGTCTCGGCATTAGTTCCGGTTGAAAATAAAAGAATCGCCGCAATAAATAGATAAAACTTTTTCAGCATTTATTTAAACCTCCATGAAATCTTAGTGCAAACCCTATGCCATAATAACATTTATGAAAATTTTTTGTTCAACTTTGTTTATTTTTTTAATTACGCTACGCAATTTTTTGAAGCCTCGCGCTTTTTTTGTCGAAAGATAAATAAGAAGATATCCAGAGGTGTAACATGAAGCTAATTTTTAAAATTATTCTCATACTGATTTTGTGCGCGACTCAAGCATTAGCCGGAGAATTTTCCATCTCAAAATATAAGGTCAATACTTATGGGTTCATAAACACAGACGCAATATATGATGCCCACGGCGCAACAGCCAGTGAAGGTTACGTGTTTGCGACAACGAACCGTCCCGATTCCGACAACTTTAATCTCAATGTAAACGCCACGAGAATTGGAATCGATCTTTCCGACACGTATAGATTCAACGCCAAAGCCGAGATCGATTTCAACGGAACAAATCAAAGCAGTGAAGTTCATCCGAGATTGAGGCAGGGATATTTCACAGTCCGGCTCGGAAGAACTCAGCTTCTCTTCGGGCAGACATGGACATTGATGCCTGACGTTCTTACTTCCTCAATCGAGACGCGCGCGATCGGATTTGCCGGAGCGTTATGGTCTAGAGCTCCACAGATAAGACTCTCAACGCGGCCCATGGAAAATCTGCTGATCTCATTTTCCGCTGTGCGTCCTACGCGCAATCCCGGAAGCAATTTCGGCACCGCATCCGGAAGGCCGGCATTTCAAGGAGAAGTCCAAGTCGGAATATACAAGGCTACTTTGAGCATGAGTGGAGCGCTCGGCAGGTGGAGCGATTCGTTCAATCGTAAAGCGGATGTCGAGTTCTTTGCGCTCGGTCTAAACCTTCCGATAAGCATCGTCACAATCAGCGGGCAATTGTGGACCGGAAAAAATCTCGATGATTACTTCGGAGGATGCGGCAATATCGGATACGACGCGAACCAAGTAAAAGCAAAGGGCGGATTCGGTAGAATTCAGATTCAGCCGCACAGAAGGCTCTGGTTCGAGGCTGGAATGGGAATTGACGACCCAGAGGACTTACACCTTGCGGCAGGAAGCATTGGAAAGAACGAAGCATTTTTTGGAAACGCGAGTGTGCGTTTCTTCGACGCTTTCACTACGACGCTCGAGTATGGAGAAAACCGAACGGAATATGTAGTAAATTCCATAGCGCCTCCAACTGCCCGCACTAACCAGCGTTACAGTTTGACAACAAGATTTGAGTTTTGATGAATGCATTGATCCGCGAATGGAAATGAAATTTAACCACGAATGAACTCTAATTATCACTAATTTTTTATTTTATCTTTTTTTCCTTGCCTCCAGCCTATCTTCCAAAGAACGTGTGAAATAATTGCAAAATGGAAATTGGAAAAATAAAATTTTCAATTTGCACTTTCCAATTTGCACTTTTCAATTTCCACTTTTCAATTTGCACTTTCCAATTTGCACTTTCCAATTTGCACTTTTCAATTTGCACTTTTCAATTTGCACTTTCCAATTTGCAATTTCCAATTTGCAATTTCAAATATAATAACATACCAGATACCAAGGCACTGAGATTTTTTTCTCAGTGCCTCAGCGGTTGTATTCCATATCGACTTGCATGATTCAGGTTAATTATTTAAAAATTATATTTATTTGTGTCTATTAGTGTTCATTAGTGGTTCAAAACTTTGTGTTCATTAGTGGTTCGTAAATTACTGTTGATTAGTGGTTCTCATTCCGTAGTATTCAAAG
>PEWQ01000027.1 GCA_002780065.1 Candidatus Hydrogenedentes bacterium CG07_land_8_20_14_0_80_42_17
TATTTACGGCGGTATCGTCTAACGGTTAGGACGTCAGATTCTCAATCTGGTAATAGGGGTTCGATTCCCCTTACCGCTACCATCTATAACTAGAAGCTGTGAAAAAATCCTGCTGTTGAAAATCTTTTTTGGAGACGCAGGCGTCACGCCTGTGCCCTCAGGTTTGGCTGGGGGACTAGGATTCGAACCTAGATACCGAGAGTCAGAGTCTCGTGTCCTGCCGTTGGACGATCCCCCAAAAAGGAACGTCATTAACCAATAATATATTCTCTTCAAAAAAATAATCAAGAATTCGATTCAAATCATCGAGTATTTCCTATATCATAGTTATGTGAGTGAATTATCTAAAGAATGGAAATATGAATTTGGAATTCCCGGTCCTGATCCCGGCGGCAAGCAAAACAATTGCTTTGCAAGCCGAGACATGTCTCTTGGAATTCGTCTTCTAAAACTTGAAGACGCTGTCAATTGGGCGCGCTCTAATTCGATTTGGCCTCTGACTTTCGGGCTTGCATGTTGCGCAATAGAGATGATGGCAACTATGGATTCTCGATTCGATCTCTCGCGGTTTGGCTCAGAAGTTTTCCGCGCCTCGCCGCGGCAGGCTGACCTTATGATCGTTGCCGGCACGGTAAACAAAAAGATGGCGCATGTTGTCCGAAAGCTATATGAGCAGATGGCTGAACCGAAATGGGTAATCGCAATGGGCGTCTGTGCATCGACTGGAGGCATGTATCGGGTTTACAATGTGGTTCAAGGTGTTGACCGCGTAATACCGGTGGATGTATATGTCGGCGGCTGTCCTCCTCGTCCTGAAGCGTTAATTGACGGAGTAATGGAACTTCAGCGAATGATTAGAGGTGAAGTGCCGCGCAAAAAACCTGCTCTGGAGATATCTGAATCTACCGACAATAAAAAATATTTTCCGATAGGAGTGCGACCGTGAAAAAAATTATCTTAGTCTTTTTAGCAATCATTCTTTTCTCCTTACCATCGTTTGCCGGAGATTTGAGACCAGTTGATTGGATTGTTGCCGTAGTTGATGCCGACATCATAACGTTCACTCAATTTGTCGAGGAGATGCGCGTCGAATCTGCGCGAAGAGGAGTTTCAATTGAACAACTCACTCCCGAGCAGAAGAACCAACTCGGAGACGCAGTTATGGAAAAACTTCTCACCGAGGCTCTTCTTGTTCAAGAGGCTCGCCGACAAATCATAACCGTCACACCCGCCGAAATCGAAAAGGAAGCTCAAGATGCAATGAGCCGCTTGAGACAGCAATTTGTTGACCAAGCCGCATTCGAACGCGCGTTAGCCGCAGAATTCACTACGCCTGAAAGAATTAATGAACGCTACCGAAACCAAGCGGAAGCCCAATTGCTCCGCACAAAACTTATCAATCAGGAAATTAAGCGAAAGATAAAAATAACCGATAGCGATATTTTGTCCGCGTATCAAACTCGTGCAGAAGAAGTTCATGTGCGGCATATTCTAGCCGCTGACTCTAAGCTTGCCGAATCAATCCGTATAAGACTCTCCTCCGGAGAAAAGTTCGAAGATGTAGCAAGCAGTGTTACTGCGCTCGAAGCGGCTGATCTCGGCTGGGTGCGCCGCGGTACCATGGTAGAAGCCTTCGAGAACTCTGCTTTTGCGCTTATGCCCAATCAAACTTCTGATGTAGTAAAAACAAGATACGGATATCACGTGATTCAACTTATTGAACGTAAAAAATCTGAACTGCCGCCGCTCTCTGACGATATTAAGGAGAGAGTTTTTAATGAGCTCTATACGTCAAAATTCGACTCTATGCTCGAAAATTTTGTCGATTCGATACGTGAGCATGCTTATGTAGAAATTCGTGAGGCTTCCCTGGAACCTCTCTTTTAATTTTCAGCGATGAACAATACTGAACTGCCGATCGGCATCACTTCAGGCGATATTGCAGGAATAGGTCCCGAAATAATTCTCCGTTCTTTGCAAAAAATTCAAACAAAAATATTGTTGATAGGACCAAAAAATATTTTTTTGGAAGCCGAAAAAAAAATTGGAATTAATCTGCCTGAATGTGATTTTGCAGATACCGGTTCTATTGACGCAAAATTTCTTTTTCTCAAAAAAAATTTACCGGAGATCGGAAAATCTTCTCACGATGCAGTAGTGCTCGGAGCACAACTCGCTTTATCTAAAAAAATCTCCGTGCTCGTCACTGCTCCGATTTCAAAATTTGCTTGGCAATTAGCCGGCTTCTCGGATCCGGGGCACACCGAGTTGATAGGCAAAATCGCTCAGAAAAAACCTGTAATGGGTTTCATTGGCAGAGAAACTGAAGGAGCTGTTCTAAGGCTTGCGCTTGTCACAATACATGATCCAATTTCAAAACTCCATGATTTGATTACTGCTAAATCAATCGAAGAAACTGTGCGAATAGCCCGAGATTTTCTCGTCAGCCGAGTAAAAATATCAAACCCTAAAATCGCTGTTGCAGGTTTCAATCCACACTCTGGAGAAGGCGGCAAAATAGGCAATGAAGAGATCGAAACTATAATTCCCGAAATAACGAAATATAAAAGCGAAGGAATAAATATTGACGGTCCAATACCTGCTGACGCGCTCTTTTCTCACCGCATAAGACGACGATACGATCTTCTAATCGCAATGTATCATGACCAAGGGCTAACCGCTTTCAAGGCCCTGACCTCGGGCACTGGAGTGAACGTCACAATGGGGCTTCCATTCATTAGAACCTCTCCGGATCATGGCACTGCTTTCGAGATTGCAGGGAAAGGAATTGCAGATCCGTCAAGCATGATCTCTGCAATCAAATTAGCGCTGGAATTAAAAAATGCCGAATGATTTGACAAATCTTTCAGTAATTAAAAACTCGCTTGCAGAACATGGAATCTTTCCGTCTAGAAGGCTGGGACAAAATTTTATCTGCAATTCAGGAGCTATAAAAAAGATCATTGAAGCGGCAATGGCTGAAGAAAAAGAATGTTTGGAGATCGGGCCCGGACTTGGCGCTCTGACATCAGCTCTTTCTGACATAGCCAAATGCGTCACTGCAGTCGAAGTATGCGAAAAACTTGAAGGAGTTCTTGAAGAAAATCTCGCAGAACTCAAGAATGTAAAAATTATTTTTCAAGATTTTCTCAAACTCGATCCTAAATCAATTGGAAATTTGAGTTGGGTTGTAGTATCAAATCTCCCCTATTCAATTTCTACACCAGCTCTTTTCCGATTCATAGACGGAGGCTTCAAATGGGAGCGCATGATATTTACTCTTCAAGCCGAAGTTGGAGAACGACTCGCGGCAAGCCCCAGAACAAAAGAATACGGAGCTTTATCAATTGCGGTGCAGGCATCATGCAAAGTAGAACTGCTGAATCGATTCCCTTCATCTTTCTTCTGGCCTCGGCCAAAAATCGAATCGGTGCTCGTAAGACTCACGCCTTCCGAAAACGAGAAGCCTTTACCAGTCTTAAGAAAAGTTCTCCGCACAGCTTTTTCATCGAGACGCAAAACAATGAGGAATGCTATGAAAGGAATAGAACACGGAATCGAGGCTCTATCAGCCGCTAAACTCGATCCGAATTGCAGACCCGAGGAAATCCCTGTTCCGCTCTGGATTGAACTCGCTAGAAAAATCTCTGAACTCGAAAATAAAAAAGATATATGAGGGAAGAATCGAATTCAAAAATCATTTCGCATGTAAAACCAGTAATCATCTCCGCAGTTAAATGTAATTACAATTGTAAAGGTTGTCCTAAAGCCGACGCGAAAGACGGATTAGTTGTAAGAATTGTTGGTTACAACAAAAATACCTCAAAATTAATTTCGGCGTTTCAGCACCGATTTGTGGAACTTGCATCCGGCAATCTACCGACCGACGTTGAAACTTATTTCGAATTAAAATCGTGCGGTCTCAATCGTTTAATCGTTCCGCTATTCGGATTGGAATCAGAACATGACAAATTAACAAATGAAAAAGGCTCGTTTAAAAAAACATTGAAAGCGCTGAAAGCGGCAAAAAAAGCGAGTCTCGAGTCTTGGATAATAACACCTGCCGGCAATATTAAAGAGATGGCTCATGAACATTCCGATAATTTACGAAGACTTATGAGGCTTGGCTGGGACCTTCACTCGAAATTAATGCTTTACGATAAAGTTCATCTTCCTTGCTATGCTGAATATTTTGAGTAAGATTAAATTATGAGTGAAAAAGAAACAATAGTAAAAAAAAGAGAGTATTCGCGCCCTGCCCTGACGCGCTACAGAATGAAAGAGAGCATTGCAGAATATCAACTTGCCCATTCAACACCAAACGTCTTGAAATGCGCTAATAATCCGCCTGGATGTCGCGGCAGAGGCAGAAGCCTATTCGCTCCGCCGCCGTGGGGTTAGTCAATTCCTGCCATGCCGAACAAAACTTCACTTCAACGCTCATCAACTTACATAAACGGTTGGGAAGTTGCTCTACAAATTGACGAAAATGCCGCTCCGTATAAAAATCTTATCGAATGCATAGAATTTTCCAACGGTTCAAAAACATTTTATCTTTTCGATCTCGATTGTCCTGAAGACGACATTATTGGAATGGTAGGAATAATCCGCGGCGGAGTTGGCTCGATTGGGCTCATATATCAGGACTCGTTCAAATCGCTTTCAAGATTAATTCAGGAGTTCGAACTAATCCTGCCTGAGTGTAATAATTTGAAAGCAATGGCAATTCATATACCAGAAGGCAAGGATGTTATCACCATAAGTAAAACTTTTTTTCCACAGCCTTTCCACTTGTTTTCAAATAGTGTAAAAAATGTTGTTGAGCAAATATTTGAAGAAAGCAATAAAAAAGAAGCTAAAGAAATAAAGGAAAAAGTTCAACAATATGACGTGGAACTTTCAGATAAAGATTCAATTATAGTTTTTTCCGGAAATGCGTCTATCAACAGCAATTCCCAAGATTTGCAAGAGATTATAAGAACAAACCTCAATGATTTTTCTGATGCTTCGGCTTTATCTTGTCTCACTTCTCTTTCTGAATCCTGCAGTAAAGCACAATTGGCTCACCCTCTACTCTGGATCAAAAGAACCAATCCTTAAAATCTCCTTGCACTCAAAGATATTTACGAATTTGAAATCATGTGGAAGAAAAAACTTGACGCTCTGTAAGAAGTAGATAGAGTTTTCTTGTTTCGATAACAGGAGCGAAGTTGTGACAGAAGAACAACAAATACAGAAAGACGAATTTCTCACCAGCAAAGAGGCTGAGGAATATCTCAAGGTATCTAGTGTCACCTTATGGCGGCTGGTAAAAGAGGGACTCATACCGATATATAAAATTCATAATCGTAATAGATACAGGCGATCTGACCTGGAAAACTTTATGGAATCGCATAAAGTTTCTTCAGCAAATACTACTCCAGTGAGTTCTAACTAATAGTTCATTTAGAACTAAATTTCTTTATTGCAGGAGGGGAAGTGCAAAAATACAGAAGTAAAAGATTTGAAAGGCATATTTATCGGCGAAGGCCACGTTTCATAAATCATGGCTTTTACGATTTACTCACAAACATCACGTCTGACAGAGTCATAATTTCTCTACTTTTTATTGCCGCAATACTTTTTGTAACATTAGATGCGCCAAATATGTTTGAAACCCAGAAGGCATGGGCTCTGACTAATAGATTTGTTCCTTACGAACTTGCTTTAACCAATTTTGTCAAGCGGTCGGAATCAAAAGGAACCAGCTCTTCACTTCTAGACCTTCCTACCATAAAAATGAATCCAATGAAAGCGTGGGGCGGAAGAGTTCCTGAAATGGACCTAATTAACACCAACTCCAATTCCAGCATTACTTCATCCGAGATTCATGAGAAAGCCATAATTGATAATGACCAAATAAATAGCAGCAAGCCCTGCAATATTTCTTCACCATTCGGATACAGGCGATTAGGCAGAAGCGTCAGGCATCACGATGGAATCGACGTTTCAATGCCGTACGGAAGACCGATACTAGCGAATGAAGACGGGACCGTATCATTTGCGGGTTGGAAGAGCGGATACGGAAATCTTGTCATCTTGGATCACGGATATGGAAAGCAAACCTTTTACGCTCACGCTTCATATATCAGAGTAAAAGTCGGAGACAATATAAAAGAAGGCGAGGCCATAGCAAATGTTGGAGCAACGGGTCGGGCATTCGGCACACATTTGCATTTTGAGATAAGGTATAACGGAGTTCCAGTAGACCCTGAGCAAGAATTTTTATCTAAGAAGTTGTATTTCTGACATTGTAGTTTTATTCTAAAGAAGTGATTGAAGATAAGAGCAAAAACGAATCAAAAGATAAGAATAAAATTCTTATCTCTGCAAAAAATCTGCGAGAGGCAATTAAAACAGCCGCAGAAAAACTCGGGTGTCCCGAGCGCAACATTCGTTACCAAATAATACAGAATCCCCGTTACATATTTTTTGGATTATGGTCACAGTCTGCAAAGATAATTGCATGGAAGCATGATGCTCTAAATATGCACGTAGCGGAAGCATTACGCGCGGCAAGTGATATAGACGGACATATCTCAACTGAATTAATTAATTCTGAGCTCAGACTAACTGTTTACGCTCCGATCGGAAGAGGAATTCCAGTATCATTCGAAAAAGTAATCACAAATCTTAGAGAATACGAACCTGACGAACTTGATGAAGAGAAAGTTAGAGATTTAGTCAACCGAGCTGACGGCAAATCCGAAACGGTAGGGCGAATTTCAAAAAGCGGAGGACGCGACGGCACATTTTCCATCGACGTTTCAAAAGATGGAATGGAAGCTTATCTAACACTCTTTCCGCCAGGAAAAGGCGGAAGAAAGATTGATCTCGAAGATATAATAAAAGGGTTAGTTCGAGAAGGAATTGTATACGGTTTAAAAGAAGACATAATTAAATGGGCTATTTCCGAAAACAGGTACAACGAATCGATTTTAATAGCAGAAGGCAATTCTCCAGTCCCCGGAGCAGACGGCAGGCTTGAATTCAAATTCAGAAAAGATCTGCACATTATCAAATTGAAAGAAGACGAGAAAGGACGAGTTGATTACAAAAATCTTGAGCTGATAGAAATGGTCAAAGCCGGAGACATTCTCATTGAAAGGATTCCATCTGAACTTGGAGAAGCCGGAAAAAATGTTTACGGCAAAGAAAGTCTGCCTCTTTCCGGAAAAGATGTGGAACTGCCTCAAGGTGAAAACATTAAAGTCGAAGGTAATACAATGCTGGCCGGGATAGAAGGGCATGTAATTTGGAGCACTGGCAAAGTAACAATATCTCCCGTGTATTATGTCAAAGGCGATGTAAATTACAGCACAGGAAATATTGATTTCAATGGAACTGTCTGCATAGACGGGCTTGTTGAAGACTCTTTCAGCGTAAAAGCCGGCGGCAGTATTATTGTAAAAAAGTCGATAGGCAAATGCAAAATTTCAGCGGGCGGAAACGTAACAGTATTAGGTGGAATACTTGGCAGGCAGGAAGCAGAAATAGATATTGACGGAGATCTCGTCGCATTGTTTATCGAGAACGCCAAATTAAAAGTTAAAGGCAATTTAATTACCAGTGAAATGATTCTTCACTCTAATGCTATAGTCGGAGGAGAAATATTTTTAAATGGAGTCAGAGCCGCTCTGGTAGGAGGATCGGTAACAGCCGGAAGAGACATAACTGTTCGGAGCATTGGTGGAGAAGGCACAAGCAGAACTTCTGTTAGAGCAGGAGTCAAATACAAATATGCTGTCAAACAACTTGAGCTAAAAGAAGAGATGGCTCGAATCGACAGCATAATAGAAAAAATAGATACCGCAATAAAGCAAGTTGAGTCGAATAAAGAAACTTCCTCCGATTATGTCAATACAATGAAACAGCTGATAACGAGAAAGAACCAGATACAGTTACATCTCAAAGCATTGCGCGAAGAGAGCCGAACACTTGAAAATGAAATCGACTTAAATTCAGCTCATGCATCTATAAATGTTTATGAGTTAGTTATGCCCGGAACCAAAATTGAAATTGGAAACACTTCAATGGTAATATCAAACAACATAAAATACGTCACATTTAAAAAACTTGGAGTAAAAATCAATGTTATGCCTTATGAAGGCAAAAGCATCGAATAATTCAATATTGAACTCAAGTAAGTTGATTATTATTGAAGAAGAACTGCATCTATGGTATCGGCATCTAGCAATTAACTGCAAGCAAACTGAATCTATCAAATTATTATCCGAAGACGAAATTGAAAGAGCGGAACAAATCACAAATGCACAAAGTCGAATGACGTTTATCGAATCGCGATCAACATTGAGAAATATTTTAGCAATGTATTTAGACAAAGATCCAAAAAGTTTGAGACTTGAAAAGAGCTTAAACGGCAAACCGCATCTAAAAGGTAAAAGTCATCTTTGCTTTAATATCGCTCATACAAATGGCATAGCTCTATTTGCAATATCTAACGGTGCGGAGGTAGGAGTTGACGTTGAACGAATAGACAGAAGAATCGATTCAGATGCAATCGCAAAAAGATTTTTTTCAATAAGAGAACAGAATATTTTAAAAAAGCTATCTGTCAAAAAAAAGCAAAAATACTTTTTCGAATGTTGGACATGCAAAGAGGCTGTTGTAAAAGCAATGGATAAAAAAGTAATTTATCATCTATCAGAAATTGAGCTCTCCGAAAATAAAGATTCAATAATGATAAAAGATAATCCTGATGCCGAGCACTGGCGAATCTGGTTTCCAAAACTTCCCAATGGATTTATCGGAGCAGTCGTAAGAAAAAAGGGGCAATTCAATACGAATGTTAGCCGCATCTGACCAAAAAGCAGTATTTTGTCATTGCGAAGACAGGCGAGG
>PEWQ01000113.1:0-8861 GCA_002780065.1 Candidatus Hydrogenedentes bacterium CG07_land_8_20_14_0_80_42_17
GTGGCATTCGAAAATAGATTTTCCTGATTTTGCTCAGTCATTAAATAAAAACATTGAAGCCATTAAAATTGATCTTTCTAATAAATCTGAAATCGAAGATACATCCAAAAAAATCGGAGACACTTTCGATGTCATTCTCCACCTTGCGGCAAACGGCGATCCGGTGCGCTCAATTCAAAATCCTCTGTCCGACCTCATTGAGACAGCGCAAAGTGCACTTTTGACATTCACTACATTTCGAGCGAAAAGGCTGATACTTTTTTCAACCGGAGCGGTATATGAAGGAGCCGACGGACAAGTTTCGCCGGCGACAGTTTGTAAGCCAATATTACCTTACGCTGTCACTCACTTTGCAGTTGAAAATTATGCTTGGTGGGCGAAGTCACAGGGAAATTTCGAAGAGGTCACGGCTTTGCGTTTTTTCGGAGCTTACGGGCCGCACGAACCCCCGCGCAAAATTTATACCCGGCTTTGCAATGCTTTTGGAATCGAGAAGAAAAAAGAATTTACGCTCCGCGGCAATGGAAATAATCTCATCGACGCTATGTATATTGATGACGCTGTGAATGCGATTTTAAATGTGATGGAGGCGAAAGAAGCGGATGGAACTTATGATCTGTCGAGTGGAAACGCAATAACATTAAATGAACTTGTGGAACGGTCAGCAAAGGTGTTTGGAATAAATTCTCCATCGATACGATATGAAGGGATTGTTGCGGAGGAGCATTTTTTCAGAGCTGATCCGAAACCGTTCGAAAATAAATTCGGTTTCAAACCAAAGATAAAACTCGAAGAAGGCTTGCGAAGACATGCAGAATGGCTGAAACGTGAAAGATGAAATGAATACTGATAAGACTGCAATTTTAAAAAAGATACTATCTGAACGGATCATGGTGCTGGACGGAGCTATGGGCACAATGATTCAAAAGAAAAAATTAAAAGAAGAGGATTATCGCGGAGAACGTTTTAGAAATCATCCAAAAGAATTGAAAGGCGCGAACGATGTTTTGTGCCTGACTCAGCCAGATATTATTTTGGATATTCACAGAGCATATCTTGCCGCGGGCGCAGACATTATTGAGACTGATACATTTAATTCCACGAGTATTGCGCTTTCAGATTTCGGATTAGAGAAAATGGTTCGAGAGATAAATGCGACAGCAGCTCGAATTGCTCGGAAGGCAGTTGACGAAGCTGAAGCGAATGACACTTCGAAACCGAGATTTCCATCGAAACCTAGATTTCCATCGAAACCTAGATTTGTCGCCGGCTCGATCGGCCCCACAAATCGCAGTGCGTCGATCTCTTCGGACGTGGAGAATCCTGCCTTTCGGTCCGTGACTTTTGATAAACTTGTTTCTGCATACACAGAGCAGATGTCCGGATTAGTCGAAGGCGGAGTTGATTTACTCATGATCGAAACTGTCTTCGACACTTTGAATGCGAAAGCGGCGCTGTTTGCCGCTGAAGAACTCTTTGAAAGTTTGGGATACAGAATTCCATTGATAGTTTCAGGAACTATAACAGATGCCAGCGGGAGAACTCTATCCGGTCAGACAGTCGAGGCATTTTGGAATTCGATTTCTCACGCCGATCTATTTGCAGTCGGATTTAACTGCGCTTTGGGTGCAAAAGAGATGATGCCTCACATCGAGGAGATTTCCCGGCTTGCATGGACGAACGTGATCTGCTATCCGAATGCAGGATTGCCCAACGCGTTTGGAGAATACGATGAAACTCCTGAAGTGACCTCAGGAATAATTGGAGAATTAGCGCGAGCCGGCTTGGTGAATATTGTCGGAGGCTGTTGCGGGACAACTCAAGAGCACATTTCTGCCATTTCAAAACGAGTTTCGAATTGCGCTCCGAGAAAGATTCCTCAAAGAAAGCATTATCTGCGTCTCTCAGGGCTCGAGGCTTTAAGTATTTTTCCCGGTTCTAATTTTATAAATATCGGTGAACGCACAAATGTTGCCGGTTCAGCAAAATTTGCAAAATTAATTCAAGAAGGCAATTTTGAATCTGCGCTTTCTGTTGCGCGCCAGCAGGTGGAGAACGGCGCGCAGATAATTGATATCAGCATGGACGCCGCGCTGATCGATTCCGAAGATGTAATGGTGAAATTTCTGAATTCGCTCGCTTCAGAACCTGAAATTTGCAAAGTCCCTTTCATGCTCGATTCTTCGAAATGGTCGGTGCTCGAAGCCGGTTTGAAATGCATACAGGGAAGACCAATTGTGAATTCCATTTCTTTGAAGGAAGGCGAAGAAAAATTTAAGCATCAGGCAAAGATGCTGAAGCGCTACGGAGCCGCAGTAGTTGTCATGGCATTCGATGAAGAGGGGCAGGCTGTGACTACGGAGCGAAAGGTAGAGATATGCCGCAGAGCATATTTCATTTTGACCGACGAATTAAAATTTTCGCCCGAGGATATAATTTTCGATCCGAATATTTTAACAATTGCGACCGGCATTGATGAACATAACAATTATGCAAAAAATTATTTAGACGCTGTTAAAATAATAAAAACCGAATTACCTTACGTATCAACAAGCGGCGGAGTCAGCAACATTTCGTTTGCGTTTCGTGGAAAGAATGCGATTCGAGAGGCTATGCACTCGGTCTTTCTTTTTCATGCAATAAAAGCCGGGCTCGACATGGCAATCGTAAACGCAGGCGCGCTTCCGGTTTACGAAGATATTTCGCGAGAATTGCGGGATGCGATCGAGGATGCTATCTTCAATCGGAACCAAGACACAATGAGTCAAGACCCAACTGAACGGCTTATTGCTTTAGCTGAAGGAATATCTCAGGAAAAGCGGGAAGCAAAGCGTGACGAATGGCGGACCCTTTCTTTGAAAGAAAGATTAAGTCATTCTTTGGTAAAGGGAATTACCGAATTTTTGGATGAAGATATTTCCGAGGCATTAACTAAATACGATGAACCTCTCGCTATTATTGAAGGTCCGCTCATGGATGGAATGAATGAAGTCGGAAATCTTTTCGGAGACGGAAAGATGTTTTTGCCGCAGGTAGTAAAGAGTGCGCGCGTGATGAAAAAGGCAGTCGCAATTCTGATGCCTCACATCGAAGCGCGCAAAAGAAACGGAGAGTCCAATTCGAAGGGAACCATAGTGCTGGCGACAGTTAAGGGCGATGTTCACGATATTGGAAAGAACATCGTCGGAGTCGTTTTAGCGTGCAACAATTTCAAAGTGATTGATCTCGGAGTAATGACGCCGGTCAATCGAATTGTGGAAGCTGTAAAAAGGGAGAATGCCAACATTCTCGGGCTGAGCGGACTTATTACTCCTTCGCTTGATGAGATGGCGCATGTTGCAAGGGAACTGGATAGAGAAGGATTAATCCTTCCTTTGATGATCGGAGGCGCTACGACCTCGAAGATGCATACTGCGGTAAAAATATCGATTGAGCGAAAAGGGCTTACTGTGCATGCTACTGATGCATCCAGAGCTGTCGGTGTTGCGTCAAAATTGATGGATGCGAATGTTTGTAAAAGTTTTGAAGCAGAGATCAGAGAAGAATATGAGCGGTTGAGACAGCGGCATCTTGCTGAAAAAAAGGTAAGACTAATTTCTATCGAAGAAGCGCGTCGGAGAGCACTTAAGACTGATTGGAGTCAACTGCAAATTGTTAAGCCGACATTTATTGGAGCAAAAAGTCTTAATGAAATTTCGATAGAGGAAATTATTCCGCGCATAGATTGGACTCCGTTTTTCCAAGCGTGGGAACTCAAAGGAAAGTATCCGAAGATATTTGAAGATAAAAAATATGGTGAAGAATCTAAAAAACTTTTTGAAGATGCAGAAAGAATGCTGGAGAAGTTTTCAGGCAGAATTCGACCGTCTGCAAGCATTGGATTTTTTCCGGCGGGGAGTCGAGAAGATGATATTATTATTTTTGAAGATGAGCTCCGTAATAAAATTATCTCTGTAATTCCTACTTTACGTCAGCAGATAGATCGGGGAAAAAATCCGAATCTTGCACTAGCTGATTTTATCGCTCCGGCTGATGAGCATAACTGCGATTACATCGGATTATTTGCTGTGACTGCAGGAATTGGTTTAGAGGAGCTTCTCAATGAATTTAGAAAAGACAATGATGATTACAGCGTTATTCTTGCAAAAGCACTTGCTGATCGCCTTGCAGAAGGACTTGCGGAATTCATGCATGAACGCGTCAGAAAAGAATTGTGGGGTTACGCCCCTGATGAGAAACTTTCAATTGATGAATTAATCGCCGAGAACTACCGAGGAATAAGACCGGCTCCGGGATATCCCTCATGCCCCGACCATGCGGACAAGAAGATAATATTTGAATTATTGAGTGCGGAGCGGATAGGAATGAAACTAACTGAAAACGGAGCTATGATTCCTCCTTCATCGGTTGCTGGATTTTACTTTGCACATCCTGCCGCGCAATATTTTGGAGTAGGAAGAATCGGCATTGACCAACTGAAGGGCTATTCTATGCGTCGCGGAGCAGAATTGAAAGATACGGCAAAACGGCTGATGATAGAGCTTGATGAATGAAATTTATTTTTTTCGAAAGAAAAGTGTTATGAAAAAGAATGCGGCAGAAACGAGAACGATTGTTGCTCCTGTCGCAGTATTCCATGAGTAAGAAAGTTGTAAGCCTATAATACCTGACAAAATTGCAAATGTGACGGAGAAGATATGGTAGGAATAAACTCGATTGCAGATATTCCGCGCCGCCGCGGCTGGAAGCACTAGAAGCGAGCTGATGATGAAAAGTCCGACCCACGGAATAGCTACGGCTATCACAAGTGCTACGATGATGCTGAAGAGAAGTTCCATTAGAAAAGGATTTATTCCGCGCGTTTTAGCTATGGAAACGTTAAGTGCCGAGAGAAGAAACTTGTTAAAGAAAACCAACCATATTGTGACTGTAGCTATCAGTACTACTGCTAGAATGTATATTTCTTTAGGGGAGATGCTAAGTATATCTCCGATTAGATAGCGCGTGAATTTTGAAAAACCGCCGCCTCGAGATAAAATCACAATTCCGCCCGCTACAGTCGTTGCGGTGACAGTAGCTATAATAGTGTCCGTGGAGGCAGAAGTTATTTTTCTGAGCATGACAAGTGCGATTGCGAAGAGGGCGGCGAATAAAATTAGTGAAATGCTTGGGTCTGAGCATCCGAAAATTACTCCGGCCGCCAGTCCTGCAAGAGCTCCGTGCCCGATCGAATCCGCAAAGAACGCCATCCTGTTGTTGACTATCAATGTTCCCAGTACTCCGCATATCGGTGCAATTAGTATTATTGCCATCAATGCGTTTCTCATGAAAGCGTATTGCGCCCATTCGAATGGAAGGCGGATTAACAAAGAATGCCAAATTCCATTCATGCGTGAATTTCTCCATCAATGTATTTGAAACTTTTGATCGAGTTATATTCAGGCACTTCGATTTTGCCGAAAAATTCTATTGTTTTGGTATTTCCAAATACATCTGCAGGTGAGCCGACGGCGAGGATTTTGTTATCGAGAAGAACAATTCGGTCTGCATATCGAGCGGCAAGAGGAAGGTCGTGCGAGACAAGAAGAATCGATAGGTCTTGAGTATGTTTCAAATTAGTCACTATTTCGTAAAAAAGTTCCATACCGTTTCTGTCTACATGGGCCGTAGGCTCATCGAGCAGAAGCAATGTCGGAAGAGGTTCTATTGCTAGTGCAAGAAGTGCGCGCTGAAGTTCGCCTCCTGAAAGTGTTCCGATCCGCCTGTCAAGAAGATGAGATATTTTTACGCGTTCAAGTGCGGAAAGAGCTCTTTGGCGAATATTGTCGGATACTCCAAGCCACGCGGGCCGTGACGACATCGCAGAAGCGAAAAGATCTATCACGCAGAACGGCGCGTCAGAATCGAATTCCATCTTTTGAGGTACATACCCAATTGACGGTTTTCGATTACTTTCCTGTTTAGGATCGAGAAATCGCAATTCTCCCTCGAACGGAATTTCACCGAGTATTGCTTTTAAAAGTGTTGTTTTGCCTCCGCCGTTTGGACCGATTAAAACCGTCAATTCTCCGCAATGAACATGAAGATTTATTTCGCTTAGAATTTTTTCGATTCCATAACTTACATTCAATCCTGCAATACGAGTGCAGCAGAGCCCGCATGGTGATGAAGACTGAAATTTCATTTAGCCAAAGCTTTTTTCAGCACTTCGAGATTTTTATTCATAATCTCTAAATATGCGTCAGGATTGTCCTGACCGTTCTCAACCGGATCCAGCATAAAAATATCAGCTTCAGTTTCACGCATAATGGTTTCTGCGGTTCGTGCGGGAAATTGCGGCTCAATAAATATGTTATGCACATTTTTCTTGCGAATAGTCTGAATTAGACTTGCAACCTCTTCGGCACTTGGCTCCTCTTCGGGCTCTTTTCTTACAACAGCAATTACTTCAAGCGAGAATTCTTTTGCAAACCAATAAAAGGCATCATGGAAGGTTACTATTTTACGGTCGGGCAATGAATCTATTGCAGAATGCATTTTTGTTTTAAGTGCTTCTAACTTTTGAATGTATAGAATTGAATTTGCCTTGTATGCATCGGCACGAATAGGATCGAGCGCGCCGAGTTGATCGGCGATACTTTTGGTTTGCTCAATTGCTCCGGTGATGCTGGTCCAGATGTGAGGATTATTAATTTCTGAATCTCGATCGGTGAAATTTTTTGAAGAGTCGATAATTTTTAATTCCGGAAATCCCTTAATCGCAGGTTCGAGAAATGTCTCAAGACCTAGTCCGTTGATGACTAAAATTTTTGCGGTTGATAATTTTCGCATTGATTCGGTAGTAAGTTGAAAGTCATGCGGGCAACCGGAATACTGTGCCGCTAAATTTTCAACAGAGACATTTGGAATATCTTTAGCAATATTTAAAACCATAATATAGATGGGATAAAAAGAAGTTATTATTTTGATAGAAGTTTGGCTTGAATTATTATTTTTATTCTCTTTGAAAGCATTTCCGCATGCACTGCTCCAGAAAGAAAAAATGAAAAAGAGTACGGAAAAAAAAATTAGAGTTTTTAATTTGCCTATATTCATCAAAATAATTATTACATTAGCTTATTCTTATTGTAAAGCAAAGGAAGGAAGTATCCTTTATTTTTTTGGAGTGATGATGTAATATCTTTGTATGAGAAAAGTTTTTTTAATCGTAATAGTTCATCTTTTCTTTTCAGCGTGCAATACTTTGCCCATCAGAGGAGAGGAGAAAAATAACTGGGAGAGAATTTATTTCACTCCAATCAGCGCGCGTGAACTTATTTTTTCGGATACTCTTATTATTTTTGCATCCGATAGAGGAATTTATTATTCGGATGACGGAGCCCGCTTTCGCTCAGCAAATGCGGATCTGCCCGGAGACAGAGAAATCATCGACGTTGCGGCTTCTGAGGGAAGAAACGAAATTTACGCTGTCACTGATTTAGGTTATTTGCTCCGCTCTAACGACAGAGCGAAGACTTTTTCGGTTGTCGGTCAATTTCCGAATTTTAGAATTTCCGCTGTTTCACTTAATAAAAACGGACGGCTTTTTGCGGCATCCTCAGTCGGACTTCTTCTTTCGGATTTAGATCTTTCGCAGGCGGCGGTTCGCAAGGTGCGAAGCTATGTGATGCCGTGGGAACTGCTTGTTCTTGGGCTTCCGATTTGGCGCAGAGCAAAGCTGGGTTCAGATACCGAGCTCTGGGATGATTGGACGGTAGTTTATGAAGGAGATGTTATTCATCTCGAAGTTGATCCGAAGCATTCGGAACATATTATTGCAGATGTATTTGAGCATGGCGCGGTTCAGTCATTTGATGAAGGCGAGACGTGGAAACCGATTATTTCAAGTGAGAGTGAAATTGTTAAAGGTCCGATCGCATTTGGAACTGATTCTAAAATTATGATTGGTTTGTTTTTTTCAAACGATGATGGAAGAACTTGGCACCGCACAGGCCTAAAACCGGATGCGGATGATTTGCGTCAGACTGGAGACAAAGAGTTTGCAGTTCATGATGCAGCCGTCACAGATGACGGTTACTGGGCATTAAATTATCGTGCCGCTTCGATTTATTTTTCTTCCGATGCGGCAAAGTGGCAGAGGATTGGCGCTCCGGAAAATTTTTACGTTGAGAACCGTGAAACATCTCCATCTGTTTTAGCAGTCGGAAATGATGGAAAAATATGGGTTGCTACTGACGGTCACGGAATTTTTAGATACATTTTTAAAAAATAAAAAAGGCTTACAGAAGGCATAGAAGGCATTTCTGAGCTGAAGTAGATATTTGGCTGTGGAAAACATTTTTTTATTAAAAAAAAATCTTGCATTTAGTGTTTCTTAAAAGTAACTTCAAAGATGAAAGTTGGTTTGGAATTCAAAGAAGAATTTTTTGAATGAAGTTTCAAACCAAAAGACTGAAGTCTGGACATATAAAAAAGTTTTTTTGACAGGAGTCGCGAACTTATGAATATAAAAGTTGTTATGGAAAAATCAGAAGACGGAAAATTTTTCATCTATGTACCTTCTTTGCCGGGAGTTATAGCGGAAGGCAGAAACCAAGATGAAGCATTGAAAGAGATTAGAGAAGCGATTTCATCTTCGCTTGAACCTTATGAAGAAGATATGCCTCAAAATAAAGAGAATCTGCAAGTAATCGAAATTTAAATTTACTAAAGTCTACTAAAAAACTTCAGTTTTAATAATTGCTATCATCAATCTTTTCGAACGGGCTAACCAAAAAGTGTTTACATCTGTCATTGCGAGGAGCGGACTCGCAGAGTCATTGCGACGAAGAACGTGTGAAATAATTGAAAAATGAAAATTG
>PEWQ01000113.1:8951-9019 GCA_002780065.1 Candidatus Hydrogenedentes bacterium CG07_land_8_20_14_0_80_42_17
ACGTGTGAAATAATTGAAAAATGAAAATTGGAAAAATAAAATTTTCAATTTGCACTTTGCAATTTGCA
>PEWQ01000031.1 GCA_002780065.1 Candidatus Hydrogenedentes bacterium CG07_land_8_20_14_0_80_42_17
GACGATTTTATTTAGATTAATAAGGTCAGGCAGAGCGGTTCTTGAAACCATATCGCTGAATCCTATGACATTAACGAACATAGAAGTGACTTTACGATGTTCATTCAGAAATTCTTCAGTTTCTCCGCTTATGATATATTTTTTAACTAAATGATCGGGCACCAATGATGTCAGAAAAGGAATTATTTTTACTATTTTTTTTTCATCAAAAGCTGTTTCCTCTTTAGAAATTATTTTCTGCTGTTTATTACTACCAACTTTTCTGGCATCTCTATCAATAAGAAGATAATAATTTTTTTGCATCTTTTTTGTTTGAAGCGTAGGCAATGCAGTAAGCACTGATTTTGAGAGAACAACATCTCCACTATGAGCCAAACCCTGAGCAATCATTAATTCGTTAAAAACTTTTCCTGTAAGAAAATATTCTCTTCGACTGCAATTTTTTCCAAGCACTGTACTGAATATCTTTCCATGATGAATTCCAATATGAACACCCAAAAAATGTTTTTTTCCGGAAACTACTGTCTTTCCATTTTTCTTAATAAAATTCAAAACAGCTATTCCGGCTTTCACCGCATTTTGTTGAGAAATATTTGAAAGCGAATTATCAACTGGAAACATTGCAAGCAAAGAGTCTCCGCCAAATTTCAATACTGAGCCTCTGTATTTTTCAATGAACTTAATGATGCCTGTGAAAAGTTGATTGATAAGTCCAGTAAGTATTTCAGCTCCGTCCTTCTTCTTGCTCATCGAAAATTCTTCAGTTAAAGCAGTGAATCCGCTGATATCTACAGACATTAACGTGTATAATAGATAACGAGGTCCAGGAATATATCCTTCAGGTTTCTTCAATAAAGCCTCAACAAGGTGCTCGGGAACATATGATTTTATGCGATAATAAAATATAGAATTTTGTTCTTCATTACTTTCCGTTAAAGTTTCGACATGACTTTGCTGTGATTTATCTTGTTTCATAGAAGCCCCTCAAAAGATTAAATACCTTTTTGGTAAAACCGTCAATTTTGCGCAATTTGTATATTTGAACTCAAGTTATTTGAAACAGAGCCGATAAGATAATTATGTTTGGACTGGTTTCACCACAAGATATTCTTGATGCTGTGACTTCGGCTAATAATGCCGAAAAAAGAGAATCGGAAATTGCAAAATTAAAAAAAAACGGTGAGGCATCTAATTTCGAAGATATTTTACTTTCCACTAATCTTGATCTTCTTCGACCAGACAGGGCAATCCTGAATGCTATGGATTCGATTCGAGATGAAGATGAAGAAAGGCTTACCGGCATAAAAAAGAGCAGTGCATTTGACGATATCATTTCAGCGAAAGTTGCGGAAGCTCTCGGACCATACTATTCAGGTTCTGGAGCGCCACGGTTGGATATTACGTCCTCAGATCCTTTCACGCCCGCAAAAGCTATCTCGAAATTTAAACCCAGAATCGATCCTGCTGCATTAAAGATTGCCAAAGAAAACGGTTTCCCAGTAGATACTTTTTTCGGAGATCCATTACTTAATCTTCTGGGATAACTCTTCCTCAATATTATTGAGCTATAACTTAAGTTTTCTAAAGTTTTCCTTCCTTTATCATTATCAATGAATTTTTGCTCCGTTGTTTCCTACGAATAAATCAGGATTAATTCCCATTAATTTAATCGCGTTATTCCAAATTGGTAGAGTATTATTAGAAAAAACAGTTTTCGTTGGGTTTAGTTCGGGCAGTAGCCAAGTTCCGGACGCTACTTCATTCTCTATTTGTCCCTCGCCCCAGCCTGAATATCCAAGAAAGAACCTGAAATTTCCTCTCGGTTTTTCGATAATAGATTTCAAAAAATCAGGTCGAGCAGTAAAATATATTCCAGGCACAATTTCTTTGGAAAAATTACCTGATTCTTTACTATCATGAAGAAGCCAAATCGAATCCGGCATCACCGGTCCTCCGTAAAATATCGGATTTGATTTAATAGAAGCATTGCAATAAGCCCCCATAGTCGGCGCGACGTTTTCAAGTGTTAAGTCAATCGGCCGGTTTATAATTAATCCCAATGCGCCTTCATGACCATGTTCTACAATCAATAAAATTGCTCTCATAAAATTCTGGTCTAGTAGATCAGGGGAAGCCATCAGGAAAGAACCAGAAAAATCTTCCAGAGTGCGAATTATATTTTTTTTCTGTCTTGAACCCATAGGCAAAATAATAATCCGAATATCGAGTTATGTCACTTGCAACTATTTTGGGTGTATGGTGAAATATTGCCACGATTTTTCAGGAAACTCCAGAACTGAATCTTATTGACCTTATCTTCAATATTCCCTTTTTCGCATTTGTCTTATACGCAGTGAAATACCACGGCTTCAGCCAGAATTTTATCATAATGCTTTTTATTTTATTTGGCTGAGCAAATATTCCCGAACGCTCGAACGGGCCGAATTTCATTTCAGAGAACTCTGCTCTTACAGGCTGAGAAATCATTAACTGACTTTGGCCACATTCGTCTCGCAAAAATATTCTCAAATTACCGAAAGCTTCATCTTGAACTGATGATTTGCCTGAAAGTTCTATCACAAAGTTTTTGTAAATTCTCATATCTATTGCTTGAGGCAATAATAATTCAGCATCAATCTCTCCATCGCCGCTTTCAGGAAAAGAAAATTCAAGTTCCAAAGCATCTCTTCCTGACTGACAGCTTGCAAATGCTCCTCCAGACGGTCTGATAACAACATTATTCAAATCAAAACTGCTGTCTGCCGAGATAAAACTTTTCGTTTTATAATTCCAGAGCCATGAAACTTTTATTTCTGCCGTATCAAGTGCAACTTCAGTATCCGAATATTTAAACGACAAAGCCTCTGAATTGTCGCGCGCTGCGCATAAACTTTCTATTCCTTCAGCTCGACGTATATGAGTTTTTAGAAGCTCGATTCCTTTTTTTACGAATGGATCCGAAGCGTATATTTTCCTTACGATTCCATCTTCAACGTAATTTGCAATGGAAAGAAAAAGCATTGCTTGATCAAGAGACAGATAGCGCCGGTCGCGACCGTCAAAGACCCTTTTCGGAATAGAATCAGAAGCAGTATGCCGCGATTCAGCCATTATTTCGCATCGCAAATCGTAACTGTCTCTGAATCCCCAAGGCTTTTCGTCTTTAACGAACTTGTCTCTCATTCCTCTTAATTCGAAAGCCTTAAGATTTTCAATCGCATGCTTAGGATAATATTCCATAACCAACGCAGAAACATGAGGCGTCACAACATTAAGCGGCAAAAATCCGCCTTCGGTGTATCCGGCGCCAGGGACATTGCAGTTTGACCAGCCCCACAACGGCAAATTAAAAGTTTTAGCAGTGCGAATCTGGTGCCATGCAAAATCCGCTATCGAAGCTCCCATTTCCGTATTCCGCTCATCCAAAAATATATTATCCATTGCTTGCATGAACAATCCGCCCCATTCGTAGCCCGGCGCAAACCATTCTAATTCACCGGTTTTTACTCTGGGACGATCGAGCTTGTCCCAATATTCGGGAGGTATTTTTCCGCTGGCAATCGACGAAAAAATTGCGCTTCGCACATCAGACGCGATCCAAATTCTTCCATTGCCTATAGGTTTGTCATTCTGAAGATCAATTCCGTAAGCCATACCGGTATTGTCATTCCACAAATATTTCCAATCCACTCGTTCAATTAGCGGAGTAATTTTATCAGAAAGTTCTGGAAAATATGCTCTGCATACAAGCAATCCGCTAATCAATTTATTGAAATCGCTTATCGCACAGACACCGGGAGTAATTCTAGTATCCGCATCAGCGTCAACGGAAATCCAATTTGGCAAAAAACCGTGACGATGCTCAAGCCTGTAAAGACTGTTCACTATTTTTTCTATTCGGTCTAGTCCTTCCTTTTTCTCGATAAAACCTAGTTCGACGGCGACAGGCACAGACGCCAGATATAAACCTATATTTGTTGTATTGGTTTTTTCTCCATTATCCTGGCAATCCCACGGAAACCCGGTCGAAGCGGATCTGTGTTCATCAAGAAACGACCATGTCTCATGAAGAATCGATAAAAGATATTTATCTTCTTCGCTATATTTTTTATTTGTTATGCCGCAAGAAACATTCATTATCATCGCTCCTAATAAAATATGCATCATTGTTCTACCGACAATTGCAAATTTACTGTGAAATAAATTTCTGCTGGAGTTATTCGATAAAATAAATTTCATTTTTTTCATAGACGTATTACTCCCGACTTTGCCAATAATAATATCGTTATTATTACAGTCAAATTAAAAGGACATAATACGTTCGTGTAAGCGATTACATATAGAGATTGTTAGATATGGATTTCACAGTTGTCAGAAATGAAGCCTTTTAGAAATTCAAATGCTTCGTTTAAGTTCTGCTCTGCTTGTTTTGAGATTCTATCCACAAAAAAATTAAACTCATATCCTCGAATTGCAAGAAGATAACCTTGAACTGAAGAGTTAAAACAAAGACCTGCCAGGTGCAGAATACCTTCCGGCGCGACGCTATGACTCGTTATACTGACTGATTCTTTTGGCGAAAGTTTCGTAAATTCATAAGGTTCTTTACAATCCACAGAAGAATCCGCAAAAACAATAATGCCATGCTCGGCCGCAATCGCAGAATCTTCAATTTCCAGTTGAATATCTGACTCGCACGTTACTCCTTCGAGTCGAAGAGCTTCAATTTTTTCCGAAAGCATTTGTCCTAATCCATCGTCGCCGCGCAGAACATTTCCGTAACCGAAAATTAAAATCTTTTTTATTTTTTCTCCGCTCATTCTCTAATTTTACTATCAAGCAGAGAATTGCCGGCATCATAAAGCTCAACTACCAGAGGCATTTTTCCTAAAGCATGTGTTGCGCATGATAAACACGGATCATACGCTCGTATTGCAACTTCAATTCTATTCAATAGATTTTCGGTAATATTGCTCTTACCTGTAAAATGATCTTTAGCAACCCTCTTTACCGCCTGATTCATAGGTTCGTTGTTGTTCGTAGTCGACACAATCAGATTTGCCATTACAACGGCGTCGTTCTTATCAACTCGATAGTGGTGAAACAAAGTTCCTCTCGGAGCTTCAAGCACGCCGACCGTCTCTTCTCTTCTTGGACCTGACGTCACAAGATCCGTGCCCTGCAAATCCGAGTCATGTAATAATTCCTGTATCATCTCTATCGAATGTAAAAGCTCAATCATTCGCGCCCAGTGATAGCACATAGTGACGTTATTCGGCTTGCCGTTAGTCACGGCTTTGAATTCTTTTCGCTCATTCTCTGCAAGCGGAGTCGGAATGAATGAAGCTGTATTCAGCCTTGCAAGCGGTCCTACTCTATACCAGCCTTGCTCATGCCCCAGTTTCTTTATGAAAGGAAACTTCATGTATGACCACGACCTGACCTCTTCAGAAACGACTTCGAGATATCTCTGATAATCAACATCATCGACAATTCTGTTTCCGTCTTTGTCAACCGCTCTTAAAACACCGTCATACAAGTCTAACGCGCCGTCTGATTTCCGAACCAACGAAAGATGATTGGAATCGAACGACCCGAAAGGCAATAGCTCTTCAACATGTCCGAGCGTAAAATCTTTGGCGATCTTCACGGCACTTTTCGACCATTCAATCATCTTATCGATGTCCTTCAGCAAAAAGTCGCGTTCCTCAATAGAAAGATTTTTGTTAATTCCGCCAGGTATCGCACCGGTTCCGTGAATCTTTTTTCCGGCAGTTGCCTTGATAACTTCTTGCCCGTATTTTCGCATCATAACACCCTGCACTGCTAATTCCGGAAACTTTCCTGCGACAGCAAGAATGTTTCTCATCTCCGGCGGAGCATCAAATGCTGAAAGAGCAGTGCCGTCGGTACCGAACAATAGATCAGGACTTGAGAGGTGAAAAAAATGCAAAGCATGACTTTGAAACATCTGTCCGTAATGCATTAGCCTGCGCATCTTTTCTGCAGTCGGAGTCAAATCTTCTCCGCCGACTATTCTGTCCATAGCTTTTGCGGCCGCAAGATGATGTGAAACCGGGCAAATCCCGCAAAGCCTCTGAACGATTACTGGGACCTCCCAGTAAGGCCTTCCGAGTATAAAACGCTCAAAACCTCTGAACTCGACGATGTGCAGTCTAGCTTCCGTAACCTCGTTAGCTTCGTTCATATGTATTGTGACTTTGCCGTGCCCTTCAACCCTGGTGACCGGCAAAATCGTGTATTTTCTCGTTCCCATTTTTATTCTCCTCAATCGTACTTCAAACTATCATAAGCAATGACCGGAGCGCGTCCTTCAAGCAAAGCAGTCAGCACATCCCAAATTGCATCAGCAGGCGGAGGGCATCCCGGAATATAATAATCGATCTTTACAACTTCATGGCACGGATAAACCTTTTTCAAAATCATTGGAATCTCTTCGTCGTTAGGAACGATTCCTGAAGGATTGTAAATCCCGGGATTATTTAGATACGCGGTTTCAAGACATTCCTCAAGCGGAATATTATTTCGAAGTGCAGGAATTCCTCCTGATATAGCGCAATCACCGAGCGAAACTAAGTTATCGCAGTTCTCTCGAAATTCATGGAGCACATGCACATTCTCTTCGTTACAGCAACCGCCTTCTATTATGCCTACAGCGCATCTAGTCGTGATGTGCTTGAAATCGTTTATCGGCGAGCGGTCGAAATCGACAAGCTCCGCCAATTTCAAAATTCGTTCGTCAATATCGAGTATTGACATGTGACAGCCAAAGCATCCCGCTAGACTGCAAGTTGCAATTCGAGGTTTCATTTTCGTTCACCTTCAGTTTTCTCTATCTCGCTTCCAATCGAAGCGTGATCGAACGGTCTGTTTCCTATCGGCACTTCATATCCTACTCTCTTCTTCATCAGTGCTCCGACCGGGCACGCATTCACAACAGAATCGGTAACGTTTAAATCAGTTTCAGCTAATCCCTTTGCGTTGACCTCCAATCTCTTTTTATGCCCGCGATTTACAAACTGAAAAACATTTTTGTGATCCAGTTCCTGCGAAGTTCTTACACATCTCCCGCAAAGAATACATCTGTTGTGATCAAGAAAAACATCCGGATGAGAAAGATCAATATCGCGATTGGGATTTAGATATGGGAACTGAGGAGCAGTTATACCAAATCTATATGCCATCGCTTGCAGTTCGCAATGGCCGCTCTTCTCGCAAAACATGCAGAAGTGGTTTCCCTCAACAAATAACATGTCCACGATCATTCGACGATATTCGAGCAATTCCGCCGTATCACTTTCAATTACCATTCCTTCCGAAACAGTTTGAACGCAGGAAGCCTGAATTCTGCCATTCACTCTGACAGAGCAAACGCGACAGCTTCCATGAGGAATTAAATCCTTGTAAGCGCAGAGATGCGGAATATAAATTCCGGCTTTTTCGGCAGCTTTGAGTATCGTAATTCCTTCTTCCACTGCAATCTTTTTTCCATCAATTGTGATCGTTAATGTTTGCTTATTTTTTGTCATTTATTCCTCCTAGACGTAAAGAGAACGTCTGCCGACGAATAGTTCCGAATCAACAACAGCGGAAGTTAGATCGAAATCCGGCTGTAATCCGTGCTTTCGTTCGGAAACCATAGACTCATAAAGTTCTCTAAAATTGTTAAGCGCTCCAAGCACAGGATTTGGAGCTGCCTGACCGAGCCCGCAACGCGATGTGCTGACAATCATGTTTGAAAGTTTCAGCATTTTGTCCAGGTCCTGCGGCTCTCCAGCGCCTGAAACAACCTTACGAACGTATTTCTTCAAGAGAACAAGTCCGACTCTGCATGGTGTGCAATAACCGCAACTTTCCTCAATGAAAAAATCAAGATAGTGCTCGGCAATTTCCAGTTTATTGCGCGCCTTGTTAAAAACTATTATCGAGCCTCCTGTTGCAAGATCATCGTAACAAATAATTCCGCCGAATCTATTCGGACCGATCATCTGACGGCATGGTCCTCCGATAAGCATTGCTCCAGGATTTTCCGCTTCGCAAAGTTCCAGTAAATCGCTTGCTTTAGTTCCAAATGGAACTTCATATACTCCTGGCCGCCGGCAGTCGCCTGAAATCGAAAGAGCCTTCGTTCCCGCTGTTCTCGGCGAACCCATAGCAGAAAACCATTTGGCACCTTCAATCATGATTCTCGATGCACAGCAGAACGATTCGACATTATTCACTACAGTCGGACAGCCCATGTAGCCCTCTTGAGGAGGAAACGGCGGGCGGTTCTTCGGATCTCCGCGCTTGCCTTCACACGAACTTATTAGAGCAGTCTCTTCTCCGCAAACATACGCGCCGGCGCCGAGCTGAATTCTAATATCAAAATTAAATCCTTGCTTTCCCATTATTGAGTTACCGAGCAATCCGGAATTTTTTCTTGTTTCAAGAACATGATTCAAATAAGAAAAGAGATAAGAATATTCGCCGCGAAGATAAAGAATTCCTAACTCTGCTCCGACAGCATAACCCGCAATTGTCATTCCCTCAAAAAGCATTTCGGCGCGTTCAGTCAAAAGAACTCTGTCTTTGAATGTTCCCGGTTCTCCTTCATCAGCGTTACATATTATGAATCTGCGATCTGCTTTGGTCTTGCTCGCAAATTCCCATTTCAAGCCTGTCGGAAATCCTGCACCGCCGCGCCCTCTAAGTTTAGATGCTTTTATTTCACCTATTACAGATTCAGGAGTCATATTAAGTGTCCGCTTCAACGCCGTTCCAGACTCGAAATCAGCAAAAAGAACAGCGCCTTTCTGCCTGATATTGTTTCTCACCATAGAGTGGACAAGCGGATTAGAGTTGTTACCTTCGCCTAAAACTGTCACAAGCTGGTGAGGATCGAGATGTTTTCTAAGTTCTCTCACCATCTTTACTGCGCGTTCAGGAGTCAAGTAAGTCACGGCAACGTCATTCACCAAAGCGGCCGGAGCTTGATCGCTCATGCCTATACATGGTGTGCGAGTTAAAGTTATCTCTCCATCAGATGTTGTCTCTCCAATCGAAATTCCCAATTCTTTAACTAACGCATCCGCGATTTGCTGATAGCCTTTCATCCAATCGACAATATCGTCGCATAAGCGAATTACTACTTTTCCCTGTTCTTCTTTTGAAAAAAATGAATAGAAAGTTACAAGGCTTTCTATTTCGACTCGATGAGTCTTAACTGCTCTGGCAATCAAATCTATCGCAGAATCGGATACACAACCGAATCGTCTTTGGACAGCAGTTGTGATATCCATCAAACGAGTTCGATCGTTTCCAAAAGAGTCGCAAATCTCAGCTACAATTTTTTCTAAAGCTTGTTTCATTTTTCACTCCTGACAATAAGTAACACTCATAAACTATTTGAATTGTATCATTTAGTTATTTAGTTCACAATTATTTTTTTATAATTTTGAAATTATTTCACACGTTCAATTCACACGTTCAATGGGTGAAGGAATATTGCATTTCCAGAGCGAGGGCGCATGTGCTTCAATTAACTAGCTTTGCATCTATCAGATATCTAGTTACGGTTCGAAGAAACTTCATGTATTTTTCCGCAATGCGGACATGTAATTTTTTTGTTTGCTAAAGCCGGAGGAATTTTTAATTTTGTTCCGCATGCGCATACTATTGTTGTGTATCCGCTTATACGCCACAAAACGTCAGTTGCTGAGCGCATTCGA
>PEWQ01000132.1 GCA_002780065.1 Candidatus Hydrogenedentes bacterium CG07_land_8_20_14_0_80_42_17
AAAAATAAAATTTTCAATTTGCACTTTCCAATTTGCAATTTCAAATATAATGAGAAACGTCATGGAGGCACAGGCGCCACGCGTCAATGGACGCCCTCGCGTGTGCAAGTATTTCATTCGAATGGTAGCCGCAGGCTTCAGCCGATGCGTTCTTTTTTTGATTATTTACGGAAACTCCAGCAATAAATAAATCTGCTTGATTGCGTATTCGCTATTTTTATTTTTCCAGTTTAGCAGTTTCAGAATCTAACATAGATTGAAATGATACTTCTGCAACAGAGTTATTTTGTTTCGTATCCGGCGCGACTCTATTCTCTATAACGTTCTTTAGTCTAGACATTTGATCACCCGAAAGAGTGTCGAAGAGCGCCCAATGATCTAGTTCGTATATGGTCATTTTTTTTACCTCCATGTTCGATTTTATTAGCCATTCCTTTGGCTAACTTGAATATCGACTGAAGAAAAAAAAACTTTACAATATTTCAAAATTATTTTTTTATGTGCAAACTTAAGCAAAAAAATGGGAACCGTTTCCATTTTTTGGGGTGAAATTAGGTTCGAGAAGAATATTTTTTTGAATAGCTTCGAGTTCTTTTGAGAGTAGAACCATTGGGTCGATCATTCGGGGCAATTTAATTCGAAATTGTTTTCCTTTCGAAAAGATCTGAAACTCAATTTTGCAATTCCCTTCTTTTCCATTTTCTATAGACGCTTTTATGGAAGCTAATAATGTCTCATCGGAAATATTTTCCAGAGATATTATCGCCTTCCAACTTTTGTCCTCTATTCCGAATACATCGTCACCAATAATTCGTCCGCCGTTTTCAAATCTGCCTCGCATAATAATCGCTTTTCCTTCGAGAAGATTTTTCGAATATCGTTGAAAAGTTGAAGCAAAGATCAAAGTGTCGAATCTGCCGTGCAGTGTGTCCAGCATTACCTTTGCCATCTCTTTGCCGCGCTTGTCGAGAATTCTATCTATTTTGCTTATCATGCCTACGACCCATCCATTTTTTCCTTCGGACATATTCGGAGCCGCCATCAGTTTTAGCGGAGGGAAAGCCTTGAGAAGAGGATGCTCATTTAAATAAAATCCCAGATATTCCAGTTCATAAGCGGCGAGGTTTTCAAATTCGGGAAGTTTTTCGATCGTCGGCTCTTCTGAAATTGGAGAATCTCCGAACAGAGAGAGCTGATTTGAATTTGCGGAATCATGCTCGGCATTGGCTTTATCCCAAAGTTGAGGCAAAGCATTCATTATCGAATGACGATTATGACTCAAACCGTCGTATGCTCCGGACAAGATCAGAGCTTCAACTGCGCGCCTATTTACTTTTTTAGAGTCGACGCGAGTCAGAAAATTCCAAAGGCTTAAATATTTTTTATTCTCACGGTTTTCCGCAATGGCTTCGCATGCACCTATTCCGACATTCTTAATTGCCGCAAGTCCGCATCTAATTGCGGCCCTTTCCGAACCATTCTCAGGTAAAAAAAGAGGCATAGAAAAATTAACGTGCGGCGGTAAAATCTTAATTCCCATTCTTCTGGTCTCTTCGGTGTAAAGAGCAAGTTTGTCACGATTATTCATTTCATAAGAAAGCGTCACTGCCATGAATTCAACAGGATAGTGAACCTTGAGCCATGCGGTCTTGTAAGCAACTACTGCGTACGCAATTGCGTGGCTCTTGTTGAAGCCATATCCCGCAAAAGTTTCAATTTGATTAAAAATTTCAGATGCATCTTTCGGATTGATTCCTTTCGCTACGGCGCCTTTGATGAATCTGTCTCTGTTTTTTTCCATGAGCTCACGGTTCTTTTTACTCATCGCTCTTCTTAGTATGTCGGCTTCCGCCATAGAATATCCGGCAAGCTCTACGGCAATTTTCATTACTTGTTCCTGATACAGGATTATGCCGTAAGTGTCTTCAAGAATTTTTTCTAAAATAGGAACGAGATATGTCACTTTTATTCTGCCGTGTTTTCTATTGGCAAAATCTTCAGTCAAACTCATTGGACCCGGCCTGTAAAGCGCAATAAGCGCCGCTAAATCTTCGAATTGAGACGGCTTTACTTTTGCAATGAGCTCTCGGATGCCTGATGAATCAAGCTGAAAGACTCCGAGCGTATGCCCTGAAGACAAAAGCTTATAGACCTCTTCGTCATCGTAAGGAACCGGTCCGATTTCGTTCGAATTGATTTCAGGTTTGATAAGTTTTTTTACGGCGTTGATTACCGTTAAAGTTTTTAAGCCGAGTAAGTCCATCTTCAAGAGCCCTAGTTTTTCGATCGAGCCCATATCAAATTGAGTTATGATATTTCCTTCCTGATCTTTGTATAGCGGAGCAATTTCAGTTATCGGAAGGTCGCCAATGACAATCCCTGCGGCATGACGCGATGCATGACGTGCGAGCCCTTCAAGTTTTAGCGCTGTTGAAAAAAGAGAAGAGTGTTCTTTCTCAGACGCATTTTTTAATTCCGGAACTGTTTCGATCGATTCTGAAAGAGTTATTTTCAATTGGTCAGGAATTAGTTTGGTAAGCCGTTCTGCTTCACTTATGGGGATATCTTGAATTCTGGCAACATCTCTGATTACACCTCGAGCGCCGAATGTTCCGAAAGTTATGATTTGAGCAACTCTATCTTCACCATAGCGTTCTTTGACATAAGAGATAACTTCTTCTCTTCGCTCTTGGCAGATATCCACATCGATATCAGGAAGCGATACGCGTTCAGGATTTAAAAATCTTTCGAATATCAGTCCATAAGGAATTGGATCTACTTCTGTGATGCCGAGCGCGTATGCGACCAATGAACCTGCAGCAGAACCTCGGCCAGGACCTACCGGTATTCCTCTTCTCTTTGCTTCGCTGATAAAATCTGCAACAATAAGAAAATACCCTGCGAATCCTTTCGATATTATAATTTTCATCTCTTCTTGAAATCGTTTTTTGTATTCGATTGGAATATTTTCGAATTTTTTACTTAGACCTTCGAGAGCAGTTTTTTCCAGAAATTCAGCCTCGCTTCCTTCTCCGATTGGAACGGGGAAGACCGGCATGTGCCGCAATCCGAATTTAAACTCAAATTCGATTCGCTCTGCGATCTCTACTGTCTTCTCGATTGCTTCAGGAGCATATACAAATTTACGCTTCATCTCTTCCGGAGATTTGAGATAGAACTGATCTCCGTTGTATCGTTTTCTATTCTCATCGCGCAGAAGTTTACGAGTTCCGATGCAGAGAAGAGCGTCATGACTCGGAGCTTCTTCTATTGTCAGATAGTGAACATCGTTCGTTGCGACAAGAGCTATTCCGTCGGCTTTTGAGCGTTCGATAAGAAATGACGTTAATTGTTTCTGTTCTTCAATTCCGTGATCCTGAATTTCATAGAAAAAGTTTTCTTTGCCGAATATGTCTTTACCGCGATGCAGAGCTTTTACTGCTTCGTTTTCATTTCCTGCAAGAAGCCATTTCGAGGCTTCTCCCGAGAGACATCCGGACAATGCGATCAAACCTCGGGAATGAGCGGCAAGGAGCTCGTGGTCGACTCTGGGATTGTAATAAAATCCGTCTGTGTAGCCCAATGTAGAGAGCCTTGCCAAATTTCGATAACCCTCTTCGGAGGTTGCTAAAACAGTGAGATGAAATCCGCGTTCGAATCCGTTAGGGTGAACTGTTTTGTTAGTTAGATTGTCCGGAGCAACATAAAGTTCACAGCCGATTATTGGTTTTAAAAGATGTTCAGTTGCCTTTTGATAGAACTCTACAGCGCCAAATAAATTTCCGTGATCTGTCAGCGCAATTGCGCGCATTCCGAGTTCTTTCGTTTTTGCGCAGAGCGCGTCAAGTTTGTTTGTTGAGTCAAGAAGACTATAATGCGAGTGAACATGCAGATGAACAAATTCACTCTTCATGAAATAATGCTTCCTTTTTGAATTTTTCGGTTTGCCATGACTGAACTATGGTAATTCTACTAATTGGCCGGACTTATGCAAGTTGATGATTTACTGGAATTTCCCTAAAACTTTTGCTACCTCATCTATATCTGGAGTCATGTGCGGGATAATCATGCGTTGCTAAAGCGGGCTGAAGCTTGCGGCTATCGTTGAAATGAATTGCTTGCACAGGCGAGGCGTCCATTGACGCGTGACGTCCATTGACGCGTGGCGCCCATTGACGCGTGGGCGTCCATTGATGCGTGGGCGTCCATTGATGCGTGGGCGTCCATTGACGCGTGGCGTCCATTGACGCGTGGCGTCCATTGACGCGAGGGCGCCTGCGCCTCCATTATGAGTTATGCTACCATAACTCATAATTATCGCTGTAGAAAATCTTTTCGAATATCAATCCGCTTGGTGAAATAGTTTGTCCTGCGCAATTTCTGTCTTTTTTTTCAAGTACATCTTTTGCCCATTCGATCTTTTCTGCTCCACGTCCGATTTCAATTAATGTCCCAACCATAATTCTAATTTGGTTCTGAAGAAAGGCGCGCGCTTCGACAGTGAAGACAATAAGGTTTTTTTGCAGAGGATTTTCTTGATTGCGCTCGATAGTAAAGAGGTCGATAGATCTGACAGGTGATTCTGCCTGACAATGGCTTGAACGAAACGAAGTAAAATCGTGCTTCCCGATCCAATACTGCGCCGCCGAATTCATTGCCTTTTCATCGAGCCTATACGGAGTCCATCCGGTTTTTCGACGGTCTATTACCGGCCTTCTACTGCCGCTGCAGAGATAATATCGGTATCTCCGTTTTTTTGCGTCTCGGCGCGCATGAAAAGTATTTGGAACCTCTTTTGCATCTAAAATTTGAACGTCGGCAGGCAATTTCGAATTAAGCGCATCAGAAAGTTTTTCTATTGGAATAGAATGCCTAAGGTCAAAGTGAGCAACCTGACCGGTGGCATGGACTCCTGAATCTGTCCGTCCCGAACCGATTATTCGCTGAGCTTCGCCGAAAACTTCTCGTATTGAAGATTCGAGAACTGCTTGAACAGTTCTTCCTTTTCCTTGAATCTGCCATCCGACAAAATCAGTTCCGTCATATTCAATGAGAATTGCTACGCGTCGCATAAACTCTTCATCATCGATTCGCTATCGATTTCAAAATCTGTAATTTGCTCCGGCGGTTACACTTGCGCCGGCTGACATTCTAGCTTCGGTAAAAAATACCCATCTTGGCGACGGCTCGAATCCTGCTCCTAAATATGCTCCGACTTTATTTACCGCTTGGACTGAAGGAAATTGAGATTGATTATTGGAAGTGATTTCGAGATTTTGATAGAAAATTCCGGCGTAAGGAAAAATTTCATTCGTCAATCGATATTCCATTGCGCTTGCAACTTGCCATTCTGTATAGTCGAGGTCTGAACCGAGATAGTTTCTGCTAGGTCTAGCCATCCATTGCGCATCGCCGACAAGTTTCCAATTTTGATATGAGTCGTACCAAGTTCCGCGTATGCCTACGCCCCAGTCGAGTTTGGAAGAGAGATCTGGAGAGAAAGCCCCTGCTCGAAATTTTTCGGATGATGTTCCGAGCCTTAAATAAAACTCGGCGCCGTCAGCGAATCCGTATGCGGCTTCAGAGAGAAATACAGTAGAAGTTGCTTCGCCTCTAAGTGTGCGCTGATTGTTTTCAAGATCGACTTTATCGTAAGATACAATTCCTCCGACCATCCATTGATTCTGAGCCGTAATGGGTCGTCCTATAGGAGCCGCGCTTGAGCTTATCGAAAACAACATTGTCAATACAATTGAGAATACAACTGCATAAGTTCGATTCATTTGCCTCTCACCTCATCCTCGAAAGTATAAAGATTTTTTTTAGAAACTCCAGTCTATCGTTCATTAGAACTCAATTTAGAATAATGCCTTTTGAAAAAATCTTCAGATTCTTTTTTTAATGGCCGCCACCATTTTTCGTTATTCTTATACCATGCTACGGTTTCTGCCAATCCCTTTTCAAAAGAAACTCTTTCAAATTCAAAAATGGATTCTAATCTTTTTCCTTCTACAGCATATCTTCTGTCGTGCCCTGCTCGGTCTTTTACATACTGTATCGATTCTTCGCCTTTTCCAAATGATTTTAAAATTTTTCGGACAACATCGATATTCTGCCGTTCATTAAGCCCGGGAATATTATATGCCTTGCCTGACTCGCCTTTCATTGCAATCTCATAAATTGCTCTTGCATGGTCTAGAACATGCAGCCAATCGCGAACATTTTTTCCATCGCCATACAAAGGAACTTTTCTTCCTTCGAATAATTCAGTAGCGAAGAACGGAATCAATTTTTCAGGAAACTGGTTTGGACCATAAGTATTTGCTCCTCGAGTCGAAACGACATCCAACCCGTGAGCATGATGAAACGAAAACGCCATAAGCTCGGCGCCTGCTTTAGACGCAGAATAAGGGCTTGTAGGCGAAAATCGATCGGTTTCTTTAAAAACTCCATGCTCTATTGACCCGTAAACTTCATCGGTTGAAACTTGAAGAAGTCTGATTTTCTTTCCTGAGTTTTTTATCGCGTTACAAATTGCATATACTCCGAATAAATTTGTCTTTAAGAAAACATCAGCACTATCGAGAGAACGATCCACATGAGTTTCAGCGGCAAGATTTATTATCAATTCAGCATCTTCGACTAGAGGAAAAACTGTTTCTTGATCAGATATATCGCCTTTCACAAATCTGTATCCGGAATTTTTTTCGCAGTCGCGGAGATTTTCCAAATTGCCTGCATAAGTGAGCTTATCTAAATTTACAACTTCATGACCTTTTTCAAGGATAAGCCGTACGAGATGAGAACCGATAAATCCACAGCCGCCTGTAATGAGTATATTCATAATCAAAGTCCTCTTTTCAAATAAAGCTTACTATTCGACTTGTATAACTCCGGTCAAGATTTTTTCTCTGTATCCCACACCGCTTCAGTTGCTCGGCGCAATGAAGGAAATGTTCCGGCATCAGTCCATAAGCCGTCGAAGATATCGTAGTCCAATCTTCTTTTAGAAAGATAAGCATTGTTAATGTCTGTGACCTCGAACTCTCCTCTTGCTGAAGGAGTCAATTTGCGTATCACATCAAAAACGTCTGGAGGATACATATAGATACCTGTGACTGCTAAGTTGCTTATAAACTCTTTAGGTTTTTCAATAATCTTATTTATCTTTCCATTCAAAATCTCTGCGACCCCAAAACGTTCAGGTTCCTCCACTTCTTTCAAAAGAATTCTCGCTCGATCAGGAGATTGCGCAAATTTATCAACATAAGGTTTTATTGTTTTATTAACAATATTATCTCCAAGCATCACTACAAAAGAATTCTGCCCGACAAATCGCTCCGCAAGTTTGATAGCTCCGGCAATTCCATCCGCCTTTGATTGATATACGTAATAAAGTATATTCAATCCAAACTCGTCTCCGGAACCTAACAGTTTTACAAAGTCTCCTACGGATTCTCCTCCAAGCACTATAAGCAGTTCTTCGATCCCCGCCTCGACGAGAGTTTCGATAGAATAAAAAATCATTGGCTTTTCACCGACCGGAAGCAGATGCTTATTTGTAACTCTAGTCAGAGGCTTAAGCCTTGTTCCCATGCCGCCGGCAAGAATAACTCCTTTATGAATTTTCTTCATCATTAGCTCCTTCATCTTTTTTTTTGCGTGCTATGCGATCTAATTTTATTCCATATTTTTCAAGCCTAAAATAAAAAGCGCTTCTCGATTTAATTCCTAATATCTTCATGGCATCTTTTATTTTTCCTCTGGAAGTATCCAGAGCACGCCTGATTTCGTCGCCTTCAGTTTCGTCTAAAGTTTTTATCGATTTTTTTGGAGTCTGAAGAATAATATCGTCTTCAGAAATTATTATGCCGCCGTCCGATTCGTATTTTGAAGTGACTAGAGCTCGCTCCATGCAATTCTTCACTTCACGAACATTTCCCGGCCAATAATATTTTTCAAGTTTATTTAAAGCCTTTTTTTCTATTCCTAAAACAGGGATGGAATGAAGCAGAGAAAGTTCGCAAAGAAAAGTGCCGATGTAACCTTTAATAAGTTCGGATCGGGAACGCAAAGGCGGAATCTTCACGGATAAAACATCTATACGTCTAAGCAAATCTTCTCGAAATCTTCCGCTTGCAACTTCGCATTCGAGGTTACGATTTGTCGCAAAGATAAAGCGAAGAGGAGGAACCGGAATTTCATCATCAGAGCCTAGAGGCTTCATCAGGCGATGAGAACGCTGAACAATTGACAGAAGCATTCTCTGCATCTTAGGCGATATCTCTCCGATCTCGTCAAGAAAAACTGTTTTGCCTGCGGAGGAAGCAAGAATGCCTTTGCGGTCGCTTATAGCTCCGGTGAAAGCTCCGCGTTTATGCCCGAATAATTCTGAGCCGAGCAATTCATCTGGAAGCGCGGCGCAATTGATCTCGACTATCTCTTTTCTTTTTGAATGAGCAGTAATTGCTCGAGCTAGTTGGCCTTTCCCTGTGCCTGTTTCTCCAAGAAGCAGAATTGAGATATCTGTCATTGCCGCTCTTAAAAGTCGCTCACGGATCTCTTCATCAAGTAGAGAGAAAGGATCAATTCGGTCAGAATGAAGCTCTTGAAGAGAAATAATCATGCCATAATCCTTTTTCACCTTACTTAGGCGACGATCGGATGACGGCGCATACATCCTGTGCGCCTTGAATCCATCTGTTGCGATACATCT
>PEWQ01000168.1 GCA_002780065.1 Candidatus Hydrogenedentes bacterium CG07_land_8_20_14_0_80_42_17
TTCTAGCATTGTAGACAAAGGTTCTCCTGTGTGCGGCGCAGAGGAAAAAGAAGCGCACAAACCAAAAACATCGGGTCTAAATAATGCGGCAGAAACCGCAAAATTTGCGCCGTATGATGCTCCTAAAATTCCGATCCAATCGCGATTGGTAGTTAGATGAAAGCGCCGCCGAATGCTCGGTATGAGTTCGTCGGAGAGGTAATCAGCAAGTATGCCTGCTCCACCCCACGGTGGAGGCGCATAAGCTCTGTCTCTGTTTCGTGGCGATGTGATCCCGAGAAGCACAATCGGCTTGAGCCTTCGGGAAATAACTAAATTTTGAACTATCGTATCGGTGTGCCAACCTCCATACGAACCTGAATTCGTCCACTGATTCTGTGAATCCACTAAAACAACAAACGGCAAAGGAAGACTGCACGAACGAAAACTAGGCGGCATAACGACCTGAACATTTACTCTTCCGATCTTTTCAGAACCGGCATTTAAAGTTATCACTCTATACTCCTTTTATAACCTTCTATAGAACTGAAATAATTTTTCGAAAAGTTTTTTTTCATACCACTAATCTCGGCATCTCTTTTCAAATAAACAACAGCAGTTTCGTCACGGTAAACTTCTTTCCATGAATTCAAGCCGTGAATTAAATTATTCGTTGGAGAATCGGCTGGAAGCAAAATGATGTCATGATTAAATTTTTCGAGACACTCTTTCCATTTCGGTAGGCCGAATGCAAAGTCCGTAACAAGGCGATACGTCTCGTTCGTATAAACTTCTTCATACCTCCCGTCCAGAGAAACCCTGCATGACGGATAAAGCTTCCAGAGCACATAGCTTCCCCAATTTAGGGGTACCAAAATATTTCCCTCGATCCCGTTTTCATAAATAAATTCAGAAGCCTTTACCGGATAAAGTCCATTCGGCACCTTTATCTTCCACTCAGAATCTGCGAGGATATAAATCGATGCGCTAAATACAAGCGCAAGTAAAGCTATATTAAAAAACCGCAACGTTCGTTCAAAAATTTTTCCTGTCCACTCTGAATTGAAACATTCAAGAGCAGGTATTATGTAATACATCGCCGCTATCGCAAAAAATGTTATGTGCCGCGCATGCTTTATTCCAAGAAATAAAGTTGCCGCAAGAATTACTATCCCGTGCAAATTTCTGAAGCACTTACGCCGAACCAAAATTACAATGATAGAGATCAGCAGAATAAGAATTATTTTTATTGCGAGCCAATTGAAATTCAGTTCAAAGAGTCTAATGCTCTGCCACTCGGTAATGAGCGGTCTCTGCATAGTTGCCGCCTCAAGAATATAAAACCAAAATTTCAGTCCGTACGGATTAATCAGCGTAAACGGAATCGAAACCAAAATTGCCGATAGATGGAACCACGGCCGTTTCCCTCGAAGCATTGAATCCACGGCATGAAGCACGATTAGACCAAATCCCGCAACAAAGCCGCCATGGAGATTTACCCAAAGAATTGTTGTCAAAGGAAAAACTGCAAGAATTTTCAATTGAAGTTTTGAAAATATTTTTTTTGAATCTAACGTTGCCGAACTGGCATCCAAAAGTCTCAACCATAATGCAAAAAAGAAATAGGTAAAAATTTGGCATCTTACAGTCGGAACAAAACCCGGCAATAATGCAAAAAATAAAAGTAATGATAAGAAAATCGAGCGAAAGCGGCATATCAAAATAAGTGTCGAGAAAAAAAGAATGTCTTTGAGAAGAATTAATCCAATATCGCCAAATTTTTTACACGTAATCCAGAATAAAAGTCCCGAGCCCCACTCATGGTCGATCCATTCAATCCTTGTTTCAGTGTATGCAAAAGGGTCGCAAAGAGGTATAGAGCCATTCTCAAGAGTGAGTCTGCCCATTGCAAGTCTATGCCATAAATCTCTATCCGCTTCGTTGTAAATTACTCCTGCGGCAAGCACTAAAAGGAAAAGCAAAAACAGTATTAGACGCTCTAACTTCATGAGTCAATAATAGAAGCGTTCTAAAAAAAAGAAAATTACAATTTATCTGGAGGGACATGCTCTACGCGTCAATAGCCCCCCTCGTGCGTGCTGAATATGCATGCGTAGCTTGCACAGGCGAGGCGTCCATTGACGCGAGGCGTCCATTGACGCGAGGCGTCCATTGACGCGATGGCGTCCATTGACGCGATGGCGCCTGTGCCTCCAAAGCGTATGCGCCTGTGTCTTCAAAGCATGTTATTATATTTCCAATTAGTTCTCACGTTCTTTGGATTAGAGCTATAAAACTTTTCGATATCTCTCTCTCATCTTATTTACGACAGCTTCGCGGCGAAATAATTGTAAAGCTCGCGCGCGGCCGCGAATTCCAAGCTCTTTTCTTAAATCAGCATCATCTCTGATTTTAATAATCGCATTCTTTAATTCCTCAACATTGCCCGGCTCAACGAAAATTCCTACATCTCCGAGCACATTAGGGATTCCGCCGATTCTAGATGCAGCAACTGGAATTCCTGAAGCCATCGCTTCCATTAAAACAAAACCAAACTGCTCGACCAACCCCGGCACCGGAATACTCGGAAGAACAAAAAGATCTATATCATGATAAAAGGTATGAATCTCATGATACAGACGCGCAGGCAGGAACCTGACCTTTTCTCCTGCAATTTTTCTAAGCTCATCTTCTTCCGGCCCTTCACCGAGAAGCAGGAGTTCGATATCAGATTCTTTGGCGGCGCGAATCAGGTTCGAAAGCCCTTTCTCTTTTCTAAACCTGCCGCAATATCCAACTCGAAAATCTCTTTCGACTTTTTCCCCCGCAGGGCAAAACCTATCGCAATCTATTCCGTGCCCAATCACAGTTATTTTGTCAGATGCAAGTCCTGCAGAAATTAAACGTTCTTGCGCCTCCATCGGAATACAAAACGCATGATCGGTTCGTTCCAACACCAATTCTATTCTTCTTCTCATGGAATTATTACAGTCTTCAAAAATCGGCTGGTTCTCGGAAGCTGAAAGAAAAAGTTTATAACCGAAATGCGGTTTCAATAGCGCGGCTTGATAAGAGTATTCGCTCCTAGCTTCTCCTGCCTGAACAATATCGAAGCCTTTCAAAACTTTTTCCAAACCGGGCAGGTGATATCGTCTTCTAAAAACTCTAGCATAAAAAGCATTCATAAACGAGCGCTCACGTCCGTTCCACATAAATTGATCCGGCCATTTTAATCTCACTGCAGAGACATTTTCAGAGCCTATTGCGCTCTCTCCGACAGTGAAGACCTGCAATTCAAATTCATCTTCGAGAAGGCGAACGTAATCCATCTCATACTGAGAGAGAGTTTGAGCAGGTCTAAGAAAAGCGATCTTTTTCATATCCTCACCTCTACTTCTCTCTCCACAAACGTATGAAATAATTGAAAAATAAAATTTTCGATTTGCACTTTCCAATTTGCAATTTCAAATATAATTGCATTGCATGCAATATGTCCTAGATTCCCGCTACGACTCTGCGAGTCTTTCGCGCGAATGACGCACTAATATGGATTTTCTCGCAGCATCCCGATTTCACTTTCTCTTCAGATTAATCCATTTCTGTTTGAGTCTTGCCATCCCTTCCCAGCCTCGATCCAAAAACAATGCATCTGTCAGAGCAATAGCGGACATCGCCTCGATTACGGCATAATGCCTTCCCAATAGCGTCGGGTCTCTTCTGGTAATAGGACTCAAAATCTCTTCTTTCATCTTCTTCATGTTTATCGAGGGCTGAGGCACGGAGACTGTCGGAGTAGGTTTCACAGCAACTCTAATCACTATATCTTCTCCGTTGGAAATTCCTCCAAGAACTCCGCCTGCATGATTCGTCTTGAAGCGAACTTTTCCCTTCGCATCAAGATAAGGATGGTCGTTCCAATCTGAACCTTTTGCTCTGGCGCATGCGAAACCATCTCCAAACTCAATTCCTTTTACAGCTCCGATCGAACAGATTGCGTGCGAAAGTGTAGCATTCAATTTATCGAAGACAGGTTCTCCAAGTCCGCCCGGAACATTATGAATTCTCAATTCGATAATGCCGCCGGCAGTATCGCCTTCATTTTTAATTTGAATGACCTTTTCAATCATAGCCTTCGCAGCTTTCAAATCCGGGCAGTTGATTTCGTTCTTCCTGTAATTGCGTTTCAGCTCCGCCCAGCTCATCTCTCTAGCTCTAATTCCCATACATTCTTTTGTGTAAGCGATCAGTTCTATTTTTTCGCGAGCTAAAATTATTTTTGCAACGGCTCCAGCCGCAACACGCGTCACAGTCTCTCTGCCCGATGCTCTGCCCGCTCCGCACCAATCTGCAGCTTCTCCATATTTTAAAAAGAAAGTATATTCGGCATGACCGGGTCTTATTAAATCTTTATAGCTTCGATATTGATTTATGTGAACCTGTTTTGTATCGACATTGTAAATTATCATTCCGAGCGGTGTGCCCGTTGTCACTCCGTCCTGCCCTATCCCCGCGAAGATATGAACTTGATCCGTCTCTTTCCGAGGCGAATCGAGTTTACCCTGTCCGGGTCGGCGTTTGTCCAATTCTTTCTGAATCATTGCATCTGTAATTTTTAATCCAGGAGGCACACCATCCACAATAACAGAAAGTCCCGAACCCTCTCCGATTCCGTAAGACTCGCCGCATGTTGTGACTCTAAAAACCCTTCCAAATGTGTTACCCAGCATTTTCTTCTCCCTTCAGCTTGTTCTCGATTATTGATGCAACTATTGCAAGAATTAGTGTAATCGTTATCACGCTTAAACTCAATCCTGTCGAGATATGCACAAATTTATTGATCAGCATTTTTGTTCCCACAAACAAAAGTATGAATGCCACGCCTTCTTTCAATCTGCTGAAAATATTCAGCATTCCTGAAATGCAGAAGAAGAGAGCGCGCAGGCCCAAAACAGCAAAGATATTCGATGTAAAGACAATAAATGGATCATGAGAGATAGAAAGAACTGCCGGAATCGAATCGACAGCAAAAATAATATCTGAGCTCTCTATCGTCACCAAAACAAGAAGGAGCGGAGTTGCAAAGAGTCGTCCTTCTTTGCAAATTAAAAATTTCGAACCGTGATATTCTCGAACCGACGGAAAAAACTTTGAAAATAATTTTATTACAGGATTGCGTTCGGGATGAACTTCAGATTCATTATGAAAAAACATTTTTATCGAGGCGTAAAGCAATAGAACGCCGAAGATGTAAAGTGTCCAATCGAACCTCTTCACGAGCGCAGTGCCTGCCGCAATGAATATTCCACGCATGATAATTGCGCCGAGAATTCCCCAGAAGAGAACACGATGCTCTAAATTTTTAGGAACCGCGAAATAAGAAAAGATCATTAGGAAGACAAAGAGATTGTCGACCGAAAGCGATTCTTCTATGAGGTATGCCGTTATAAATTCGAGCGCTTTCTGAGAGCCGAACTGATAGAGAACAAGAAGATTAAATAGGAGCGCCAGAGATATCCAAAAAACCGTCCAGCCAAAAGCTTCCTTGAATTTTATTTCATGAGTCTTTTTTTGAAAGACCATAAGATCCAACGAAAGCATAGCTAGAACAAAAATAAAAAATCCAATCCAGTAATATATTGAAACCTCAGCGTGAATAGATGTCATTTTGATATTTCCGTTGTGCTAACAAACTCTATGCGCGCTCCGAGCGAATTCATCAGCTTATCGAAATCAGGAACTGTCACATTTGCGGCTTCTGCAGTCGATATTATTGATTCACCTTTCAAGCCCAGCGCTGCAACTGCCAGAGCCATTACAACTCGATGGTCATTATGCCCATCGAAGCATCCGCCATTTAAACTTCCTCCGTGAATTATCATACCGTCTGCCTTCTCTTCAATTATCGCTCCCATCTTCCCGAGTTCCTCTGTCATTACTTTTATTCGATCAGTCTCTTTTATTCGAGCGTGAGCGACATTCTCAATAATCGTCTCTCCTTCAGCAAAACAGCCTGCAACAGCCATTGCAGGCAGAGCATCAGGCGTGTTGTTTAAATCCAATCTCGCTCCATGCAATTTGGATTTTCGGACAATAACTTTTCCTGATTCAATCTCGATTTTTCCACCCATCAATTTCAAATAATTAATGACCTCTTTATCCGCCTGAGTATCAGCAATATTTAAACCCGAAAGAAGAATCTCTTCTCCAAGCAATACTCCTGCAAGCAGAAAAAAAGTTGCAGACGACCAATCTCCAGGAACCTCTTTTTCAAACGGCTCATAATGCTGATTGCCGTAAATCAAAAACTTTTCGTAGCCTTCCCGCTCAAATCTTATTCCTAGCTCCTCAAGCCATGCGCACGTCATATCTATGTAAGGACGCTCGCAAACATTTTTGACTATGATCTCAGTATTCTCCGATAGAAGCGGAGCGGAAATTAAAAGGCTGGACAAATATTGAGAGCTTTTACAATCGAGTATTGCAGTGCCTCCTTTCATCGGGCCTCGAACTTCAAGCGGCGGGCAGCCGTTATTATTTATTGACCGAGCAGACGCACCAAGCTGAACAACTGCGGAGAGAAGCGGCTGAACAGGTCTTTTTTGAATCGATTCGTCGCCGTCAATAACTACAGTTTTATTTCCAAGCGCGGCAATCGATATCATAAAGCTCGTTGTCGTGCCCGAGTTCAGCGTATTTATAGAAGGAGTTTGAGGAGATGGAGTTTTACCAAAACCTTTTACGATAGTAATTTCGCCTTCTGTCGAAATATCTGCGCCAAGAGCAATGCACGCCGAAATAGCGGCTGAAGTATCTCGAGACGAGAGCAAATTTCTCAATCGAGATATTCCGTCAGTCAAAGAGGCAAAGGCGACGGCACGAATCGAATGCGATTTCGAGCTCGGCACAAGAACAGAGCCTGAAAGTTTTTGTACAGGTGAAACTCTGAAATTCATATTTGTTTCATTTCTTTGAAGAGAAATTCTTCGAGTGCGTCCGCATTTGGCTCAATGCCCGTCCATAACTCAAACTGCAATCTTGCCTGATGCACGAACATTCTCAACCCTGTGACTATTTTGCATCCATTCGACTTTGCATCTGCGAGAAGCCTCGTCTCAAGCGGATTGTAAACCGTATCGAACACAATCATGTCTCTAACTTTTTCTTTAGGAACCGGAGACGCATTCGAATCAGGATTCATTCCAATCGAAGTTGCGTTGATTAATATTTCAGGTTTTGTCTCAAATGCAGCTTGCGGAGAAACGTATTCGCACTTCAGTTCCATAGCAAGCGCTCTTCCCTTCGATTCCGTTCGATTGGCGATTACGGGAATCCCGCCTTCAGCATTAATTCCAAATCCAATCGCTCTGGCAACTCCGCCTGCTCCGAGAATCAAAACTCTTTTACCTTTGATATCCGTCTTTTCACGCAATGCATTCATTGCGCCCGTGACATCAGTATTGTAGCCCTTGAGTCTTCCGTTCATATTCACAATCGTATTGACAGCTCCAATTTGCGCGGCTAATTCATCCTCGTAATCTATGAATTTTTTTATCTCTACCTTGTGCGGAATCGTCACAGAAAGCCCTGCAATACCGAGTTCACGAACTCCGCAAATAACTTTTTCGAGATCTGTCACTTCGAACGCAACGTATACAGCATTCACAGAATAACGCATGAATAGCTCGTTATGAATCTTTGGAGACAATGAATGCCGAACCGGCGATCCAATCACTCCATACAATTTAGTATACGCATCAAAGAATCTTTTCATGCTGAGAAGAATACAACAAAAAAATCCGAATGAAAAACAAAGAAACTACAAATAAAACACAGATTACACGGATTTTTTTAAATAATTTTTATTTAAATATATCAATGCAATCTGTGTAATCTGTGGTTGCTTTTTTATTGTGGTTACTTTTTTTCAGTAATGGTCAACATCCAAAACCATCAGTTCATACCAGCCCGAGCCTTTGTATGCAGTGATCTTAATCTTGTAGTTTCCTTCTTTGTCAGCAGTAAAACGTATCCAATCTGTGTTATCGTCTGTTAAATCGCTCGTAACAACTTCATTGCCGTCGGGATCAATAGCAGTCAGATCGAAATCAACTTTTCCCTGTGATGCCGCGGCAACAGCCATATAGCTCCCGCCTTTCTGCAGACGTAAAGTCATTGTATAAAAATTACCTTCTTCAAGCTGATCCGTATCATAGTATCGGAGCGAAGACCATGCGGCGCCCGCTACGACAAAAATCGCCAAAACTGCGATCATGACTGAAACCAGTGACTTCTTCATAAATCCTCCATGCTTCAATCAGGACAATAATTAATGTCGCGAATTAATGTCGCGCTCGAAGCACATTAAATTTCGGATTTAACAATCCGATAACTGAATAATACTTATTTAAGTATCTAATCCCAATATTAATTTTAGAGGTAAAAGGCTTGATACAAATATTCAGAGTCTTGGCATCTGGTAAGTTATCATATTTGAAATTGCAAATTGGAAAGTGCAAATTGAAAATTTTATTTTTCCAATTTTCATTTTTCAAT
>PEWQ01000088.1 GCA_002780065.1 Candidatus Hydrogenedentes bacterium CG07_land_8_20_14_0_80_42_17
TGAAAATTGGAAAAATAAAATTTTCAATTTGCACTTTCCAATTTGCAATTTCAAATATAATAACATACCAGCAATCTGTTAACATTAAGAGATTTCTTCGCATCTTCGGTGTTCGCAATGACAAAATACCACTTTTTGGGCAATCACATTCGGAATAAAAATACAATCGTCTATGTTATTACAGTTATGTTTTTACAGTTTCTCGGTTACACAGCAACTTCCTATAAGATACATTATGTAAAGTAGAAAATATATCCAAAATGAGAACTAAACTATATTCCTTCACGCTTCTCTAAAAATTCTAAAACCTCTTGGCGAAGACGTTCTGCCAAATGCTCACTATATTCCTTCACGCTTCTCTAAAAATTCTAAAACCTCTTGGCGAAGACGTTCTGCCAAATGCTCAGAAAGCTTTTTTTCTTTTTGTATCAATAATTCGTTCTGGCTTAGAGCTTCGATATAAACTTTCTTCGAGTTTGGCCCCAACATGTCAGTCAATTTTTCAATCTCCGAAATATTAGATACGCTTCTTGTAACTCTGCATATTTTTAATAATTCTTCAATATCAGTATTGCTGAGCCTTATTAAGGTCAATTCTGAATATTTTCTAAGATTTGCAGCAAATTCATTTTCTATCTCTTCCATAGATGGTTGAGGCGGTTTTGAATCGGCTGAAGTAAGTTCTTGGCTTGGCGCAGTAACTTTCTCTTCGGATCCCTTCTGCATTTCGTCAGCTGTATTAAGTTGTTCCTGTAAGAATGCGGTAAATGGCTTAAACTCATTTTTTAGCATATTGTATGAGATTTTTGTTTCTATTGAAAATGCCATCCATGCTTTCATCATCGCTTGAACTAAACTATAGCTTTTTTTTGATAGATAATATTCGCCTTTGCTCTTTTGCCAGAAGTGATTTATTAATTGCCAGAATGTGTCTCGCCTGATTACCATAGTTTGTATGAGTGCATCGCTTAATGTAGATTCGATTACATCTGTAGGTAATATATGACCATCTTTTATTGCTTCATCTGAAGTTAATTTAACGGCATCTAAACATTCAAGGCATCTCTTCACTGCTTCGTTGTAATTGCCTTCAAAGTAAAGTGCTACAAATTTGTAAAATTCAGCTTCTACATCCCATAATTGAACTCTTTTTGCTTTTCGAATGGCAGCTCCAAAATAATATTGGGCATCTTTAAAATTTTTTTTTGAAAGCGCCTCAAAGCCGCCTTTAATAAGCTGTGCCCTAGGCAGAATCGCAAGATCTTTTTGTTTTATTGGATCTTCTTTCTTATCCATCTCTTACAAATAATAGGAAAGTTTTAATTTGTTTCAAGTTAACATATTAGAGACGCAATAAAATCGAAAAAAGGTAACGCAGGCAGAAGCCTGTGCTGCTACCGTTGGAAATTATAATGCGTTGCGGTAAATCTCAGCATCGCTTCTGCTGAAACATACGAAGATGACTTTTTCAGGATAATTGTTTTTGATAAAAAAATCCTTAATTGTTGTAACGGCAATTTTCGCCGCTTCTTCTTTCGGATAGCCATAAACACCTGTGCTTATCGCTGGAAATGCAATTGAGCTAAACTTTTTTGATGAAGCTATTTCAAGTGACTCACGATAACAAGAAGCAAGTTGTTCAGCCTCTCCCCTTGCGCCTCCATGCCAAATCGGTCCAACCGTATGTATCACCCACATTGCAGGAAGTCGATAGCCTTTTGTGATTTTTGCTTTGCCGGTTTCACATCCTCCAAGTTTACGACACTCAATAAGAAGTTCCGGTCCACTTGCGCGATGAATTGCTCCGTCAACTCCGCCTCCACCCAATAAAGTTTGGTTTGCGGCATTAACAATCGCAGAAACTTTTTGAAATGTAATATCACCCTCGACGATAAAAATTCGTTCGAGAATTTCGGTCAAATTATGTTATCAGCTTCCAAGCAGTTTTAATGCTGATTGCGAATTCAAATTTGCTTGAATCAAAGCAGACGCTCCGGTTTGGTTTTTAATCTGTGATATTGCAAGTAGTGTTGATTGCTGGGCCATATCCGCGTCTCTAATTTGAGATAAAGCAGAAAGCGTGTTTTCCCGGGCAACACCTACATAAGTATTTGTGCTCTCAAGCCTATTAGTATTTGCTCCGATATTTGCTCTCGTTGAAGAAACACTTGAAATGGCAGTGTCGATGGAGCTTAACGCATTACTGGCATTCTCTCGTGTCGAAACATTCAATCCTGCAACACCAAGCGTTGATGAATTAACTTTCTCGATATTTATTGCTAACGATTCGCCCTCATTTGGACCAAGCTGAACATCAAAGGCTCCAGTTCCAGATGCGAATTGTCCGCTCAAAAGCGGCTGACCGTTAAATTGAGTCGAACTTGTTTGCCTGTCGATCTCTTGAACGAGTTGATCAATTTCACCTTGTATTGCGCCTCGATCAGTATCCGTTAGAGTGTCATTCGAGGCTTGAACAGTAAGCTCACGAATTCTCTGCAATGAATCGCTCACATTCGAAAGCCCGCCTTCTGCAACCTGTAAAGCCGATGTCGCATCCTGTATATTCGACTGAGCTTGTTCAAATCCTGATGTGAGATACCTGAGCCGTTCAGAAATTCCAAAGCCAGCCGCATCGTCTGAAGCCTGATTAATTCTTAGTCCGCTCGCAATACGCTTTAGAATAGTGTCTGTTTCGTTTTTGGTATTTCCAAGGATTCTTTGCCCGAATAGGGCTTCCGTATTGGTGTTAATCTTCATGGTCATAAATCGACCCTCCCTTCCGTGAGTCTAGAGCTAATTTGCTCTTTCCTACTATTACTTTAGCATTCTAAATATAAAAAGTCAATAGATTTGAGTAAATTTTTTAATATTTGTATAACTTACTTTTTACAAAGAAGCTTTTTCGAGTTCGTCAGAAAAATACTTCATGATGTCGTCAATCGAGACGGTATCGAGATACAGTCCGTCTTTCATAATAGGAAGATGCCTCGTAGCAGTGAACGCCATCTTATGCAGAGCAGAAGCGATGGGTTCATCTTTTTCTATAACCTCAACATTCTCGGTCATCACATCTCCAAGTTTGGTTTTATTGGAATCGAGATTCTTGGAAAGAACCCTGTAAATAATGTCTCGGACAGTAAAAATTCCCTCGACTCTCCCCTCTTCTTCAATGATCACAATATCCCTTCCGGTTTCATTCATTGCATCTATTGCGGAACTTACCAAAGAATTCTTTTTCAAAACAGCCGCCTTGCCGCCGGCTATCTCTATTACCTTCCTATTCAATAATTCATCGCTGAACGAATCCTCAGACGGCGACAGAGAACTTACAGCTAAATCAAGGTCACTATGACATGAAGAACAATGCTCATCGCCTAAGATATTTTTCGCTCCGCAGACCTGACAAATTACATTGTTACTTTTATTTTTAACCATTTTTTTACCTCATTGTCCATGAATTGTTGCCGACCATAAAATCTCTGAAATTCTTTTCTGTTCTCGACTTCTTCGCAGATTCAATTCTTTGATTCATAGTTTCATCGTAAATTGGTTTTTTCACCGCTCTAAATACTCCGAGCGGCACAGGAAATTCAGGATGTCTCATCCGAGAAAGAAAATATGCGTGTGTCGGCTCTTCATGAGTTTCGTCATGAACTAAAAGCTCTTTTTCATCAACGACTTGTTCGACAATAACAGGAGAAGTTCCCTTCAAAGCAATTCCTTTCGAATTATCCGGACCGAAACGCAGCGGTTTGCCGTGTTCGAGATATAAAGCATGGTCAGGCCTCTGCATCTTATCAGTGATGAAACTATGCGCACCGTTATTGAAGATTAGACAGTTTTGCAAAACCTCTACATAAGCTGTGCCTTTGTGCTCGGATGCCCGCTTGAATACTTGCAGCATATGTTTCGGATCAGCATCGATTGTTCTGGCAACAAAGGTTGCTTCTACTCCCAATGCTAAAGAAAGTGGATGAACAGGTTTCTCTATCGAGCCGAAAGGAGATGACTTAGTCTTCTGCCCGATTTTAGAAGTCGGCGAATATTGTCCTTTTGTTAGTCCATAAATTTCGTTGTTGAACATTATGATTTTTAAGTCGAAATTCTTGCGCAATGCATGAATGAAATGATTTCCTCCAATCGAAAGCGCGTCGCCGTCGCCTGTTATCACCCATATCTGAAGATCGGAATTGGCCATCTTTAATCCTTCTGCAATTGGAAGAGCCCTCCCATGAATTGTGTGAAAGCCATACGTATTCATGTAATACGGGAATCTGCTCGAACAACCGATCCCCGAGATGAAAACTATTTTTTCTCTTGGTATTCCCAATGCCGGCATTAGACTCTGAACCTGAGCCAGAATCGCATAGTCTCCGCAACCCGGACACCATCGCACAGTCTGTCCGGACATAAAATCTTTTCTTGCTAATTTCTGCGTCTCTATCATCGCACGGCCTCCAGTAGCTCAATCGCTTTTTCCTTTACATCGCTGATCTTCAGTGGCAATCCCCTGAGTAAATTCAATTGATGCGGTTCGATTAGATATTTTGCTCTCAATAGCCACGCAAGCTGTCCAAGATTAATTTCCGGAACAAGAATTTTTTTGAATCGCTTCAAAATATCTCCGAGATTTTTCGGAAATGGATTCAGATACTTAATTTGAGCGTGAGAAACTTTGACGCCTTCATTGCGAAGTTCTTCCACTGCAGTTCGAATCGACCCGAATGTTCCTCCCCATCCTACAATCAAGAGTTCTCCTTCTTCTTCGCCAAATATCTCTTGATCAGGAATAACTGATTGTAGCTTCATAATCTTTTCGAGCCTTATTCGATTCATTCGATCATGATTGTCAGGCTCGTAGCTGACAGCACCGGTCACATCTTGTTTTTCGAGCCCTCCGATTCTGTGTTCATAACCTGGAGTTCCCGGAACACACCAAGGTCTCGATAAAGTTTCAGGGTCTCGAAGATAAGGTTGAAACTTTTCAGGAGAAACTTCAAATGAAAGCTTTATCGGCGGTAGTTCCCCCTCTTCCGGAATTCGAAAAGGTTCCGTCCCATTACCAATATACCCATCTGAGAGCATAATAACCGGAGTCATCGCGTGAACTGCAAGTCTTACTGCTTCATAAGCAGAATGAAAGCAATCGGACGGAGTTTGAGGAGCAATGACAACAACTGGCGATTCGCCGCTTCGTCCAAATAATGCCTGAAGCAGATCAGACTGCTCTGTCTTCGTAGGAAGCCCCGTAGAAGGGCCGCCGCGCTGAACGTCTATTACAACTAATGGAAGTTCGGCTATTACCGCAAGATTGATTCCCTCAGTCTTTAAACAAAGTCCAGGTCCACTCGTTCCCGCAGCCGCTATCGCTCCACCGAATGAAGCTCCTATTGCGGCGCAAACGGCGGCTATTTCGTCCTCCGCCTGAAACATCGAGACATTGAAACGCGGTAGAGCCGCCAATTCCTGCATTATATCGCTTGCAGGCGTAATAGGATACGCTCCGAAAAATAATCGCCTTCCGGCGGATTCGGCCGCGGCAACAAGACCGTAAGCAGCTGCCTCGTTTCCGCTCAAGTTAATGTATGTTCCAGCCTTAAAATCTTCCATTTTATTTACAGTAAATCGTAGTCCGGAAAGTTCCTTTGTATCTCCATAAGCATATCCGGAGCTGAACGCTCTTTGATTCGCTTCAAGTACTTGCGGATTTTTTTTGAACTTACTGCTAATCCACTCTTTGGTAGCGTCGATAGGACAATCAAGAAGCCATAGTGCCAGGCCGAGCATGAAAAAGTTTTTACAGCGCTCTGCTTGAGGTTTCTGCAAACCTATTCCTTCCACTGCTTGCAATGTTAATGAAGTCGCTGGAATTTTAATTATCCTGTACTGAATAAGAGAATCGTCAGCAAACGGATTATTTTCATATCCCGCTTTTTCTAAATTCTGTTCTGTAAAAGCATCTTCATTGACAATTACTAATGCGCCCTTTGCAACGTCAGCAATGCATTTTTTTAACGCCGCCGGATTCATTGCAACTAAGCAATCAATCGTGTCTCCTGGAGAATAAATATCGTGATCAGCAAATTGCATCTGATATCCGCTGACTCCAGATACAGTTCCGCCTGGAGCTCTAATCTCAGCAGGATAATCAGGAAGCGTGCTTACATCTATTCCCTGCACTACAAGAGTTTCTGTCAGCCGCGTACCAACTAACTGCATTCCATCTCCGGAATCTCCTGCAAATCGTATCGTAAAAGATTTAATTTCGTTTTTCATCTTACGCTCCATGAAGTGTATCAAATTTTTGATCAAATTTAGGTGGAAGATTGAAAACAGCTCCAGGATAAACTTCTGAAATATGCCGAATTAAAGTTCTGCACGATAGAACCGCTACGGCTCGTTCTCCCTCAACAACCGGTAAATGCCTAAACCCGCCTTCAGTCATCATCTTTATTGTCTCACCCAATGTTGTTCTACTATCTACAGTTTTTACCGGCTTAGATATGTATGGCTCTATTGTCTCATCAAGCGATATTCCTTTATTCAATATCTTCTGCAATAAATCTCTTTCGGTAAAAATACCAATAATCTTTTCGCGTTTGTCATAAACTAATACGCTTCCAGTTCTGTTTTTATTGTATAATTCGATTACTTCTCGAATAGTTGTGTTTATTTTTACAGCAATAGGCGCCCTTAATTGGCCAAGATCTTTAATTGTCTTTTGCCTAGAGTATTCTACAAAACGATTTTTATTTTGAGCTTCTTTCCGCATAATGAAACCTCCAGTGTGGTTAAATGCTATTTTTTATCTCCGGAAAATGCAACCTCAATAAAACTTACACTCTTTGCCGGAAGAATAAAGCTCATTCTTTTTCTGTACAATACCTCTTCATTTTCGATATTGCCTGAATTATTCAAAATAACTGCTTTTCCGTCTAATCGCCATTCCTCTTGAACTGCATTTCCTCTGACGCGCGGAGGCAATACCGGCAGAAGATCAATTCTTGCCGATTCCTCACTGCGGTTTGCAAAAATAAATCGATTGCCGGAATGTAGAGCAGTAAGTCCAGTGTGCGAAAAAGTCAGCAATGTAGTGCTGGAATCTAATCCTGCTAAAGCTGACTGAAGAATCTTTGCATTTTGAATATTCTCCGGAATTACCAAGCTAAGTTTTTTTGCTCGAATCTGTGAAAAAAACCAAATAGTTCTTGGAAGCGCTCCATCGATAGTATCAAATTCAGGTTTAAAAATCCATGAACTAGAAGTAGAAATAAAAGGTTTTATTAAGTCAGAGACTCCTTCTTTTATGTAAACGTCATCTCTAACTCGTTCCGCCGACATCAACCACAGGTCAGCATCGGAACGTCGCAAATCTATTCCCGGCATAAGAACCTCAACATTCGCTTCTGCAATCTTGGCAACTTTTTTCCAGCGCTCGCGAACACTATCCATAACAGCCCATCCTGCCGGAGGCACTAAACGTTCAGTCGAAGTTTCAAAAGCAATGAGAGGTGCAATAAATCTTGGATATGTTTCAGAGCAAAGAATTCGATATAGCGACATGTCGTCAACTTTTTCAGGATCTATTTCCAGAAAATCAATTCCTTCGATTAATATCTCGGCAGTAATTGGAAAGGAATCCAGCGCTCCTTTAGCCACAGAGCCATCCTGCGATATTTGTAGAAGAATAGGATCTGAGAACGCACTGCCTACAGAAAGTCTTTCTTCAATATCAGTCATCAATGCGGAGACACTGGAAAGATTTCTGTTCTTCCACGCGTCTTGAATGCGCTCGAACATTTCTTTATCCTGAGAAGTAATTCTTCCTCCAGCCTGAAGCGCCTGATAAGCAGATAGAATGGCTTCATATCTCTCTTGCAGACTCAATCTAGCATAAGCAGGCGAAGAGCAAAGCATCAAAAAAGCTAGAACAGAAACCGATATCTTCAAAAGAGCACCATTGAGCTCGGATAGGAGTGATGAAAAAGAAATTTTCTTGCCCAGCCGCGAACTATTTTCTTCTTCCATAATCGTTCCTTCATCGGCCGATGAAGCATGAGATTGTATTCTACGCATTCTATTCCTCTCTGAAGATTGCTGCTGGAAATCATACTACGTTTCTCTGATGCCGCAAACGCTCTTGTATAGTATTTTACTGCCGAATATGCCCCAAGCAGAAGATGATAAGCAAACTCAATATCAGAAGCGGTTAATAAAAATTTATGATTCAAATGCGATACAATATATCTTCGTAAAGGCATGAGATCGGGTTTTTCTTTTCTAGGCCAGTGAATATTGTAAAGATGCTGAGCATTAAAGATCAGTCCAGTTCTATTCAACTCGATTCTTCCGCGATTCATTAGCAGTTTGGAAAAGACCGATAAATCATTTTTCCAAATCGAAAATTTGAATCGTGCTCCACGTCTTGACTCGATATTGGTAATTATCGAAGCAATCATATATCGATAGAGACCGAGCATTGGAGCTCTCTTCGCAATTGATTCCATAACAATATCCAGAGCTTCGTCCAAGTCAGAGGATTTATTTTTAATTTGGTTAATCGATTCAGAGTCAGATGCTCTTCTAATCAAAGTCAGTCCTGCAAGAAGCG
>PEWQ01000038.1 GCA_002780065.1 Candidatus Hydrogenedentes bacterium CG07_land_8_20_14_0_80_42_17
ATTTTCGCCTTGGCTTATCATCTGCTTCGCCGAAATGGAAAAGAAGAGATCAAAATTTACTTCAACTCCCAGTCCTACTTTAGACGGTTTGTAATTCCCGGTGCTTGAATCAATCTCGATAGGAGAAGCCTGACCTGCATCTACAGCCTGCTTTGCCGCAGTATTTTCCATTCCTAATATCTTCTGAGCCACTTCAAGAAATCTATCTTTGAGTGCGTCAGGAACAAGTCCTACACCCGTCACGACATCGGCAACCCGCCGGCTCGGGTCCGGTGAGCCGGCGGCCTCGTTGAGCGCGGAAGCGAGAAGTTCAGGGCTTGCCCCCTTAGGCCCTTCATTCTGCAACCCTGCCCGCTTCGCGATTATCGCTCTTATGGACTTCATCACACTTGGATAATTTTCTTTTACGATCTTCAAAATATCACTGGTGCTCTGCTGACCTTTTTCATCAAGTTTTTTTGCGAGTTTTTTGGCTATTTGCTCATCGATAGAATTTGTTTTCTGTTTAGAATCGGAAAGTTCAACATTATCGCCTTTCTTCTCTTCATCATGTTTTGGAACATTAGGAAGATAAGAAATTGCTTTTGGATTAGCGTCATTGGATGATGAAGATAATGTTCTCTTCATAACATCTTGAGACAAATATGAGTTCATTTTTATCAAATCCATTTTGTTTTTCATCCTTCCTTGGATTACTTCTATTGTCGGCAATAATCAAAAAAACTTTAGCGGCTTATTTTTGTTAAAACTACTCATAAAGCCTCTGAGGTCTATTTAAAGATAAGTTTCCAGAGTAGTTTCATTAATCCATTTTTTCTGAAGTCAGACCAAATTTCACCATAAGTTCTATGTGCGGATATACAATCGAAAAGCATCCTTCTGGTCGCTACTTCTTTTTTTGCAATTCGTATTATTTTGTCGAGTAAACCAGTTTTTGAAATTACTTTAGTTATTCCTCTTAAGGCAGTCCCGAAAGGCATGTCGTGAATTACATTTTGAAAATGATCCTCATATTTTGAAAAACATTTTTTTGAAATACCATAGTTCAAAGCAATATCAGCAACGCATTTTGCCGTCATTATCGCCGCGTTTACGCCTTTTCCTTTGAACGGTCTAACTAATCCGCTTGCATCTCCAATTATAGCGTAGCGATCACCGTAATATGATTTTGCAGGCGCTGTAGGAAATTTGCCTTTGAAAAAATTTAATGCAGGTCTCAACTCATCAATCGTATTCGGTAATATATTCCGAACTTGAGGAAGATCTAGAAATGCATCCAGCTCTCTTGCCGTCACTTTAGCTCCTGCAATATTCAATACTACATGATCACGCTTAGGAGTAATCGCTCCGAATTCGACACCGGCGAGTTCAGGCAGATACGCGTGAATCGAACCTCCATAGCTATTAACCATTTCTATTCCTGGATGAATTTTCGTCAGTACCGATTGAGTTGATCTTGGGGGAATATAAGAAGTCTCGGATTTAAAAAGTGACATTGCTCCGTCGTCCATTCCAAAAGCTCCTATAACAAGATCGACTGCTCGTGAGTCCGTGTCCGAATATATCATCACTCGATCCCGCTCTATTTCTATTCCGACAACTCTGGCATTTAATATCTCTGCCCCGCGCTCTTTCGCTATATCCAACAAATATCTGTCAAACGTAATTCTTCTTACTGCATACGCCGCGCTCTTTTCATCGGGTAATTCGATCGACTCATTTCGTCCGTGGAGAACGTATTTATCAATCTTTCTCTGAACTAAATCGTGAGGAAAAGAAACTCCGATATCTTCTAATATCTTTTCAATTGGAGGAGAAAGCACTCCTACACATGGATTGTAATTTCCTCTTCCGTCGTAGCGTTTCCCTTCGTAAACTGCAACGTGTATGTCTATCCCTTTCCGCTTTGCTCCGCCAATAAGCGCAATTGCCGCGGAAGCTCCGGCAGGTCCGCCTCCAATGATTGCAATCTTTGCTCCGGATTTCAAAGGGCCAAGCTCGTCTTTTATTCCAAACTTCATATCAGTTATACCTTTCGCCCGCTTCATGAATTGCTTGAAAGTGGAACGAATTAAACTCATCTGCAATGACATCGAAATAAATTCTTTCCATGATTCTTTGTACGAACGATTTCCCGTTAATATGTCCCACGTCACTCTTCTTAATGATTTTCCGACTTCGGTCGAATTTGTAAGCACTTCGACAAATGAAGCCGACATGAACTCATGTCTTCTCATCAAGTCATGAAGCAAAAATAATGGAACGCTGTATCGGTTATCTCTAACAAATTTTTCCGTCATTGACCGAACATAATTTTCGTTCAAAGTTTTTTTGTCTATTCCATGATTTATTATTGCATCCGCCGCTTCACGAGCACAAACAAATGCAGAATAAATTCCATTCTTGTAAGAACGTGAAAATGCCGCGTCGCCGACAAATATCAATCGGTCAGAAACTGCGCCGCGTGCACCGCCAATTGGAATTCTCGGCCGACATGTGCAAAATCTTTTAGGCGGTGTCCAAGTCGGCGGTAGAAGTGCTCTGAAAGATGGTATCTCCAAAAATCTGTGAAGATCCTCTAATGTCGCATTGCGCTTCGGAACAATCAAAACTGTTAAATATTTTGTCTTCGGTATGACAGCGGCAAACCTCTGTAATTCAAATGTCGGTGAAAAAACATGAATGTCGTCTCCAAAATGCTCCTCTATCCAATCCTCATCGATCGGCAATTCCGCTTGAATAGTGACAAGAGAATCTGGAGGACGATAGCCTATTTTTTTTGCGGTTAAATCTCGGATTAATCCCGAATTTATGCCGCATGCAATAATGACTAGATCAAATTCCTCTTCTCTCTTCTGAGTCACTACCTTAATTTTAGAACCTTTTACTGACGGAATTATTTCGGCGACATTTTCCTGTATGAGTTCTATTCCCTCGTCGACTACATGTTCGAGTAAAAAATCGTCGAATGAAATAGGCGCATCTGGAATTGAGCATAACGGTCCGTTGCCGCGGAATACTACTGAGATGCGTTTGACTTTATCCGGCTGAGTAATCCGAACTGTTTGCCCCGGAGCATGAATCGTATATCCACTAATCTTTCTCTGCACCCGCGTCTCGGGTATGTTTATGCCTTCGGCTCTCATGAGCTCAACAAGAGTCTCCGATATAACTCCTGCGCAGAGATTGCATCCTGCCGGACCGGTTGTCAGAAAATGCTTTGCATCGAAAATTTTTATTTTGAGGTCGAGGCCCCGGAGCCGTGCTTCTTTAGTGATAAAATGCGCCGTAAATGTTCCGGCAGGTCCGCCTCCAATGACTGCGATCCTAGAACCATCTTCAAGTTTTATTACCATAATTAAAAAATACCTCATTATCAGGTTATTAGCTATCTTCTTTCTATTTCATACGCATCTTTATTATGATAAAATTTGACGGCTATGATTCCAATATCGCAAATCGTCTTAGGAAGTGTTATGCTTCTCAACATTATGACTTCATCTGAAAATTTCGGCTCAAAAAATATTGAAGTTTTTTTAGAAGTTCGTCTGCCGAATGAAACTCCTGATGAAAAGATTTTCATTGCAGGCAGTTCTGAGTCTATCGGTAATTGGAAAGCAGACGGCTTTGAACTTTCACGTATAGATTCTTTGACGGCAAGTTGCAGATTTAAAATCTCCCGCAATGAAATTTTTGAATATAAAATTACTCGAGGTTCTTGGCAGACTGTTGAAAAAGATAAAAATGGAGCAGAGATTCAAAATAGAAAATTCGATCCGCGCGGCTTTGCCGGCAAAGATACCATAGAGATAAAAGTCGATGTTGCTTCGTGGTCTGATACTGCAAAACCTGCTTCTCATACGCTCACAGGAGATATACGCTTCCACGAAAATTTTCAATCTCATATTTTGGAAAATTCCCGCACGATTTCTGTATACTTGCCGCCCGGCTATAAAAACTCTCGTCGAAGATATCGCGTGCTATACATGCACGACGGTCAAAATATATTTGACGCCGCAACATCGTTTTCTGGAGTCGAATGGGGAGTTGACGAAGCTTGCGAGCAATTAATATCTGAAGGCAAGATTGAACCGATTATTGTTGTAGGAATAAATAATAATGACAAAAGAGTCGATGAATATACGCCTGCTGAGTCAACTGACCCGAAGCGAGAAGGCGGAGGAAAAGGCGTTGCTTACGGAAAATTTATTATAGAAGAGCTTAAACCATTTATCGACAGAATATACCGCACAAGAAGTTCCAGAAAAAATACTTTCATTATGGGTTCCTCGCTTGGTGGATTGATATCTCTGCATCTTGCATGGACAAGACCGGATATATTCGGCAATGCCGGCATAGTTTCTCCCGCGCTTTGGTGGGCTGACTCGGAAATACTTCAGCGAATAAAAAAAGAGCCTCCGCCTAAACCTCTTCCAAAACTTTGGATCGATATGGGCACTGAAGAGGGGAACAGTCACGATTCCTTTAAGGAATGCATAGAAGAACTTTCAACATTAAAATCTATTCTCAAAGAAAAGGGATGGCGAGAAGGAAGAAATTTGAAGGCTTATCTTGCAGAAGGACAGAATCACAGCGAACGCGCATGGAATTCAAGAATTGAAATTATACTGGAATACTTTTTTAAAATTCCAAAAAATAACTAATTTTGTTAACCAACTTTTAAATTCCGTGAAGGTGTCAAAGTATCAATATGACGCCTTTATCAAGTCTCTTCTCTGCCTCGCGCCATCAGCATCTTTCCGGAACGAACAACTTCTAATATTCCGTATTTCTTAAATAATTCAAAGCTTGCATCTATCTTCTCTGTTGCTCCTGAAATTCCAATTAGCAGATAGTCTTCGCCGAAATCTAAGGTCTGTCCCTTAAAATGCTCCACTATCTGAAGAACCTCTGTTCTCTTTTCTGTCGGCGTTTCAACTTTGAATAACGCGTATTCCCGCTCGATTACATCTTCTCCGCTATGATCCTTCGCATGCAGAACATCAACGAGTTTCGAAACCTGTTTAATTATCTGTTCGAGCGTCTCTGCATCTCCGGTAGAAACTATTGTCATTCTGGAAAATCGAGAATCCTGGCTTTCGCTGACCACTAGCGAATCTATATTGAATCCTCTTCTCGCGAAAACCTGAGCTACACGCATAAGAACACCGGGTTTGTTCGCAACATAAATGCTTATCGTATGTTTTGGTAATTCTTTATTCCCATTCTTCTTCGCATTCATTTTTCTTCACTCCTTGGCTTTCTTCTTCGTTTAGCAGGCTTAGCGGCAATTTCAGTCGGAGCACTCTTTGGAGGTGAAATAATCATCTTCGATAGAGGCGCTCCTGCAGGAACCATCGGAAATACATTGTCTTCTTTAATAAGCTCTGCCCATATCAGACACGGTCCTTTGTATTCAATGGCTTCCTTCAATGTCCGCTCAACGTCCGCATTTCTACGAATTCTAAATGACTTGCACCCGTATGCTTTTGCAATCAAAGCAAAATTCGGATTACCGGTCAAATCAACTCCGGAAAGACGATTATCAAAGAAAAGTTCCTGCCATTGCCTCACCATTCCGAGATATCTATTTTCCATCACTATAATCTTCACGGGCAGATTGTTGTTCATCATCGTTGCCAATTCGGACATAGTCATCTGAAAACCTCCATCCCCGACAATAGCAACCACGAGTTCGTTGGGTCTTCCAAATTGAGCTCCCAACGCGGCAGGGAATCCAAAACCCATTGTTCCTGCGCCGCCCGAAGATATCCACGACCTGTTCTTATGAACCTTGTAAAACTGAGCAGTCCACATCTGATGCTGTCCTACATCAGTCACGATTATGGCTTCACCCTTTGTGAGTCTATACAATGTATCTACAATATAAGGAACTTTTAAGCCGCCTTTCTTTGAACATTTCAGAGGAAACTTATTCCGCCACTTTTCAATCTTTCTCCACCAGTCATCTGTATCTAACCGTGAAATGTGTTTATTCAGTTCTCTTAAAACATGCTTTGCATCGCCAATCACATAATAGTCGGGTCTAATAATCTTATTTATTTCTGCAGGGTCTATGTCAATGTGAATCTTAACTGCATCAACGCAGAATTCACTTAATTTTCCGGTGATTCTGTCGTCCCATCTTCCACCTATCGAAAAGATAAGATCACATTCGGAAACTGCCTTGTTCGCGTATACCGTGCCATGCATTCCGAACATTCCTAAAGACAATTCGTGATCTTCAGGAAATGCTCCTTTGCCAAGCAAAGTATTCACTACAGGCGCATGTAGAGTTGTAGCCAGCTTCATCAATTCAGAACATGCATTTGAAATTACTGCGCCGTGACCGACATATAACACGGGGCGCTTCGAACGCCTAAGCGCGCCCGCAATTCGTTCGACCTCTTCTCTGTCGAAGTCTTCGAGGTCGCGCGGCTTGTAGCCTGGAAGATCCATCTCCGCATTTAGCGGCACTGTGCACGGTGAGGTCGCAACATCTTTCGGAATATCAATGTGAACCGGACCAGGCCGGCCAGTTTGCGCAATATAAAATGCTTCCTTCATTACTCTGGGCAAATCATTGGCATCTTTAACTAGATAGCTATGTTTTACAACTGGAAGAGTCATTCCGAAAATATCGCCCTCTTGAAACGCATCTTTTCCAAGCATAGATGTAACCGTCTGACCGGTAATCACTATTACCGGAGCAGAATCCATATACGCATTCAATAATCCAGTAACAGTATTCGTAGCTCCAGGACCGCTTGTCACACAAACAACTCCAGGTCTGCCTGTTGCCCTGGCGTAACCCTCTGCGGCATGCATTGCCCCCTGTTCGTGCCTAACTAATATAAGTTTTATTCCAGAATCAACTAATGCATCGTATATTGGAATAGTAACACCACCAGGTATGCCCCAAATATACTCGACATTCTGTTCTTTGAGACATTCTATTAATACTTCTGCACCACTTAAAGATTTTGTTTCCATTTTTTGACTCTCCTTGTTTATGATCATATCTATTTCTTATTAAAATTGCAATAATAAATACATAATATCTATTTAAAAATTATTTTTCAGCAATAATTAGTAATTTACTTAGAAAAATACACTAACAAATAATAAATGTCAATGATTTAATATTATTTATATCAAAAAGAGGTGTGTAATTCCGAATTGATATTATATTTTGATGCTATTAATAGAATTTTGTCTTGCTCTTCTTTAGTTAAACTGTAATATGGAAGACGAATACCCCCAACTTCAATGTCTCTGAATTTCATCCACCTCTTTAATCCCGCTAAAAATGGTATTTGACCTAATGCCTTTCTTACTTCGCTTAGTCTTTTCTGCAATATAGTTACTTCTTTTCCGCTAAGATAACCTTTTCGTATATTTACAACTAGCTCGGGAACTACATTGGCGCATGCTGAAATTATTCCTTCGACTCCTAATTCTAATCCTCTTAATAAATTCATATCGGAACCTAATAGAATTCTCTTCGGCTTCGTCAAAAGATATTTCGAGGTCTCTTGTATCTTCCCGCTGGATTCTTTTATTCCGTAAAGCGTATCAAACCGTGAAAGCCGCTCAAGCATCCCTCGGCTCAACGAAATTCCGGTATTTGAAGGTATATTGTAAAGAAGAATTGGAACCTCTGAACGTTCCAATACATATTCAAAATATTTTTCTATTCCCTCTTCAGGCACCGACTTGTAATAAAATGGAGGTGGAATCAAAAGAGCAGTAGCATTCTTCTTTTTCCCCAATTGCACAAGTTCCATAAGTTCGCTCATAGAGGTCGTAATACAACCTAATATCAATTTTAATCCGCCTCTGCACGACGAGGCTTCATCTATCAAAACCTTCTTCTCTTCAAGGGAAAGCGATGCCCCTTCTCCTGTTGACCCCAACAAAAGTATTCCGTCTAGTCCCGAGGTAGAAAAATAGTGAAAGAGCGGACCTATATTTTCAGGAAGTATTCTCTCTCCATCTTTTGTCATCGGTGTTACTGTTGCGCAAAAAGCTCCATTCAATATCTTCATTCCGCCATCCTCTCATAATCCTCCGGAGTATCAAAATCGACAGGCAGATTCGAATCAACATGAATCTCCTTAACTAACCTCGGATATCTCTGAATCAAACTTTTCATACCCGTCGGCAAATCTTCAGTAAGTAATGAATATCCTCGGCGCAAAAGTAAAACAGGATGTCCTCTTCTGCCATTGTAAACAGGAATTCCTAAAATACTATCTTCTTCAAATTCCGAATTCATCATAGAAGTTAAAACTTTTTTATCAAGATATGGAATATCCACCGGAGCAATAAACGCCGCATAAGAGTCTTTCAACTCCTCTATACCGATTCTTATCGAAGAGAGCATTCCATCTTCAGGCCGGTGATTGATAAAAATTTCTGCCACTCTGCCAATTTCTTTTTTCACTCCAAAATAATTTTCTTTATTTGCAACAACGCAGATACGTTCAACTTCAGCCTCTTCAAAAATATTGCAAATTGTTTTAATAAAAGT
>PEWQ01000120.1 GCA_002780065.1 Candidatus Hydrogenedentes bacterium CG07_land_8_20_14_0_80_42_17
GATGTAGGACAAGGCGACGGAATAATAATCAAATTACCGCACGGCAATTATGCGGTAGTCGATTCAAATAACGGTCCGAAGATGGTGGAAATTTTAAAAAACATGGGGTGCAAGAGGTTAAAGGCAGTTGTATTGACTCATCCACATGCCGACCATTTGAAAGGACTAGCGGATATATTCAAAGCATTTCCTGTCGAAACATTTTATGATCCCGGAGCCACACATCCGACAGCAGGATACATGAGACTACTTCAAGCAGTTGAACAAAATGGTGCAGATTACGTAAATTCGTTTAAGCCGGGAGAATTACTTCAATGGGATCCTTCATGTAAAATAACTGTTCTTCATGCAGGCGGAGCAGGGGGCACAAGCATAAATAATTATTCGATTGTATTGCGGATAGAGTTCAAGAGAACCTCTGCTTTATTGACCGGAGACGCAGAGAAAGAAGTTGAAGCGGGTATAATTGAGAGATTCAGAGGCAGATTGAAGAGTGAACTTTTAAAGGTTGGACACCACGGTTCAAAATCTTCATCCTCACCGGAATTTTTAAAGGAAGTAATGCCGAAGATAGCGGTAATATCGTGCGGCACGGGCAATACCTACGGGCATCCGACTCCGTTGACTTTGCGGAATCTTGAGGCAATAGGCGCAAAAATTTTCAGGACTGACTTAAAAGGAACTATTGTTGCAATATCAGATGGAAACAGTTTTAAGATTTCATCGGAGAGAGAATGACTCAAGGCGGGTTGACGGAATCACTTTGAAACAACATACTGCACGGAGGATAAGAAGATGAGTTATAATATTTTTGAAATTATGCTGGGACGTTTCAGAGATTTAATGTTCAGAATTTCTAACGAGATTCCTTTAAATGATTTTTTGAGCGCAATATTTTTTGTACTGCTAGGTTTAATATTCGGAAAGATTATTTATGTTATTGTGGCTTCGATACTTGAACTAATCAGATTTGACCGCCTTGCAGAAAAGATAGGATTATATGAACTTTTAGACTCACGTATGAGAATGACACCTTCCCAGATTGCAGGAAGAATTGCTTATTGGATTGTCATTGCTCTTTTCATTATGGCTGGAATCGATTCGTTACAGATTGTAGATGTTCCTCACATCTTAGAGTCACTAGTAGGGCTAGGAGGCAGGATATTTACATTTCTTGCGCTGATAGTGCTTGCAGACTTAATCGGACGAATTGCCGGAGCGATATTTGATTCTCTACTTCAAATGACTGATCATCCTGCCGGCGGAAAAATTTCGGTTGCAGTGCATATTTTTATTTTGCTTTGCGCTGTGATTACGAATCTCGATGTAATGGGAATAGATATCAAAACCGGATATGGAATTGGAATTGTCGGTGTGGCTACAGCAATGGGCTTTACATTTTTTGTTATGTGGGCGAGATCACGATTGAAACTTATAGAAACTGAAAAGAGTTTGAGAAGAAGAGTGAAAGTAGGATACAGATTGACTCTGACGGACGGCAGAACAGGAGTAGTTAGAAAGATTTTGGCTGACTCTTTAATTTTAGCCGGCGATGAAGACGAGTGGCTTATTCCAGCGGCATGGGTTCTTGATGCTCCAATTAAAGTGGAGGATTTTTAATGTTCAAAATAATAAAAAATATTTTTTCTGTCAGGCCGGAAATGGACGACCATGTAATTTCAGTTCTTGGTGAAACAAGACTCTTCGAAAATTTATCTCTGCTCGATATTGAAAAGATTGCAGAGAAGATTGAGATTCGGGAATACAACAGAGGAGAGATTATATTCAGCGAGGGTGACAGAGGCGACGGCTTGTATATTATCGACAAAGGTTTGGTCGAGGTTTTGGTGAAGAGCGAAATCGGATTGAAACGAATTGCTTTGCTTAGAGACAGAGAGCATTTTGGAGAGATGGCATTAATTGATGAAGCCGGTTTGAGGACAGCTTCTGTAAAGGCAATGAAAGACACAACGGTGCTGTATCTTTCGCGTGATGAATTCGAGGACTTGCTTGCCTCGTCGCACATTACAGCCGCAAAGATTTTGTATCATCTTTCGAGAACTCTTTCGCGCCGCCTTGCGAGAACATCGAGAATTGCCGCCGGCGTTAAGAATATTGAAGAAGAAGGATTGCGTGAAGATTTCAAATATTCTGAAACTGCTCCGGCGCTGCTTCCTCCTCCGCCTCCAATTTCTAAATAAGAGATGAAGATAACGATTAGAGTCAAACCCGGAGCGAAGAAAGATTTTTTGGAGCGGATGTCTGACGGAACTTTTGTAGTTAAAGTGAGAGCAAAGGCAGAGGATGGAAAGGCGAATGAAGCTGTTAGAGAGCTTATAGCGGATGAATTCAAAATATCGAAGTCGCGGATTAAAATTTTATCTCCGCGAAGCAGAATCAAGATTGTAGAGATAGAGTAGAACGTAATGCCTTAGTCTCGGGAGTAATCATTCAGCGACGCATGCTTATTTTGCACGCACGGGGGCGTGCGTGCCTCCATGTGAATCAGAACTCTATCTAGCTTCGCTCAATTCCTGCACAAAAGGAATTATAGGAAATTTAATGTTAAAAATTACAGGGTTGAATGAAACTCCATTTAGAATATCGAGAAGTGTTTGCGCGGTTTTACGATAAAGTGTGATGCTTGCTTCAGGCATGTAATTATTTCCTCTTCCAAGTTTAATGTTAAGTTTTTGGAATTGAACTACTCTAGAGTCTAAAAACTCTCTGGCGGATTCCCGCATCATTGGAGAGAGCTCAATAACTCCGGGAGAAACTGAAGAAATATCTCCGCTCAAATCCAACAAGTTCGGGCTTTTATATGACAGAACAACATTGCCTTCAACTGAGGCTAGGGTGACTCGAGCAAAGTAAGGCAGACCGGGAAGAATTTCAGGAAGTTTCATCAGATTGACATTTCCGAATTTCACTGCGGCAACCATGCGAATATCGTTTCCGCGATGATCTATGACCATGCTTCCGATTCCTTTTCCACCAAGAAAATCCAGACTGATCTGTTCGAAACGAAGAATTTTATTTTCATAAGATGCATTTGCTTCGAAGCTATGAGCAACATAGCGGTTGTGCCAGACCATGGTGTCGATATGGATGCTGGTTTTTTTTATACTCTCTATTGGCTCTTGATTCCATCTAGGGTCCATAGCCCGCCTGAAGGGCATATCTCCATTTAAACCTAGCATAGCGAATTCTCCATTTTCCCACCACAGAGATACATTTGTCATTTTGAGTTTACCTTCGATAGAAGGATTCGAACCTGTAACAATTTCGAGTTCCAAATCCACATTGCCGTCGAATTTCAAGGCATCATGATAGTCTTGATTTGTTACTAAAGTACGAAAAAGAGATTCGGCATCGGTATTTTTTAACCAGATTCTTGCTCTCGGATTCCAATTCTCATACCACAGCACGGCAGTGACATTTTTATTTAGAGTTGTGTCTTCAGTTTGAGCCGAATAATTCTCGATTATTTTTCGAAGCAACTTATCGAGTTCAAAAGTGCCTGAAGCAGACGCTGACGTTTGAATTATTTGTATAACAGTGTTGTAATCGTGAATTTCGAGAGCGGAAGTTTGGAGTGACGTTGATAAGAGAAGAGTCAGAATGAATATTATTTTTTTCAATGTCCAGCCTCCAGCCAATTTGCTCCAGAACCTATATTGAGATCGAGCATTTCACCGAGAAGAGGAATATCTTTCATCTTCTTCTCGACCATTACTTGAATTTGCTCGATAGCATCTTTATCTATTTCGAGCAGAATCTCATCGTGAATTTGAATTACTATAGCATTTTCTTTTTGAATTGCCAATTCATGATAAATGGAAATCATAGCAATCTTGATTATGTCCGCCGCAGTGCCCTGAACTACAGTATTGACTGCTATGCGCTCTGCTTGCTCACGCGCAGTTCTGCTCTTTGAATTTAAATCCGGAAGATATCTTTTTCTGCCGAACAACGTTTCGACGTAACCGGATTCTTTAGCGTGTTCCTTTAATTTCTCCATCCAAGTTTTTATTCCAGGAAATGCGGCAAAATACGAGTCAATAAAATTTGAAGCTTCAGTTCTGGATATACCGAGCATTTGCGAGAGACCAAAAGGAGTCTTTCCGTAAAGAATGGCGAAGTTGGCAGTTTTGGCTCTGCGGCGTGCTTCATCATTATTTAAAGAAGAGTCTCCGAACAGCCGCTTAGCCGTTGCGGAGTGCAGATCTTCATTTTTTTTGAAAGCGTCAATCAAGATTTCGTCCTGCGAAAGAAAAGCAAGAACTCGAAATTCAATCTGCGAGTAGTCTGCAGAAATAAGTAATTTTCCTTCCGGAGCGCGGAACGCCTTTCGGATTTCTTTACCTCTCGAACTTCGAATCGGAATATTTTGAAGATTTGGTTTTGATGATGCAAGTCTACCGGTTGCAGTTCTGACTTGATTGAATGATGTATGCAGTCTGCCGGTTTGGGAGTGAATCAATCCGGGAAGAGCTTTAATATACGTTGAAAGCAGTTTGGATAGCTCCCGATATTCGAGAAGAATTGCGGGCAGGTGATTAATTTTTGATAACACCTCGAGTGTTTCCTGATCAGTGGAAGTTCCAGTTCGAGTTTTTCTAATCGGCTTCAAACCGATTTTATCGAAGAGAATATTCGAGACTTGTTTCGGAGAATCGAGATTAAACTCTTCTCCGGCTTCTTTCCAAGCCATCTTTGTAATTTCTTCGAGCTCGATTGAATATGCGTAATCAAGTTCACTGAGGATTTTTCTATCGAGATAAACACCTGTCCATTCCATATCTGCGAGCACGAATATTAGAGGATGCTCGATATCGAAATAGCAGGACTTTAATTTTTCGTCGGCATTTATAATTCCAAGATACCGGCGTCTGAACTCCGAAGCGAAAAAAGCGTCTTGACCTGAATACTCAGCGGCCTTTTCAACCGGCAATGCGCGAATTTCCGCTCCAAGATTTTCAAAATGTATTGTTTCATATTTGAAGAGCTCGAGCGCGAGCGAGTCGAGCGAATATGAAAGCTTGCCCGGTTCGGCTACCGCCGCTCCAACAATGGAGTCGAAGAAAAAACCCTTTGTTTCGAATCCTGCTCTGCGAAGCACCTGCATATCGTATTTGATGTTGTGACCGCATTTTTTTGCGGATGAGTCCGAAAAATATGATTGTAAAAGTGCGATAGCAGAGGAATCGCATTGAGATTCAAGATGACTGACAGGAAGGTATGCTGGAGCAAGTCCATCGGCGCAAAACGATATTCCGACCAATTCGGCATCTCTGACATGAAGAGAAGTTGTTTCGGTGTCTACTGCGGCAATGCAGTCTTTTTTTGAAATCTTTTCGAGATAATTTTTTAATCCCTCGGTATCAAGAATTTCTGTTTTCGGTATTGAAAGCGTCGACTCAATTTTGACCGGAGGTTCTACTTCGCCGAGTTCATCGAGTATTGATTTTAATCCGAGTTCGCTGAGAATTTCGCGGCCGGTGGAGGAGAGCGATATCGAGAAAGTTTTTTCGAAAGAAAATGGAAGCTCAAGATCGAGTTTAAGGGCGACAAGTTCTCGGGATAATTTGAGAGTATCAGAGGACTTTTCAAGTAAAGAGCGGAGTTTAGCAGGAAGCTTTTCAATTTGAGAGAGGAGAGCGTCAATACTGCCGTATTCATTAATCAATTTTGCCGCTGTTTTTTCTCCGATGCCGGCGACACCCGGAATATTATCCGAGGAATCACCCATCAAAGAAAGAAGATCCGGAATTTGGGCGGGTGTGACTCCGAATTTTTTTAATACTCCTTCGGAATCCAAAAACTTTTCCGTATCGAGTTCTCTCGAAGGAGCAAGAAGAGTAATCTCACCAAATTGACCTGAACGGGTTTTGACGAGGGCTGCGAGGTCTTTATCACCGGACAGAATTTCAATATCGTGATCTCTTGCTGAAGCTTTTATTGCAATAGTGCCTATAACATCGTCTGCTTCCACTTCAGGGAGGACTATAAAATTCACGCCAAGCGCGGGAAGAAGCTGTTGAAGAGTCTGAAGCTGTTCAAATAAATCATCAGGCATCGGCGAGCGGTTAGCTTTGTAGTCATTAAATATTTTTTTTCGAAATGACGGACCTTTTCCGTCGAATACAACAATTAGATTTTGAGGTTTTCGATCGCGGAGAACTCGGAGCATTTTTCGAAGAAAACCGTAAATTGCATTCGTAGGAATACCGTCAGGTGAAGTCAGATTGCGGATAGCATAATAACTTCTATAAAGAAGAGCATTGCCGTCAATAATTAAAATTTTCATTAATTTACTTGAGGCAGATTAATATTCTGAAAATTATTTTCTCTTTCGGGAAGAGGAAATATAATTTCGAATTTCCCCTCTCCCAAAGGGAGAGGGGTGGTATAAAAATGGAAATAGATTCTATTACTCTCCGTCGTTGCCTATTGCTTCGACTGGACATTGAGACTTTGCATCCTCGCATGCCTTAAGTTCATCATCGTTTCCAGGCTGATTGAAAACTATATCATGATCACCGGCTTCAGATTCCTTAAAATTGTTTGGCGCGAGCTGAACACATAACGAGCAAAGAATGCAAGAATTATCCACATACCAAGCCCCGTCCGTATTATCTTCCCACCGTTCGTCTTTGTTAGCCATGAGTTAAAACCTCCAAATTATATGATGAAATAATTTTATTGAATCAAAAATAAAAGACAAGGCATATTAATTTTAATTTTCGGAGGCACGTGAGCTACGCGTCAATGGGCGCTACGCGTCAATGGGCGCTACGCGTCAATGGACGCTACGCGTCAATGGACGCTCTCGCACGTGTTGGATAAGTTTGCATTGCAAGCACAGGCGATGGCACCTGTATTTGTAGTGCGATTTGTGGGTGATGAAAAAGAGTGGTGCTAGAATGAAAGAAAAGAACTTTATTAGTTTGGAAAACTGCAGTAATTTTAAAGTCTTATTGCGTATTAACCAATTAAATTTTATATTGATTTGATGATAGCATTCAAAAAGTTTTTAAATCTTCGTGTTTTTCTTATTTTGTTTTCGATTGTAGTTTTATTATTGATTGCAGTTTCTGCTACAGCATGGTTTTTAGTGGATTCAAATCGAATTCGCATTGAGCTTGGCAGGCAGATCGGCAGGAACGTAGAGTTCAAATCGATTTCTCCAGGACTACTGGCGATCAAAATCGACAGATTAGTCATTAGCGATACTAACGGATTTAATTCTGATTCACTTATCGAATGCGATAAGTTTTCTTTAAAATATTCTATTTTTTCGCTTTTTACAGGCAGACTTTTGGTCAACAACATTTCTTTGACGCGCCCGATAATACATATCGAATTTGATACTTCGGGTCATTCTAATGTTGAAGATATTTTATCAAAAAAAACCGATAAAAAATTATTTGATGTGAAGTCAATTGAAGTCGATGAAGGGAAAATTATTCTTACGGGATTTAATAAAACTGCAGTTTTGTCTGAAGTTAAAACAGAACTTTTCAACATGAACGGCTCAACATCGATCGATGGCTCACCGTGGTTTGTAAAATCTAATTTCAATCTGAACGGCGCTCCTGTAGGAATTACCGGCAGAGTGACTCCTGCTACACTTGCATCGGAGTTAAAGATTACGGCGAAAAGAATAGCTCTGGATTTTGCACCTATTCCTGATTCGATAATGGATCCTAAAGGCCTGACTCTGGATCTAGATGCTGAAGTAGGCTATGCGGCAGACTCTGTTTCATTCAAAGGAAAAGGAAATATTCAGGGACTTGCTTCATTGAATGGAAATATAGTTATTGATTGGAGAGAATCGCTAAGAGGAAAAGGCAATATATCGATCATCGCAAATACATCAGGTTTAAGAAAGATTGTGCCTTTGAAATCAAAACTGGACGAACTCGAGGCGAATGGCGACCTGAGCGTGACTGTTAAGATTGACGGACCGCTTGATAAGATACCTGAATCTGTAAGCGGAGAATTTTTGAGTTTTGACGTAAGACCTCCGGGATTTACATCATGCTTAACGAACCTCCGCGGAGCATTTTCCATAACGCCTTTACGGCTCACTTTGACCGGAGTTACGCTCAATGCGGCCGGTTCGCCAATGACAGTATCGGGGTTTGTTTTGCTTTCTAATTCGTATCTTGACTTATCACTTAAAAGCAGTCGAGTTGAACTTGAAAAACTATTGACTTTGGTGAAACCTTCGCCGCTTCCGCCGACTTTATCGGTTTCGGGTCCGGCTCGAATTGACATTGCATTGAAGGGAACTTCACCCGATATATCTGCTACAGGAACGATAGAATTACTCGGAGCTGTTTTAAATCTTACCGACCCCAAAACAGAGCTTTCATCAATTAATGGCAATTTAAAACTTTCTGGCAGTAAACTTTTAATTTCAAATATGAACTGCAATCTTGGCCGCTCATTAATTACCGCAGACGGAACAATCGATCGAGCGAAGGAAACTTTAGATATTAATGTTGCAGCCGACCGTTTGACTCTTGCAGATATCCCAATCGAATTAGGATCAGAGAGATTGAAGATGGATGGAACAGCTTCATTCAAAGGAAAAGTTTTTGGAAAACTTATTGCGCCTGGAGTTGACGGCAGGATCTCAGCCGATCATGCGACTCTTTTTTCAGTGCCGATCACGGAAATGTTCGGATTAGTGCGTTACGACGGAGAAAAAATTTTGGTTAAGGAATTGAAGGCAAAAGCTCTTGAAGGAGCGGTATCAGGCGATGTCTCTGCAACTCTTGCAGGGAACCATTTACCGTTTACACTTTCTCTTGATCTTGCAGGAGTATCTTTGCCTAATTCGATAAGGACAATTACCGGCAGTAACGCTATTTCGGGCGGAATTGCAAGAGGAAAGCTGACCCTTAGCGGAGATGGCACTAACGTCTCAACATATTTTGGAGACGGTTCGATTACAGCGGAACAAATTTCAATTTCCGCAATGCCGATTTTTAAAACAATGAGTTCTGTTATGGGAATTTCTGCGAATTCTCTAGAAAACTTTTCCGGAGGAAATTTAGTTTTCACTATTCGCGGCGGCAAACTTCTTTTTTCAAAGCCGCTGACTATTTCAAACCAAAATATTGATTTGCGTTTTAGCGGAGGAATCGGATTAGACGGTTCTATCAGCGAAATGAATATTCTTGCAGGAGTGAAGGACGGATTATTACCGTCTGCGATCAGCGGCATTCCACTTTCTTCAGCGCTCGGGATAAAGAAAGAGAATGGAAAAACATACATTCCTTTAAAGTGCATAGGAAGCATAACGAGTCCGACACTCGTTCCTGATATCGATGCTGGCAGAGCAGTGACGAATATCATTACAGATAAATTGGGAGTGGACTTGAACAATGTAATAGGCAATCACTCTCAGAATGAACCTGATGTTGAAACTAATAAAGACAAATCAACAACAGAGACTCATGCGGTTGAGCCTGAAAAAACATCACCCTCAAATCCACTTGGAATAATCACGGACATATTGAAACGGCGGAGATGATACAAGTATTAAAAAAACATTTTTATTCCTGTTAATATCAGCACTGTACCGAAAATTTTCTGAAGGTTAGCGTCTGGAATATCCTGAGCAAATACTGCTCCAAGCCACCCTCCGAGCGCAAATCCCAGGCACATAGCGCCTGCGGCGGGAAGATTGACGAATCCATTTTTGTAGTAAGTCCACGCGGCGAATATTCCGATTGGAGGAACCATGAGCGCCAGAGTAGTTCCTTGAGCCTCATGCTGGGACATTTTGAAGAATGCGACGAGCGCCGGAACGAAAAATATTCCTCCGCCCAGCCCGATAAATCCGCTTAGGACTCCGACAGCGATACCAAGAAGCGCATAAAAAAAGTAAATCATTTTTTTCTCCTTACACGATATTCAAATAATCTCGTTTTCAATACTTGTAATCATTGATATTCTTTTGAAAATTTGAAATAGTTCAAGAGAAAGCTTCTCAGAGCAGGAGGCATTACATGAAGACAGCAAGACATTTGATTGTGATAATTGTCATGGCGCCGTTATTGATGGCAGCGGATTGTCAGAATCCTGAGGTGAGTTTGCCATCGAATATCAGAAAGATTGCGATTCCGACATTTGTCAATACGTCCGACAGAGAAGGAATCGAGTTAGACGTGACACAGCGGATTCTGAATCAGTTTATGGCTTCGAGCCAACTCGCTGTGACTCCGAGAGTTGAGGAAGCAGATGGAGTTTTGAGGGGCGAGATTTATCGATATCAGAGAGCTCCGGTTTCATGGGACCAGACGAATAGGATAGTCCAATACAAGATTAAAATTTTATGCAGAGTAGGTTTTTACGACAGAACTTCAGGCGAAGAAAAGTTAATCTGGCAAGTTGACGACATTGACGGAGTGACGGCATATTCTCTGCTGGCATCACCGCCCGAGACAGAAGAACTTGCAATATTTTCCGCGGCGGATGAGCTGGCTAGAGACATCATAAATTATCTTTACGAACAGAGACAATACACTCAGGACGATCTGCTTTTTTCAGAGTCGAACCCTGCGGCTGTCCAACCCGGCGAAGTGCAGAGAAGATAAAGTTGCGGCAAAATGAAGAGCCTCGCTTTCTGAGGAGGAACGAGGCCGAATCTGCATTTTTTGTAAAAAATTCGTCGAGAGCATTTTTTCTTGCAGGTTCCGATGCAGTTGCGATCAAAGAGCTGGAGCGCAGTTTGATAGAGAAGATTGCCGGGCTCGAATTGAACGATACTTTTCGCATCAAACTGGACGCGGATGAATGCGGAATTGAGGAGCTTAATAACTCGTTAATGTCTGTTCCTCTTTTTGGAGGGAATCAAGTTGTATCGGTTTCATCTGCCGAGTCTTTAACCAACGAAAAAAAATTTGAAGGACTGCTCGAAAAAATAAAGAAACTTGATGAGTCAGTGCTCTTAATTATGAAGACGCGCAAATCGGTTCCTGCTAGACAATTATTGAACAGCTCGTTAGTCAAGTATTGCGCAGAGAAGCGGGCGGCATTTTACGGATACGCGCCTAACAACGAAAGAGAGGCAGTTGCATGGGTGACGGATTATTGTAGGCGCAAAGGCTATCGAGTTACTGCCGACGCCGCGGCGAGATTAGTCACACTTGTAGGAATGGAGCCGGGAGAAATTGTTTCGGAGGTCGAAAAGATTGCTTTGAATTTCGACGGCAATTTAACGAAAGAGAATGTTGAGGAACTTCTTGTCGATCATCGTGAGCGCGCGGCCGATGAGTGGGCGGAAGCGATATTGCAGGGTGAGGCGCGCTCAGTGGCGCTTGCCGCGAAAGCGACTAATTCCGGTCGTGAAGGAATATTGGCGATCAGCATTTTGTTTTCGAAATTAATGGAGCTGGAATCGGCTAAGAGTGGAGAACAGGTAGTGTATTTTCGAAGGGCGGCGGTGGAGCGCGCAATGAAGAGATGGAATTCGGAAAAGATTGGAAAGGCGCTCGAAATATTGCTGAAGCTTGACATCAATTTAAAGAGCAAGCCGCAGGACGGAGCGATTGCAAGAATAGAACTAGCGACATTGAAGCTGCTGGAGCTGTAAAAAGAGGCTGGAGATTTCTTTAGCTCAATGGATAAGCATGGGTCGCAAGCAGGCGAGGGCGTCCATTGACGCGGAGCGTCCATTGACGCGGAGCGCCCATTGACGCGGAGCGCCCATTGACGCGGAGCGCCTGTGCCTCCATGACGAGTTATAATATTTGAAAGTGCAAATTGGAAAGTGCAAATTGAAAATTTTATTTTTCCAATTTTCATTTTGCAATTATTTTACCTCGTTCCGCAAGAGTACTTTCAACAAAATGATATTTTTTCTCATTCGGAGGCATGTGCGCCTCGCACATGCAGGATAAGCATGCGTCTCAAAGAGCTACTATGCAAGCAGACTTCTTACAAAATTCGGTCCGTTGTACACAAGACCGGAATATACCTCTATGAGGTCTGAACCGAGTTTTATTTTTTCGAGATAATCGTTTTTGTTCATGATTCCTCCGACTCCGATCAATGCTATTTTGTTTTCGGTTTTTTTCTTTAATAATGACAACACGCGGTTCGAAACATTATAGAGCGGCGCTCCACTAATTCCTCCGCCTTCGGGAAGATCGTGATGCATGGTCGTGTTCGTTGCTACGATGCCGTTTAGCTCCATTTTTGAAGTAAGTTCGGCAATATTGAAAATTTCATTCTCATTGAGATCCGGAGCTATTTTTATCAACAACGGTTTTTGACCGAGTTTTATGTTTTCTTTTTGAAGTGAAGTTAATATTGGTTCGAGGAGACTCGGAGTCTGTAATTTGCGAAGGCCCGGCGTATTTGGCGAACTCACATTGACTACAAAAAAATCGCCTGCGCTGTAAAGAATTCTGAATGACTCAAGATAATCCTTTTCGGCATCTTCGATGGAACAATTACGAGATTTTCCGATGTTTATTCCGATTGGAAAATCGTGATGACAATTTTTCTTTTTCCATTTTGCGATTCTCTTAGCAATTATTTCTGCGCCATCGTTAGGAAATCCCATTGAGTTCACGAGACCTTTTTCTTTTACAAGACGGAAGATACGAGGTTTTGGATTTCCTTCTTGAGGAAGAAGAGTCACGGTTCCTACCTCGCAGAATCCAAATCCGAGTTCATACCAAGCTGAAAGCGCGACTGCATTTTTATCAAATCCGGCGGCAAGTCCTACAGGATTTCTGAATGTAAGGTTCCAGAGTGAAACGGGACAGGAAGGTGCAGTTGAAAAGAGAGAGAGAGATGATGGGACACTTGGCAGGGAAAGAATTTTTAGAGCGAGATCATGAACACGCTCTGCATCGAACTTAAATAAAATTTGTTTCAGCAGGGAATAGAATCTGTTCATATCACAAGCAGAGACTGAAGCATTTTCCCTCGATGAAAGTGAAGACTGGTTTTGCAGAATATTTTTTTCCGATAAAGCATGAATTCTTTGACAGACTCTTGAAGTTATCAGGTTCCACAAAAAAATCGGCTGATGGATCGACAACAGTGATATCCGCCTGAGCTCCGACTTTAAGTTTGCCGCCCGGCAGATTGAAGATTGTGCAAGGCGCAAGGCTTAACGCCTCAACCCATTTCAAAGGTGACAATATACCGGATTTGACAAGTATCGTGTAAGTCACTGGAACTGCAGTTTCGAGCCCGATTGTGCCGAAAGGCGCGGAATCGAAAGGAAGGTCTTTATCGATTTGAGTATGAGGAGCGTGATCGGTTGCTATCGCGTCGATGGTGCCGTCCTTCAATCCTTCACAGAGAGCGGCTCGATCTTCTTCGGAACGCAGAGGCGGATTAATCTTGAATCGAGTATCGTAACCGATCAGTTCGGAGTCGGTCAGAGCAAGGTGATGCGGAGTCACTTCCGCTGTCACGGAAATACCTTTTGATTTAGCTTCTCGTATCAGCTGCACTGCGTTTTTCGTAGAAACATGAGCAAAGTGCACTTTGGCGTGAGTAAGTTCGGCAAGAGCAATGTCGCGGGCAATGGCGATAGTTTCTGCGCAGGAAGGAATTCCGGCAAGCCCGAGAATTGCGCTGATCTTTCCTTCATTTATTTGGCCGCCTCGCGCAAGATTTTCATCTATCGAATGAAGTGAAATCGGAGCAGAAATGCCGTTAGTATAAATGCCACGGGCATATTCCATGGCTCTCCTCATTATCAAAGCATCCATCACGGTTCTGCCGTCATCCGAAAAAGCAACTGCTCCTTCTTCAAAAAGCGATGCCATATTCGTGAGACTTTTTCCCTCCGATTTTTGTGTGATTGCCGCAATTGGATAGACCTTAGCAAATCCCGCACTCTTGGCACGCTCTATGATGTATCTGACTGCTCCGACAGAATCGACTGCAGGGTCAGTGTTCGGCATACAGCAGACTGCAGTAAATCCTCCATACACGGCAGACAAAGCTCCGCTAGCGATAGTTTCTCTGTCCTCCTGCCCGGGTTCCCTAAGGTGAACATGCATATCTACAAAACCGGGACAGACCCAAAGCCCTTCTGCATTAATTACTTTCGAGTCTTCGGCATTTAAACTTTTTCCTATTTCCGAAATCTTTCCGTCGATTACGGCTACGTCAAGAATTTCATCGAGATGTGAAGCCGGGTCCAAAACTCTTCCGCTTTTAATTACAATTTTTTCGTTCATCATGTCCTCACAATTTTCCTGCCAAGAGGTAAAGAATACTCATTCTGACCGCAACTCCGTTTGTAACCTGATCGAGTATCACAGAGCGCGGCCCGTCTGCAATTTCGGAATCGATCTCGACTCCGCGGTTGATCGGCCCGGGATGGAGCACAACGCAATGTTTTTTTGCCAGCGATAATCTTTTTTTATTGAGTCCGTATCGATGAGAGTATTCGCGCAGAGACGGAAAGAAAGTGCTTTCCATGCGCTCCTGTTGGATTCTAAGAAGCATTACCGCATCAGCGGAAGGAAGAGCAGAGTCGAGATCATATTGAATCTCGACACCGGGCATTTCGAGTCCTTGAGGCACAAGAGTTGGAGGACCGACGAGCGTCACTTTTGCTCCAAGCTTAGTGAGCCCCCAGATATCGGAGCGAGCCACACGCGAATGGAGAATATCTCCGACGATGAGAAGGTTCAAACCTTCAATGCTTCCGAATCGTTCTTTCAGAGTGAAAATATCGAGAAGTCCTTGCGAAGGATGCTCATGCGCTCCGTCGCCGGCATTGACGATTGCTGATCGAACTTTGTGTGAGAGCAGTTCAGGCACTCCGGAAGATTTATGCCGAACCACAATTATATCGCATGCCATTGCCTCGAGATTTCGCACGGTATCGATAATCGATTCGCCTTTTGTTGTGCTCGAGACGGAGACGGCGATGCTTACGACATCTGCCGAGAGCCTTTTCGCGGCAAGCTCAAAAGAGTTTCTGGTGCGCGTCGATGGCTCAAAGAAGAGCATGACAACTGTGCGGCCTTGCAGAGCCGGAACTTTTTTTACGCTCCGAGTTCCTTCTTTAGACGCGATGAAAACTTTTTTCATCTCACGCGCAGTTTCAAGAATGAGTTCGATCTCTTTGCACGTTAATTTTTCAAGAGCTATCAAGTGCCGCGAATTAAGCGCAGAACTTTGTATTGAAGAACTGTTGAAATTATCAGATGTTTTGTTCAATTATCTTCACCTCGTCTTTTCCATCAGTTTCATTGAATAGAACAGATACGTAGTCGAGAGGAGAAGTTTCGATCTTCATCCCGAAATAGTTTGCTTCTATCGGAAGTTCTCTATGACCTCTGTCGACGAGTACTGCGAGTTTAACGCATTTGGGTCTGCCGTAATCGGAGAGCGCATTCAGAGCGGCGCGCACGGTTCTGCCTGTAAAGAGGACGTCATCGACAAGAATAATCGTTTTGCCTTCAACTTTGAAATCTATCTCGCTCTCTTTTACAACCGGCCAATCAAGCACTTGATTAAGATCGTCGCGGTATAATGTAATGTCGAGCCGCCCCATTGCAGGAGTTTTATTCGTTTGAGCTGAATAAATTTCAGAGAGGCGTTTCGCAAACGGAACTCCGCGAGTCTGAATTCCGACAAATGCGATATTCTCGTTCAAAAGCCTTTTCGAAATATCAGCTCCAATTTTGCCGATTGCTTTTTCCATGCCTATTTTATCCAGAAGAGTTACTTGCTTTTTAATATTCATCTTTTTCTCCTGCCGATATCTTTTCGATAATGCATTCCTTCGAATGTTATCATCGAAACACCATCATAAGCATTTTTTATGGCTTCTGAAAGAGTTTTACCTTTTCCTGAGACTGATAGAACTCTGCCGCCTGAAGCGACAATTCGATCTCCTTCGCGTTTCGCACCTGAAATAAAAACAAGCGGTTCGGCTCCGCAAATTTCTTTATTCCAATTTTCAATTTTGCAATTTTGTGTTAATCCTTTTATCTCGAATCCGGTTTCGTAATTGCCGGGATATCCTTTCGATGCAAGCATTACGCATGCGCTTGCCACAGAAGATATTCCGAAGTGAACTGGCTCCAATCTGCCTTCTGCGGCGCACAAAAGCCCTTTTGAAAGATTGCCTGCTACTCTTGGAAGAATCGCCTGAGTTTCAGGATCTCCAAATCTCACGTTAAATTCTACCACGAAAGGTCTGCCGTCTTTAATCATCAACCCGACATAGATGACCCCGCGATAATCTATATTTTCTTTTTGAAGAGCTTCGGAAAGAGGAGCAAGTATTTCTTTTTTTACTTTGGAAATGACTTCGTCCGTAACTGCATGAGCAGGGGAGACTGCGCCCATTCCACCTGTGTTTGGACCTTGGTCATTATCAAAGACTTGTTTGTGATCTTCAGCGGAAGGAAGAATAACAAAATCCTTTCCGTCGAAGACAGCAAGTATTGACGCTTCAGTTCCTTCAAGAAATTTTTCAATGAGAACTTGCTTGCCTGATTCTCCAAAACTTTTTTTTATGAAGATAGTTGTAAGACTCGAAATAATTTCCTCGCGACTGCGAGCAATAGTCACGCCTTTTCCTGCGGCAAGACCGTCAACTTTGATTACTATTGGCGTCTCCGAATCATGTTTGAATTCCCGCGATTCTGCAATTGATACAGCTTCATCAAAACTTTTTGCAGTCGCCGCAGGTGCCGTCGGTATTCCGTATTTTAGCATGAGATTTTTTGCAAATACTTTACTGGCTTCGAGCATAGCACCTTTTTGACTCGGCCCGAATACGAGCAGTCCTTTTGCGCGCAGGCGGTCACCAAGTCCGTTTGCAAGCGGTGATTCAGGGCCGATTACAACGAGATTGGGTTTTAAAATCTCGGCGGCAATTTCAGGTGTTGCATTTGTAATATTTTTACTCCAACGTTCAGTGCCGGCGTTGCCAGGAATCGTAAAGACTTCAGTGCCGTAATCAAGCGAGAGCCGCCATGCCAGAGCATCTTCACGTCCACCCTGCCCGACAACTAGAATCTTCACCTAATCAAACCAATCCTTCGGTAAATTTCTTCAATACTTTTTTTTAGCCAATCAAAGTTGAAAAGGTTATTCAGCTCGCTTTCAGAAATAGGAAGTTTACCTTCGGGAAAAGTAATCTCATTCAACCGCTCCGAAAGTGTTCCACCCTCATTCAATACTTTCATCGATGCAGTTTGTATCCACTCATAAGCAATTTTTCTTTCGACTCCGCGCCGCATCAGTTCAGTGAGGATGCGTGAAGAGAATACAAGTTCATTACTTTTTTCAAGGTTCTTGCTGATACGTTCAGGAAAGACAGAGAGCCCATTTATTATTTGCGTCATTTTTTGAAGCATGTAGTCTATGAGAATAAACGAATCAGCTAGAATAATTCGTTCTGCGGAAGAATGAGAAATATCACGTTCGTGCCACAATATTTGATTTTCAAAACCTGCACCCGCGTTGTTGCGGACGATTCGAGCGAGCCCCGAAATTCTTTCACAAAGAATTGGATTTCGTTTGTGAGGCATCGCAGAAGAGCCTTTCTGCCCCTTTCCGAACGGTTCTGCTGTTTCTCCGACTTCACTGCGCTGGAGGTGTCTGAACTCAACCGCAATTTTGTCGAGCGTCCCCGCAAGAATTGCGAGTGCGGACAGAAGCTCAGCATGAAGATCGCGCTGGATGACCTGCGTTGCCGTTCCCGCGCGTTTCAGCCCGAGAAACGAAAGAGCTCTGGCCTCCAATTCAGGAGTTGTTTCCGAATAGGTTCCTACGGCTCCGGAAAGCTTTCCGACAAGTATTCTCGATTTTGCGGAAAGAAGTCGTTCGCGATTGCGATTCATCTCATCCCACCACACAGCGAACTTCAATCCGAATATTGTCGGCTCGGCATGCATGCCGTGAGTTCTTCCAATGCAGATCAAATCTTTGTGAAGCAATGCGCGGTCACGAAGAGCGGACAAAAGTTTTTCTAAATCATTCTCAAGAATTGCAAAAGCTTTTTTGAGGGTCAGAGCTTGCGCTGTGTCCACAACATCGGTTGAGGTTAAGCCGAGATGAATATATCGAGAAGCCGGACCGACTTTTTCTGCGAGCGATTCGAGGAATGCTATCATATCATGATTGGTAGTCTTTTCGATTTCACGAATACGTTTTACATCTATCGAAGCTTTTTTCTGAATTATCGAAAGCTCATTGCGAGGAATCAAAACGGCCTCAGCTAGAGCTTTGCAATGAGCAATTTCGACTTCAAGCCAACATTCAAATACCGCATCTTCATGCCATAATTCGCCCATCTCAGGCATTGTGTATCTATCAATCATTTTCTTCCTATACTCCATTCGATACCGTTTCCGGATTTAACTTTTCCGATAATTCTAACAATTTCACCGTGCGATTCCAGAAGGCTTGCGGCTCTTTCAACCGAAGATTCAGGCAGAACAAGAATCATTCCTATTCCGAGATTAAAAGTTTTCCTCATCTCTGCTTCTTCGATCTCTCCGAACTCTTGAATGAGTCTGAAGATTTCAGGAACGCTCCATGAATAACTGTCAATCTCTGCGCAAAGCCCTTTGGGAATTGCCCTGCAGAGGTTGCCCTCGATTCCTCCGCCAGTGATGTGCGCGATCGAGTGAATTTCCGTTTCAGCAATAGCATGGAGAACTGATTGAACATAAATTCTTGTCGGCGCCGCCAATAGATTTTGAATTGAGTCGGTCATTTTATCCGCCATTGCGGCGCGCGCAAGCGAATAGCCGTTGGAATGCAGACCTGACGAGCCGAGCCCTAAAAGAATATCTCCTTCTCTGACTTTGTGCGCACCGAGCCGCATTTCATCATCGACAATGCCGACTGCGAATCCGGCAAGATCGTAATCGCCTTCAGTGTAAATGCCGGGCATCTCGGCGGTTTCTCCTCCGAGCAGGCGGCAGTTTGAAATTTTGCAACCCGCAACGATGCCTTTTATTATCCTCTCGATTTTATTCGGATCAATTTTTCCGGCCGCAATATAATCGAGGAAAAAGAGCGGCTTTGCTCCGGAGCAGAGCACATCATTCACATTCATTGCAACAAGATCAATACCGATGGTATCGACCAAATCCGCATCGAGCGCAATGCGGATTTTGGTGCCTACACCGTCGGCTCCGGCAACAAGAAGCGGCTTTTTGCATCCGGAAAGTTCGAGCGGAAAAAATCCGCCGAAATCTCCGATCTCAGGGACAATCTTCTTTATTCGGCTTACGACTTCATCTCCGCGTTCGATGCTCACTCCGCTCTTTTCATACGTAAGCATTATTCATCATCCTCCCTTCGTGCATCAATTTTGCTTTCATCAGAAAACTCTACTGGATAGTTTCCGTCCATACATGCGGTGCAGTAGGAGCAATTGCCTGTTATATCGAAGAGATCCTGAACCGAAAGAAATTCGAGCGAATTCACTCCGATCTCTTTTTTCATTTTATCAACTGTCAGGTTGTGAGCTATGAGCTGATCAATTGAAGGAGTATCGATTCCGTATCTGCACGGATGCGTCCAGGGCGGGCAGATGATGCGCATGTGGACTTCTTTTGCTCCGGCTTTTTTGATGAGTCTGACTATTTTTTTGCTTGTAGTTCCCCGTACGATTGAATCGTCGACGAGAACAACTCGTTTGCCTTTTAGGGTCGAAGCGACAGGGTTATATTTTATTCTTGCTCCGAAATCTCTAATCTTCTGATCAGGCTCAATGAAAGTTCTCCCGATGTAATGAGATCGTATCAGCCCGAATGAAAATGGCAGTCCGGCTTTTTTTGCATAACCGAGCGCTGACGCGTTTGAGGAATCCGGAACAGAGATGACAACGTCTGCGTCGGCAGGGTGAGTCTCAGCAAGTTTTTCGCCGAGCTTAACTCGGATTTCGTGGACCGAATTTCCAAAAATGAAACTGTCCGGCCGCGAGAAATAAATAAGTTCGAAGAGGCAGAGAGATTGATGCGCCGCCGGCGCGAGGAATCTGGAACGAAGTCCGCTTTCGTCAATAAAAATAATTTCGCCAGGTTCGACTTCACGAATAAATTCCGCTCCAACTAGATCGAATGCGCATGTTTCAGATGCGGCGATCCATCCTTCTCCGAGCTTTCCCAGAATTAGCGGCCTGAATCCGTTGGGATCGCGCGCAAGAATAATTTTGTTCTCACTCATCATGACTAAAGAAAATGCGCCTTTCACTATTGAAAGCGCGGAGATAAGCGCATCTTCAAAATTGCCGACATTACGCGCAAGAAGATGAAGAAGAACCTCAGTGTCCACGCTTGTATGAAAGATAGCGCCTGTCCGTTCGAGGTTTTTTCGAAGCTCGAGCGCGTTGACGATGTTTCCGTTGTGAGCCACTGCGAGACTTCCTCTGCGGTAAACTATCTGCAGAGGCTGACTGTTTTCTATCGATGTGCCTCCTGACGTAGAATATCTGACGTGACCTATTGCGGAGTTGCCGGGCAGAATCTGAAAGTCGCTTTCTTCTCTGAATACTTCGTTGACAAGCCCCATTCCTTTTTTTATGCAGAGACGGCTTTCGTGAGAAGTGACAATGCCGGCGCTCTCCTGCCCGCGGTGCTGAAGAGCGTATAACGCGAGATACGCAATTTTAGAGGCGGAGGGAACATTATACAAAGCGACAACTCCGCATTCGTCTTTGGGAATTACATTCTTGCATTTTCTTTTCGATCGGTAGCCGCAGGCTTTAGCCTGCGTTTTTAACGCATGCTTATTATCTTCATTTGATTGAATCATCTTCTTCATTTCGATCTCACGTCAAAGAGCTGATACAGAGTATTAGACCATGCATTCTTAAGTTCGGCTAATTTAATTGAAATAGTTTTATCGAACGAAAGAACGAAACCTTCGAGCTCGCCGATTTTTCTCGCAGGAACTCCGGAACTAGAAGCTTTGTTAAGAAGCGCTTCGAGAGATTTTTCTTCACATGTCGCGAGAATGAGACCAGGAGCTTCTCCGAAGAGCGCGATATCTTTTCTGTTTGAAAAAGGCAGATTCAGTTTCATTCCAATTCCTCCTGCAATTGACATCTCTGCCGCGGCAACTGCAAGTCCGCCCTGCGAAACGTCGTTTGCTCCAAGAATAATTTCTTTTTCTATCATCTCAACCATAAATCTTTGCAGTCTCGATTCAAGAAGCAGATCCGGCATTTGAGGTCTGCCGGCCAGGCGGTTGTGAATTCTAAACAAATATTCAGACGCATCCAAAGTTGGATTAGCATCGCCGAGGAGAACAACGGATGAACCTCGAGCCGCGATACCGATTGCGCGTTCGGGTCGGTCGATAATTCCGACCATGCCGATAACTACCGTTGGAAGAATCGGTATTCGCTCGCCTTTGAAATTCACGCTTTCATTGTAGAGCGATACATTGCCTCCGGTGACCGGCGTATCGAAAGCTATGCATGCAGTTGAGATGCCTTCTACCGATTCTTTCATTTGCCAAAATATTTCCGGCTCGCGAGGATTCCCAAAATTCAGATTATTTGTAATTGCAACGGGACGCGCTCCTGAGCATGCAATGTTTCTGGCGGCTTCTGCTACAGCTTCTATAGCTCCGCGGCGCGGATCGAGGAATCCTGCTTTCGCGCACGAATCCGTCGTGACAGCAATGCCCTTAGACGAACCGTCGACAGTCATTACTGTGCTGGAACTGCCGATAGTTTTCAAGACAGTGGAAGTGCCGACCATGTGATCATACTGTTCGAAGACCCAAGCGCGCGAAGAAAGTTCCGGAGACGAAATTAAATCGAATAGAGTTTGATTTAAATTTGAGGGAACCGGTATCGATTCGACATCGAGCCTCCAGCGGTCTTTTAGATCACTCGGAGCTTTTCCCTCGAGAGAATAAATCGGAGATTCGTTGGAGATGCGAGCCGCAGGTATCTCGGCAAATATTTCTTCATCTTCATTTTGTTTTTTACTTTTGACAACCATCATTCCGTTGGAACTTATTTCGCCGAGAATTGTCGCGTTCAGTTCCCATTTCGAAAGAATTGCTTTTGCGCGATCAATATTCTCGGGCTTCACAACTGCGAGCATACGCTCTTGAGATTCAGAGAGCATGATTTCGTATGGCGTAATACCTTTTACGCGAAGCGGGACTTTATCAATATTGATCTCTATGCCCGTGCCGCCGCGCGCCGCCATCTCGCATGAAGAGCAGGTAAGTCCTGCGGCGCCCATGTCTTGAATTGCGGATACTACGCCCTCTTCGATTAATTCCAGAGTCGCCTCCATGATTCTTTTTTCCATGAACGGGTCGCCAATCTGAACGTTCGGCCTGCGGTCTTTTTCTTTCCCATCAAAAACATCGGACGCGAAAGTTGCTCCGTGAATGCCGTCGCGGCCAGTGGAATTGCCGTAGTATAAAACCTGTTCGCCGGGGATTTGAGCTTTAGCGTTTGCGATTCGATTTCGTTTACCAATTCCAACTGCCATGACATTCACAAGACAGTTTTTTTGATATCGGGAATCGAAATGCAGTTCGCCCGCGACAGTCGGAATGCCGACACTATTTCCGTAATCAGAAATTCCTGCAATAACACCGCGCACAGTTCCTCTCAACGAATTTTTTTCCTGCTTCGAAAGCTTTTTTTTATCATTGATCGATGGATCACCAAAATGAAGCGAATCCAGAAGCGCTATAGGCCGTGCACCCATTGTAAATATGTCTCTCAATATTCCACCGACGCCGGTTGCAGAGCCTTGATAAGGTTCGACCATTGAGGGATGATTGTGTGATTCTATTTTGAAAACTATAGCAATATTTTCGTCGAGCGCGATTACACCGGCATTCTCGCCGGGGCCTTGAATTACTTGTTTGCCTTTGGTGGGAAGCTTTGCAAGAAGTGGTTTTGAACTTTTGTATGAGCAGTGTTCAGACCACATGACGGAGAATATTCCGTATTCAGTCCATGTAGGTTCTCTTCCGAGTATTTTTCTCGCGAGTTCAATCTCTTCTGCTGTCATTCCAAGTTCAAGAGTTAATTTTTCATCGCTGATTACATTCATTGTTTTGTCTCCAATGCATTTATCATCGATTCGAAGATGCTTCTTCCGTCAATACTTCCTGAAAGATAAGTGACTGAACGTTCGGGATGAGGCATCATTCCCATTACGTTGCCTGTATCGTTGATGATGCCTGCGATATTATTTATCGAGCCGTTGCAGTTCTCATTATCGGACGCGTATCTGAATACAATTCCGCCGCTGTCTTCGAGTTTTTTCAGTTCATTATTGTCAGCGTAATATCTGCCTTGTCCGTGCGCGATCGGTAGTGAAAGCTCTCGCTTGCATGCAGAGGTAAATGAAGTGTTAGTGCGTTCGCAGATCAGTTTAACATATTTGCATACGAATTTAAGAGAGTTGTTTTTCAGGAGCGCTCCGGGCAGAAGTCCTGCTTCGACCAGAATTTGAAATCCGTTGCAGATTCCGATTACCAGTCCGCCTTTTCGCGCATATTCGATTACAGAGTTTACGATAGGTGAGAATCTCGCAATTGCGCCTGCACGCAGATAATCGCCATAAGAAAATCCGCCGGGTAGAATTACAGCTGAATATTTTTCGAGAGATGTCGACCGATGCCAAACTGATTCGGTGTTTATTCCCAGCGACTGAACAGCCTTTACGCAGTCTCGATCACAATTTGATCCGGGAAAAGTGACAACGGCAAAAATATTTTTTTTCTTCATGACAGCTTCATCTTTTTTTCATTTTTCAATTATTTCGCACTTTCTCTGACGCGTGGCGTCCATTGACGCGTGGCGTCCATTGACGCGTGGCGTCCATTGACGCGGAGCGCCTGTGCCTCCATGACATCTCCCGTTATATTTGAAATTGCAAATTGGAAAGTGCAAATTGAAAATTTTATTTTTCCAATTTTCATTTTTCAATTATTTCGCACTTTCTCTGGTAGAGGAGTTAGGGCTTGTATTGAAAAAGTTTCGACGAGCGGGTTTGACAGCAATTTGTTCGCAATCTCATTCAAACGACCTGAATCCTCTCCATTATTGATTTCGACAAGAAATGACTTTCCTGCTCGAATAGAAGCAATTTCTTTAAATCCCAGCGAATGCGCGGCATCGAGAATTACCTCGCCTTGCGGATCGAGAACTTCATCCTTCGGAAGAATGATTACGAGATATTTCATAGCGACGGCTCCTTTTTTGTGATGAGTCGAAATGCTGTTTTGTAGCGTTCTAGTGTCCCTTGAATAATTTTTTGCGGAAGTTTTGGCGCTGGAGGTTCTTTGTTCCATCCGGACTCTTCCAGAAAGTCGCGCAGGAACTGCTTGTCAAATGGATTTTGAGTCCTTCCAGGCCTGTATTCGGATTTGAACCAATATCTCGATGAGTCAGGTGTCAGAACTTCATCGATTAAAATAATTTCGTTGTTTTTGTCGAACCCAAATTCGAATTTTGTATCTGCAAGAATAAGCCCGCGTTCCAAAAGAAATTTTGCGGCGGACAAATAAAGTTTTATTGACAAATCTTTCAGCTTTCCTGCAAATTCAGTTCCGATTTTGTTGGACATCTCGTTGAATGAAATATTTTCATCATGACCGCTCTCTGCTTTTGTCGCCGGCGTGAATATCGGCTCGGATAATTTTCCTGATTCCTTCAATCCCTTGGGCAGAATTGTTTTATTCACTGTCCCAAAATTTTTGTATTCTTTCCATGCGGAGCCTGCAAGGTATCCCCGCACTACGCATTCGAAATCGATTCTTTTCGCTTCCATGACCATCATTGATCTGCCTGCGAGTTCTTCAGTGTGCTCGCAAAAAGGCGAAGGATATTTTCTTGGATCGGTTTCGATTAAATGATTCGGCATGATGTTAGAAAATCCTGGAGCGTTAAGAAACCAAAATACCGAGAGCTGTGAAAGGATTTTTCCTTTTCCGGGAATCGGTTCGGAAAATACTACGTCGAATGCGCTTATTCGGTCTGAAGCGTTAATGATCAGCTTATCACCGAGAACATAAACGTCGCGGACTTTGCCTCGATAATTCGGAGCTGGAAGAGTCATCGTTTATTCCTCCGTCTTTTTTTTGTTATGAAACTCGAAGATGATGATTTCAAATAAGAGCTTACACCATCTTTAACTAATTTTTTGTCTCTAGCTAAAACATTGCGGCGCATCTCGGAGCGCATCTCTTCCAATTGCTTTTGAATTATTGGATACTTCAACGCTAAAATTTGCGCCGCAAGAATTCCGGCATTCTTTGCGCCAGGTTTGCCGATTGCGAGACTTGCTACAGGAACGCCCGCAGGCATCTGAACGATCGAATACAGGCTGTCTATTCCGTAAAGAGAAGTAGTCGGCATGGGCACAGCAAGTACCGGCAGAGTTGTTTGCGAAGCGATCGAACCGGCAAGATGTGCGGCTCCGCCTGCTCCGCTTATTATCACTTCTATTCCGCGGTCACGCGCAGTTTTTGCGTATTCTGAGGCTTCGTCAGGAGTTCTATGCGCAGAGAGAATGCGGACTTCATATTCGAGATTGAATTTTTTAAGAACCTCTATAGTTTCATTCATTATCGGGAGGTCGGTATCTGACCCGATAACAATTCCGATTTTTGGCTTACGCGAAGATTTTTTATTCATTGATAATTCCCAATATATTTTATATTGACTACTGTTCGAGTGTAATTGCAAGTGCAGGCGAGGCGCCTCCAAAAAAAAGTTATTGATTTAAATGGAGGCACGTGCGCCCACGCACGTGATTGACAAGCAGATGCTTTTTCTTTTTTCATTCCCATTCGATTGTGGCCGGCGGTTTCGATGAAATATCGTAAACTACTCGGTTCACTCCTTTTACTTCGTTTATGATTCTATTCGAAATCTTTTCAAGAAGCTCAGGCGGAAGTTTCGCCCAGTCCGCTGTCATAAAATCTTGTGTCACTACTGCGCGAAGAGCAATAGTCTCTTCATACGTTCTGAAGTCGCCCATGACTCCAACACTCCTTACCGGAAGCAGAACTGCCAGCGCCTGTGAGACTTTGTCATACCAATCCGCATTTCTCAATTCGTCAATGAATATCGAATCCGCCAATTTCAAAATCTCGAGTCGCTCTCGTGAAATTGCTCCGATGATTCTAACGGCTAATCCAGGTCCGGGGAAAGGATGCCTCTTCAAAAGTCCTTCTTTGATTCTAAGCTCTTTTCCTACTCGCCGCACATCGTCTTTGAAGAGCCAGCGCAACGGCTCGATCAGTTCGAATCCGAGTTCTTCAGGGAGCCCGCCGACATTGTGATGAGTTTTAATTGTGGCGCTCGGACCTCTATTCGGCGATTTGCTCTCGATGACGTCGGGATAAAGAGTTCCTTGCCCTAAAAACTTTACGTTCTTTCCTATACCTTTTACAACCTCAGTAAAAGTTTCCACAAATGTATTACCGATTATTCTTCTCTTTGCTTCAGGATCCGAAATAGCTTCTAATTTAGATAGAAATCTCGCGCTCGCATCACAAACTCTCAGCTTGATTCCGAACTCTTTGTTAAAATTTGTTTCTACTTCCTGCCGCTCGTTTCTTCTCAAAAGCCCGTTGTCGATAAAGACAGGTATGAGTCTGTCTCCGATTGCTTTGTAAAAGAGCAGAGTTGCCACAGTTGAGTCAACTCCGCCTGATACCCCAAGAACGACTTTTTCTTCGCCGACGACATTTCGAATTGATGAGATGCTTTCCTCAATGAATTTTCCGGCCGTCCAAGTCGGAGCGAGACCGCAGATTCGAAAAAGAAAATTCGAAATGATTTGCTTGCCGAATTCAGTGTGAGTCACTTCAGGATGAAATTGCAGTCCGACAATTTTAAGACTTGAGTTTTCTATGCCGACGCAAACTCGGTTGTGATCGTTCGCGGAAAATGCCAGAAGTTTCCAGCCGGGCGGAGCTTTTTCGACTATGTCGCCGTGGCTCATCCAAACAGAAAATTCTTTTGGGACGGCTGAAAAGAGCAAAGAATCTTCAACAAGTTTAATTTTTGTCTTTCCGTATTCGCGATTAGAAGACGGAGAAACTTTACCTCCAAGCGAGTGCGCCAACATTTGCATTCCGTAACATATTCCGAGTAATGGAATTTTGCCTTCGAGAAGCTCCGGATCGCATTTTGGAGCGTTTTCATTCCATACACTTGCAGGGCCTCCGGACAATATTACGGCTGAGACTTTGCTTTTTTGCAGTTCATTTAGAGTGGCATCGTAGGGACGAATTGTTGAGAAGACACCAAGACTGCGGATGGTTCTCGCTATGAGCTGAGTATATTGCGAGCCGAAATCGAGAATTGCAACTTCAGTCATAATCAGTTTTTTCCCATTCCAATGTGTTGAGTTCTTTGAGCAAGCTTGCCTTCGGTTTTTATTGCCGGTGCGATGATGAGCTCGGTCATTTGAAATTCTTTAATGTTCTTTGCTCCGACAGACCCCATGCATGTTCGTATAGCTCCGACTATATTTTGAGTTCCGTTGTCGAGAGTAGCCGGCCCGAAAAGAATTTGCTCCAGAGAGGAAGTGATGCCGACTTCTATGCGCGTGCCTCTGGGGAGATTCGAATGAGGAGTTGCCATTCCCCAATGAAAGCCGCGGCCTGGAGCTTCTTTAGCTTTTGCGAAAGCTGAACCGATCATGACAGCGTCTGCTCCTGATGCGAATGCCTTGCAGATGTCTCCGCCTGATGTCATGCCTCCGTCCGTAATTATCGGGACGTATCTACCGCTTTGTTTGAAGAAGAGGTCTCGCGCCGCGGCAGAGTCAACGGTCGCAGTGACCTGTGGAACTCCGATGCCTAGAACTCCTCGAGTCGTGCATGCCGCGCCGGGCCCGATTCCAATAAGAAGCGCGCTAGGCCCTGCCGCCATCAGTTCCAGAGCCATTTCGAATGTGACTGAATTGCCGACGATGATCGGAACCTTTGCATTCTTGCAGAACGCGGCAAGATCAAGCGTTTTGTATGCGGTCGAGATGTGCCTCACAGTAGCAACTGTGGATTGAACCACGAAGACGTCAACTCCAGACTCGATCGCGTAATTGTAATACTCTTCCGCTTTTTGTGGTGTGGCAGAAACTCCTGCAACTCCTCCGGCTTTTTTTATCTCTTCAATTCGCTTTTGAATTAATTTGGGCTGAACAGAAGGTTCATACAGCTTTTGAAGCAATTTCGTTGCGCGTTCGGGTGTTGATTTTGCGATATCATCAAGAATTTCGTTTGGATTTTCATATCGAGTCTGAACGCCTTCGAGATTTAGAATTGCAAGACCACCCAATCCGGAAAGTTCAATAGCGAATTTAGCATCTACAACTCCGTCCATCGCCGACGCAATAATTGGAATTTGAAAATTATTTTTTTCCAATTGAAAAGTAATATCAACTTCATCAGGATTTACAGTGCGCTGACCGGGCACAAGTGCCACCTCATCAAATCCATACGCTAATCTTGCTTTGCGATTCATTCCGATATAGTAAGCCATACTTTTTCCTCCGAGTGGGAAGTGCGCTCACTAAATACATGGGTATATTTATTTGCATATCCTTATATTTAGTGATAACGTTCTTGATTATGGCAACACATAATTTAGCAAAAATTTGGTTAGGTCAAGAAAATTTTTCTAAATTAATTTGAAACCTGTGGAAAGAGTTATACAAATGTAGTGATTTTTATATTGACTGATGCCATATATGCGGATAAGATTCTATTTGGAGTTCGGCGTATTATGCGTTGAAACTTCGGAAAAACCATTCGAGGGAGGATATTTGTGAAAGCGGAAATGATCGAAACAAACAATGCGGAACATCGTAATGCGGAACATAGTAGAGCGGGTCAAATTAAAAATTCGAAGGCTCTTAAAATTGAACGAATTTTTACTCGAGAGGGTGAAGATGTTTACTCGATGGTTGAGTGGAATTTTAGAACTGCGGCTATTACCGATGATTCTGGGAAAGTAATATTTGAACAGAAAGATGTGTCTGCTCCGGTGACTTGGTCGGATCTGGCCGTGAATATAGTTGCATCAAAATATTTTCGCGGCTCGATTAATACTCCTGAACGTGAAAAGTCGATTCGTTCTTTAATTTCGCGCGTTGTCGAGACCATCTCTAATTGGGGCAGAAAGGGTGGATATTTCTTTTCTGAAGAAGACGCAAAGACATTTGAAGATGAATTGACTTATATTCTCCTCTTTCAGATTGCGGCGTTCAACAGCCCGGTCTGGTTCAACGTTGGAGTCGAGCAAAAACCTCAGACTTCTGCATGCTTTATTAACTCAGTCGACGATACGATGGAATCGATATTGAATCTAACTAGAATTGAGGGAATGCTCTTCAAATACGGATCAGGGAGCGGAACGAATTATTCCTCTTTGAGGTCATCTAAAGAGAGCGTCAGAGGCGGCGGGAAAGCATCGGGACCTGTTTCGTTCATGAAAGGACTCGACGCGTTTGCCGGAGTCATCAAGTCCGGCGGAAAAACTCGACGAGCCGCAAAGATGGCGATACTTAATATTGACCATCCGGACATTATCGATTTTATTGAATGCAAATTGCATGAAGAGAAGAAGGCTCATGCGCTTATTGACGCGGGCTATGACGGATCAGTGAACGGAGAGGCATACGCTTCGGTTTTTTTCCAAAATGCGAACAATTCAGTGCGGGTTACCGACAATTTTATGGAAGAATATCTTGGCGACGGGCAGTATCAGACTCACTTTGTGACGACCGGAGATATAGCTGAAACCATGTCGGCGCGGGAAGTTATGCAGAAGATGTCGGCAGCGGCTCATGCCTGCGGAGATCCAGGAATCCAGTTTGACGACATAATCAACCGCTGGAACCCTTGCAAAAACTCAGGCAGAATTAACGCGTCGAATCCTTGCGCCGAGTATATGTTTCTGGACAATACGGCGTGCAATCTTTCTTCGATTAATCTTTTGAAATTCCATGATCCTCTAGGAGTCATTTTCGATATAGACAAGTTCATTCACACTGCGCAAGTCATGGTCACTGCGCAGGAAATTTTGGTTGATGAATCTTCGTATCCGACAGAAAGTATCGCCGAGAATTCGCATAGGTATAGACCGCTCGGATTGGGCTACGCGAATTTGGGTTCTCTTCTGATGCATTTAGGCATTCCTTACGACTCTCATCAAGGCAGAGCGTGGTGCGGAGCAATCACTACGTTACTTACCGGAACCGCTTACATGCAGTCATCTGTTATTGCCTCTGCAATGGGGGCATTTGATGCGTATGAGGAGAACAGGGAATCATTCATCAATGTAATAAGAATGCATCGAGATGAAATCGAGCGTATCGATATTTCATCCGAGACTGCGGAGCGAGCGGAAAAACTTTTTGATATTGTCGCAAAAGCCAGATCGGTTTGGGACAGCGCGTTGGAAAACGGAGCTCGATGCGGCTTCAGGAACGCTCAGGCAACAGTTCTAGCGCCGACAGGCACGATCGCTTTCATGATGGATTGCGATACTACGGGAATCGAGCCGGACATTGCTCTGATAAAATACAAAAAACTTTCAGGTGGAGGAACAATCAAGATCGCCAATAACAGTGTTCGGCCTTCGCTGAAACGACTCGGATATTCTGAAGATGAAATCAGAACGATACTTGCGTATCTTGACGAGCACGAAACAATTGAAGGCGCGCCTTATTTGAAAGACTGCGACCTTCAGGTTTTCGACTGCGCGTTCAGACCTTCTGCCGGACGTAGATTTATTGCTCCGATGGGACATCTCCGAATGATGTCTGCGGCTCAGCCGTTTCTTTCCGGCGCAATTTCTAAAACAGTGAATATGCCTAATGATGCGACTATCAAGGATATTGAGGAAGCGTTTGTATCGGCTTGGAAACTCGGTCTGAAAGCAGTTGCGGTTTATAGAGACGGCTGTAAACGAGCTCAACCATTGTCGACCGGCGCTGCGAAAGAAAAACAGAATGCTGCTCAATTAATTTCACAGAGGCCTTTACGAAAGAGATTGCCGGCGGAACGAAGATCGATTACTCATCGATTTGATATACAGGGTTTCGAGGCTTACATAACTGTCGGAATGTACGACGATGGAACTCCGGGCGAGATTTTTCTCAAAATGTCCAAAGAGGGAAGTACCTTCTCGGGGCTCACAGATACGATTGCGACCTTGACTTCGATTGCGCTTCAATACGGAGTGCCGCTCTCTGCGCTTGTTAGAAAGTTTAGCCATGTCCGTTTCGAACCGTCCGGATTTACGAATAACCATGAAATACCTATGGCAAAGTCCATCGTAGATTATTGTTTCCGCTGGCTTGCGTCGAAATTTCTTTCAGAAGAAGAACGTCATTCGCTCGGGATTTTGGATCGAAGAACATCTCTACCTCAAAAGGAAGAAAAAAAATCGTCCGACTGCTCTGATAATAACTGTTGTGATGAATCGCATTGCACTGAGACTCAACGAGCCGAGACTCAACGAGCCGAGACTCAACGAGCCGAGACTCAACAAGCCGCGGATCAACAAGCCGAGACTCAACGAGCCGAGACTCAACAAGCCGCGGATCAACAAGCCGCGGATCAACAAGCCGAGACTCAACGAGCCGCGGCTTTTAATTTGGAAACGGAAACAAATCAGGCGAAGACATTTCAGAATCAGTCTGATGCTCCGTTCTGCCCTTATTGCGGCTCGGTAATGATTAGGAACGCGAGCTGTTATCTCTGCTTGACCTGCGGAACTTCGAATGGCTGTTCATGATATCGGACAATTTGATTTGAATAACTCAAATGGAGCTCCACTTCGCGTCAGACTGCTGAATTATTTTGAACGGCCTACGGATATTTCAGTTGCCGCGGCAATGTCGTGCTACAGTTCCAAATTGATTGCGCCGCAAGATTTGAAAAAAGAAAGGTCTGAACTCGAGCGCAGAGCTAAAATCGCTGAGCGCACTTTTCGAGCGGGACACAATACGACTCGTCAGCATGCTCACTTTCAGTTTGCGCTTGAGGGCGTTTCGAGATTCTTCATCTGGTCGTTTCTGCACGACCATCCCTTTTATAACTCGGATCAAGTTTCTCAGAGATATGTTCATGCGAAACCTGAAAATATTTTTATTCCTGCACTGAGTCCAAACGGTAGAAAAAAGTTTTTGATGCTTGCAGAACGCGCATTCGATGCCTACGAGTATTTAACCAAACTTCTGTTTCAGTCTGCAGAGAATGCATATTACGGCCGTTTCCCTTCGAGAAAGAAAAGAGGAAATTTCGAAAAAGAAATATTGAAGAAGGCTCAGGAGGTTTCTAGATATCTGCTTCCAATTTGCTCGACTGCTCATCTTCATCATACTATTTCTGCTCTGACTCTGCACAGATACCGAAAGATGGCGGAGACGAGCGAGTGCATGGAAGAGGCTGAAAGAGTTATTCGCGCAATGTGTGAGGAAGTTGAAAGAATCGAACCGGATTTTTTTCGTTGTGATACTGAACCGTTTACGGCCGAATCTTCAATCGAGACAAGTTCGGTTTCAGGAAAAGATTCAGAATGGGTTCGAAGCTTTGATGAAAAACTGAATGGCAGAATAAGTCTGTTGGAAGGAATTTACGGCGGAGAAGATATTTTATGCGAGGCAGTCAGAAATGCTTTAGGCGCCACGAAGGAAGAACTTTCAGATGAAATTGCGTTATCTTTTGCGCTCGATCCGCAGTTCAATCCACTTCTTGCCGATTCTCTGAACCCAACGTATCACAGCAACCTTTCGCGCGCACTTTCGTTTATCAGGCTCACGTTCGTAAAGAAACTTTCTATCTCAGCCGACTCTCAGAATCAGCGGCACAGAATGATTCTTCGAGTCAGACCTCCGCTTGCGAAGACATTCGATTCGGACAAACCGGATTTTGTTATTCCTCAATTAATTGCGGAATCAAAAGCAGCTGAAGATTATTATGAAACTTATATGAACGAATTGTGGGACGGAATGCGCGAGCTTCTGAATGATGGAGAAGCGCTCTTAGCAGTGCTTTATCTCCTGCCGAACGCATTTCCGATTCGATTGCGAGAGTCTGGAGATTTGCTTTCGTTCAGGCATAAGTGGGCGATGAGACTCTGCTTGAATGCTCAGGAAGAGATATGGCAGGCGGCAAAAGAGGAGGTTCTTGCTGTGAGAAAAGAATTGCCGAAGATAGGAAAATATATTTCGCCGCCATGCTCATTGCGGCTTCTACGCGGGCTGACGCCGGCATGCCCTGAAGGCAAAGGGTATTGCGGAGTTCCGGTATGGAAGAAAAATTTATTCGAATTGAACAGAGTTATTTGATACAAGGAAAAGGGTGAGAAGATGAAATGTCCATTTTGCAAAACCGGTGAGACTGGTGTGATTGAGACTAGAGCATGGGACGACGGAACTGTGATATGGCGCAGGAGAGAATGTCACGACTGCGACAGGAGGTTCTCTACGTATGAGCGAATGGAGATGGAGCCGCTTGTTGTTGTGAAGAAAGACGGGACCAGGGAGATATTTTCGAGAGAGAAACTTTTAGCCGGAGTTTTTTCCGCGTGCAAGAAGACAAAGATTCCGTTGGAGACGCTCGAACAGTTCATATCGAGTATCGAGCGGACATTTCGAGATGAAGGCAGGCGGGAGATTCCTTCGATAGATATTGGCAAGGAGGTTCTTGCCGGATTGAAGTTGATGGATCCTGTTGCGTATATCAGGTTCGCGTCGGTTTACAACGAATTAGATTCTGTAGATTCGTTTCGGGAATTGCTTTCGGACTTTGGCGAAGAAAAGTGAATGAGTGGCGCTCAATGCGCGATGATAATTTATTCCGAATGATAGCCGCGCGATGAGTTAATCATCTTTGGAAAGGAGATTCGAAATGTCTAATAAAAGTGTAATCATTAAAGTAAAGAGACTGCGGGACGTACCGTTGCCGAAGGAGGCGCACGAAGGCGATTCAGGAGTCGACTTGTGCGCGGACGGCACTGAGGTTGTGATACCGCCTTTGGGCCGGGCATTGATTCCGACAGGACTTTCGTTCGAGATTCCGGTTGGCTACGAAATTCAGGTTCGACCTAGATCAGGGCTTGCGATAAAGAAGGGACTTACAGTTTTGAATACTCCGGGAACAATCGATGCAGGATACAGGGGAGAGGTCTGCGTAATACTCTTCAATGCATCTGACAAACATGTCACTATAAGCCCCGGTGATAGAATCGCTCAGGCAGTGCTTGCAAAGGTCGAGAGAATAGAATGGCAGGAAGCGGATGAATTGGAAGAAAGCGAACGAGGCAAAGGAGGCTTCGGCTCGACCGGGGAATAAGTTTAAGGGGTCAGGCTTGAACTTTTTTACTTTTTATGATTTTTTATTTGTGCGCGTATCTTCCGATAAGTTCGCCGTAACCGAGAATATGGTTTTCCATTGCGCTAAGCGCATCTTTTTTTGTAAAGCCGTTAGGCAATTGTAATACGGTATCCAGCGCATATATTTTGAAAAAGTATCTATGAACTCCAGATGGTGGAGCAGGACCGCCGTATCCGATTTCACCGTAATCATTAACTCCTTGGATCGCTTCATTATCAAGGGTATTGACTTTAGGTACTGCTTCAGAAATGCATGTGTCGGATGAAGGAATATTAGCTATCACCCAGTGCACCCATGTGCCGACAGGCGCATCAGGATCATCGCATATAATAACAAAACTTTTTGTATTTACCGGAATCTTTTCCCATGCAAGATAAGGAGAAATATTATTATTTCTATAGCTATAACGGTCAGGCATTAATTCATTATTCTTGAACCCATCGCTTGTCAGAACGATTTGAGAGTCACCTTTAGTCACTTCTTCATCCTCCTTTTCATGAGCAGAGCATGAAACTAAAATAGAAAAAATAATTGTTAATGCCAATAAAAATTTTAGCACACCAAATTCCTTTAAACATGATTATTTTTTCAGGGAAATTGTCAAATAATTTATTGCTCTGTATGCATCGTTGCCGAAGGGACACGATGTACCCGTGCTTTCCCAAAAAGTTAGTCTCTATTATTGACATCACATATCATTTCACCATACATTATCAAAGGGGAGGAAACTTCTCTAATGAAAGTAGCAATATCATGACATCTCAAGATCAAAAATCCGGTTCTGATTTCTTCATAGTTGACAATTCCGACGCCGATTGGAAGGTCCTGCAGTATCTTAAGGAATAGTGCGCCCTTTCCGAAGCCATAGATATTGCCACTGGTTACTTCGAGATTGGCTCGCTCCTCGCCTTGAAGGACGAATGGCAGAAGGTCGACCGCATCCGGATATTGATGGGCGATGAAGTTTCACTGCGAACAAAAAAAGTTTTCGAAGATCGTTTTCCAATAGCACAGAAGCGACTGGATGACAGCATCGAAAAGGAGAAGGAGAAAAACGATTTTCTCTCAAGAGTCCCTGTGATTGTCGAGGCCATCCGCTCGGGCAAGATTCATTGCCGCGTCTACCGTAAGGATAAATTTCATGCCAAAGCCTACATCACCCACGCACGACAACGTATGATCGGATCCATGGCGCTGGTTGGATCATCCAACTTTACCTATCATGGAATGATTGAGAACATAGAGCTGAACATCCAGATCTCCGGCCGTCAGGTCAATGCTCTTCAGGAGGCGGTGACCGGCTCGCCTCAGCCGGGCCCCGACATCGGGAGCGAAAGGGAAGACGCCGAAGAGGTTACACCAGAGATTCTGCGCATCATCGAACGTCACACCCGTGAATATCTTTCCTACGATATTTACGCCAAGTCGCTGATGGAGTTTTTCCGCGGACATGAAATGACCGTCTCTGAATGGGAATATCAACAGTCGGAAATGTATCGTCTGTTGGATCAGTATCAACGCGATGGCTACCATGCATTGATGCAGCTCTGCTGATGGAGAATATGAAGAAGGACATGCTCGGATCCGTCGGCGGTCAGATCGTCATCTATCGTGCTTCGGACCAGTCGACGGTTTTGAGTGTCAAATTGGAGGCGGAGACCATCTGGTTAACGACTCATCAGATGGCGGAACTCTTCGAAAAAGACCGCACTGTCATTCTGCGCCACATTCATAATATCTATAAAACCAGAGAATTATCCGCGGCGGCAACCTGTGCAAAAAATGCACAAGTTGCCGCTGACGGCAGGATCAGAAAGATGGATTTCTACAACCTTGATATGATCATCTCCGTCGGGTACCGCGTCAACTCTCGGCGCGGCACTGACTTCCGCATCTGGGCGACGCGAACCCTTCGAGAGCACATCGTCAAGAGTTGTGCCAATAATTTTCTGCAAATTCGTAAGAAAAAAGTAATTCTCTTTTTCTTTTTGCAGAAAATATTGTACACAACTGAGAGCGCCCGCAACCCCCAGGGTTGCACCCGGACCCAGGACGGCAGGCTTCG